>NZ_RIZI01000125.1 GCF_003721225.1 Acidithiobacillus sulfuriphilus | reverse complement strand
AGCAGGATGGGTTGTTTTCCTCTTTCATGGATATCCCCTCTCTTTCGAACGAGACCTGGCCATGGCCCCTGCCATGACCCGATTTCACGGTAGCATGGCGGTTCCTGCGCGCTCGTTTTTTCAAAAATGAGGGGGAAAACGGGATGGGACATGCTTGCGCCGCGGGGGGACGGCGGGCCATCGCGGGGAGCTTTCGGCCGTCTCCTCTGGTGACGCGCGCGCTGCAGGGTGCGCTACGGGAACGCGTGCTCCTCTGCGGGGCGATCCGGGCGGTGGCGATCCGGGCTGCCGGACTGGAGGTGCTGCATGACCCAGGCTACGGGAGTGCAGGAGGCGGCATGGCGCTGGCATAGAGAAAGAGGCGTGGTAAGAGGGCGACGCATACCGCGGAGCGGTGAAGTTGAAAGGCGCTCGTGACGCAAGGATCTGCTGGATTGGGTTGAGGAAAACACGTCCGAGGGAGCTTACTTGCAGGAACGAGCGGAGATACGTCTCTCCCCGTTTACTGATACCCAGGGGTTCCGCTCTGGCGGGGAACCACCCCCAAAAACGCTGCGAACTCTCGTCCTGAGTGGAAGGGCTTTTATGACGCCCTTGCCCATCTGATGACGGATGAGACTTTTATTTTGCATGCGGTGCCTCTCCTGGCCCGGATGCTCATTCCATGACGGGGCGGCTGCCGCCCTTCCATCGCCAAAGCCGGGCTGCGTGTGTTTCCTACACGCCGCCCGGCTTTTTTGTTGCCGGCTATTTTTGGCGGATGCACTTAGAGTTTCCCAATTTCACCACCATAGAGTTCCGCCAACCAATCGGCCCAGCCCTGCATCATCCGATGCCGTTCCTGGAGATACTGCGTTCGGTTATATGCCCTCCCCAATGGGTCTCTCACCGAATGTGCCAACTGCATCTCGATGACCTCTGGGCGAAATCCCAAGTTTTCGTCGAGAAAAGTCCTCGCGGTCGCCCGGAAGCCGTGGCCCGTCACCTGCTCCTTTTCGTAGCCCATGGATCGCAACGCGACCAACACCGCGTTTTCGGATATGGGGCGATCCGCTGATCGGAGACTCGGGAACAGATATCGTCCTCCCCCCGTCACTCGCCCGAGCGATTCCAGAATGGCTTTGGTATGTGTCGCCAGTGGCACCATATGGGCCTCGCGCATCTTCATCTTGCCTGCCGGCACGTTCCAGATCATGCTATCGAAATCGAATTCACTCCATTCCGCATGGCGCAATTCGCCGGGGCGCACGAACCACAGGACCTGTAGCCATAGCGCCGCACGGACGATAGGAGACCCACGGTAGGTGTCCACATTTCGAAGGAAGTTGCGCAATGCCTCCACATCCAGTATGGCGGCCCGATGCTTCGTGCGATACGGGGTAATCGCCCCTTTCAGAGCCGCCGTCGGGTCCGTTTCCGCCCGCAGCGTCGCCACGGCGTAGCGGCCGATCTGGCCTATAAGACGCACCACGCGGTGCGCCGTATCGAATAGCCCTCGTTTTTCCAGCTTTTGTGCGATTCTCAGCACATCGGCTGGCCTAACCGCGCCGACCTCCATCGGCCCTAGGGCGGGATAAACATACAGTCGCAGGCGGGCTTCGATGATGGTCATGGTTGACGACTCCAGCACCGCACGCTGCTTTTCCAGCCATTCGCGCCCGACGGCCTCGAATGTGTTCTCCGCCGCCTGCCTTTCCGCCTTCTTCCTGGCCGCTGGATCGATACCTTCGGCAATCTGTCGCCGTGCCTCGTCCCGACGTTCCCTGGCCATGGCCAGGGAAACATCCGGATATTTTCCGAAGGACATGGTCTTCTCCTTTCCCTCGAAGCGGTACGACATGCGCCACAGCTTACCGCCGGCGGGCGTCACATAGAGATAGAGCCATTTCTCGTCCGATGCTTTGTACGCCTTCTCTCTGGGCTTCAACGCCTTGATTTTCGTATCGCTTAGCGTCATTGCGGGTATCCTTGATCAACAGGGAGTTGATACCCGCGAGAATACCCGCAATAAATGCCGGATGTCTATGGACCTGGACAGACCGTGGTGGACGACGTTTGTTGCCAACCTACCGGTTTTTATCGGTTTTTTTTACGTTGGCGGACGTTGGCGGACTTCAAATTGGAGGCTGGGGCCGGAATCGAACCGGCATAGACGGCTTTGCAGGCCGCTGCATGACCACTCTGCCACCCAGCCGGAAGCAAGAAAGGGGAAAGACTGGCTTTCCCCTGGAATTGGAGCGGGAAACGAGGCTCGAACTCGCGACCCCAACCTTGGCAAGGTTGTGCTCTACCACTGAGCTATTCCCGCATGGGTGCAAAGATTACCGGCGGTGGTGGTCACTGTCAAGGGCGGACCCAGCGCTTCCGCTCAAGCTGGGCCAGGCGGCGCGCAGGTAGGCGAGCATGCTCCACAGGGTCATGGCGGCGGCAACGACCAATAACACGATGCCCACATCTCCGGTGGGGAACCAGCCGATGGGTTGGGCATAGAGAAGGAAGATGATGGACAACATCTGCATCACGGCCTTGCCCTTCCCCAGCCAGGAAACGGCTACTTTCTTGCGCTGACCGATCTCGGCCATCCACTCGCGCAAAGCCGAAACGGTGATTTCCCGGCCGACGATAATGCTCGTCAGGACACCCGCCAGCAGCGCCGGCATTTCTCCGGCGGCGGTGATGAGCACCAGGGCCGTAGCGACCATGAGTTTGTCGGCAACCGGGTCCAGGAAGGCGCCAAAGGGCGAAACCCCCTGATAGCGGCGGGCCAGAAAACCATCCGCCCAATCGGTCAAGGCGGCCAGGGTAAATACCGCCGTCGCGCCCAGATAACGGGCTGGCCCGCCCCAGTAAAACAGCGCGACAAAGACCGGTACCAGGACGATGCGCAGGATGGTGAGAAAGTTGGGTAGTCGCGCCATCACGAGTGTTGTGGCCCCGCATGAAAAAAATCATAGATCCGCTGTGCCAGTTGCTGATCGATACCGCTCACCCGTTGCAGATCTTCCACGCCCGCATCGCGCACCCCCTTCAGCCCGCCAAAGGCCCGTAGCAGGGCCAGCCGGCGTTTGGGCCCCACCCCTTCCACCGCATCCAGTTGCGACTCCTGCCGCCCTTTGGCGCGACGCGCGCGATGGCCGGTGATGGCAAAGCGGTGGGCCTCGTCACGGATCTCCTGGATCACCAGGAGGGCGGGGTCATCATCGGCCAACTGCAAGGCCTCCGTGCGCCCGGGCAGGTGCAGCAACTCCAGACCGGGCCGTCGCGTCGTGCCCTTGGCCACGCCGCAAAGCTGTACCGTGGAAATACCCAGTTCCTGGAATACCCCTTCCGCCACCCGCAACTGCCCGGCGCCGCCATCGATGAGAACGATATCCGGCAGCGCCAAGCCCTCATCGCGCAATCGCCCGTAACGGCGCGTCAGGGCCTGGGCCATGGCCGCATAGTCATCGCCGCCGGTGACATCTCGCACATTGAAGCGCCGGTATTCCGCCTTGAGCGCCCCTTCGCCGCCAAAGACCACGCAGGATGCCACCGGCAACTCCCCCCGCGTGTGGCTGATATCGAAACACTCCACCCGCTCCGGTGAGGCATCCAGGTCAAAAAGTTCCTGCAACAGGAGCATGCGCCGCCGCGCCACAGAGCCGTTCTCGGCACGCTGGCGCAGGGCCCCGCGGGCGTTGAGTACGGCCATGTCCATCCAGCGCTTGCGCGGTCCCCGCTGCGGCTGGCTCAACTGTACCCGCCGCCCCGCCTGCCCACTGAGACCTGCACTCAGGATACCGGGGGCCCGGGGGAGCATATTGACGAGGATATTGCCCGGGATTTCCTTGTTCACATAAAACTGTCCGAGAAAAGCCGCCAGGATATCCACTTCCCGCTCCTCCTCCACATGCCGCGGGAAGACCGTGCGGCCGCCCAACTGCCGGCCATTGCGGATGAAACTGACGTAAATACCCACTACCCCCATTTCCCGGAAGATGGCGATGACGTCAAAGTCCCCACCCCCGGCCTGAGCTACATACTGCCGCTCCTGGATCTTGGACAGGGCCGCGATCTGATCCCGCCATTGGGCCGCCGCTTCGAAATGCAGTGCCTCGGCAGCGACCTGCATGCGTTGCCCCAGGCTCTGGATCACCTCGTCGCTCTTACCCTCCAGAAAACGCAGGGCGTCCTGCACGTCCTGCCCATAGGCAAGGGCATCGATATGACCCACGCAAGGCCCGCTGCAGCGACGAATCTGATACTGCAGGCAAGCGCGGCTGCGATGGTGGAAGGTATGCTCGTCGCAGGTCCGCAAACGAAAGGCCTTTTGCAGCAGGACCATGCTCTCGCGCAGGGCGGTCACCGCCGGGTAGGGCCCGAAATAGCGGCCCCGGCCCTTCTGGGCCCCGCGATGGAAACCCATGCGCGGAAAGGCATTGGGCGTATCCACATAAAGATAGGGGTAGCTCTTGTCGTCGCGCAGGAGGATGTTGTAGGGTGGCTGATGGCGCTTGATGAGGTTGGCCTCCAACACCAGAGCCTCGGTTTCGGTATGGGTGACCACCACTTCCACCCTAGCCACCTGCCCCAGCATGGCCAGGGTCTTGGGGCTGTGGCGTTGTTTCTGGAAGTAGGAACTCACGCGCCGCTTGAGGTTGCGGGCCTTGCCCACATAGAGGATTCGGCCGCGGCAATCGAGCATCTGATAGATGCCCGGCTGGCTGCTCAGCGTCCGTAAAAAATAAGCCCGATCAAAGTCCGCGTCCAGGACAGCCAAGGCCGCAGCGCCATCGGCACCGGGCGCGTCCACCGCGGGCGCATGACGCATTGCTTCCGGTTCAGGCACCAGCACCCTCTTCGTCGAGAAAACGCAGATATTCCCAGGTATAGATGCCCGTATTGTGGCCGTCGCTGAAATGGATCTGGATGGCATAGTTGCCCACCGGCTGCACATCGCTGATGGAGACATCCTCCTTACCCGTAATGGTCTTGGCCTCCGCCGGGCTATGCCCCTTGCACTCGGCGCAGGGACATTCCACCCGCAGGCGCTCGAAACTGACCCGGCTGGTATGGCCATCGGCCCAATCCACCTCCAGAACGCGGCTGATCATCAGGGGACGGATCTCCAGGGGCTGGGTACGGGCGTCGGACATGGCTTCCTCGGGGTTACGGCTAGTCAGGGAAATATCCCTAGGGTACAATTCGCGCCCTGTAAAGGGAATGCCCGAAGGGAACACATCATGAAAATTTCTGCTTTTGACATCCGCCCCGGCAATATTCTGGAGTACGAAAAGGGCCTGTGGCGCGTGCTCAAAACCGATTTCGTCAAGCCCGGCAAGGGCGGCGCCTTCATGCAGGTGGAGATGAAGAATATCGAAACCGGCACCAAGACCAATACCCGTTTCCGCTCCGAAGAAAAAATGGAAAAGGCCGTGGTCGAACCGCGTACCATGCAGTTCCTCTATGTGGACACCAACGGCTACGTTTTCATGGACAACGAGAGCTACGAGCAGATGACCCTCTCTGCCGAACTCCTGGAGGGGCAGACCGGTTACCTACTGCCTAACACCGAGATCCAGGTGAATATGCACAACGACCGGCCCATCGGTGTCGAGTTGCCCCCGGTGGTCATCCTCGAAGTGGTCGAATCCGAACCCGCCATCAAGGGACAGACCGCCACCGGCTCCTATAAGCCGGCCAAAGTGGAGACGGGCATCACCGTCATGGTCCCCCAGTTCGTCAATAATGGTGAGAAAATCCGCGTCAACACCGTCGACGGCAGCTACATCGACCGCGCCTGACGCAGAGTCTGCAGGGGCAGCGAATACCGCTTAGGGCTGCCCCTGGAGGTCCAAATCCGCCTGGACCGCGTCCACCCCGGCTTGGGCGCAGGCGGCGTCCTGTTCTCCGGTGGCGGAGCCGCTCACCCCTACGGCCCCCAGCAACTGGCCGCCGGCGCGGATGGGCACGGCACCGGCGCTGATGAGCAAGCCTGGGCTCTTGGGCACCGAATAGGCCCCCGGAAAGCGCCCCTCCAATTGGGCCGTCGGCTGATTGAAAGACACGGCCGTATACGCCTTCTCCCTGCTGATCCTGAGGGTAAGGCGCGGGGCCAGGGTATCCCGCAGGACGACCTGGGGAATCCCGTCCAGGTCCACCACGGTCACCCCCACGGCAATCCCCTTGGCCCGGCAGGCATCCACCGCCCCCTGCGCGATATGCAGTGCCGTGCCCATGGTCAACTGCGGTCGCTGCACCAGCAGGTCGGTGGCCTGGGCCGGGCAAACTACGCCAGGGGCCATGACCAGCAGGAGCGCTGATCCCAGCCTGTTGAATTTCGTGTTCACGTAATCCTCCTCCATCCTTCCCGCAGTGCCCCGCCAACCGGCGCCACCGGCGATCCCGACCCCCTCCAGACGGGAGGAAAGTCCACGCCGGTTTTAGCGCCGCCGATCCTGTTCAGGATAGCCCAAAAAATCCCCTATACCCTTTTCACTCCCTCCCCGCCAAGGCGCCCAGGGCGAGCGCCTCCTCGCACAGGCGCTCGCCGTCCATGAGGCCGTCGATAAAGCGCCGGGGGATGGCATCCAGACCGACCTGCGCCCCCACCAGGGCGCCCGTGAGCATGGCCCGGGACATGTTTTGACCACCGCCATTGATGGCATGCAAAATGGCGGACTCGTAATCATCGGCAAAGCGGCTCGCCAAATAGTAGGCCGCCGGCAACTGCTGATAAATGGCGCAGGGCAGGCCGTAGACCAGCGCCGCCTTCCAGGCAGGTTCAATGCGGATTCCCGGGTCCCGGGCGGCGATGGCGGCGTAGTGGGGCAGCAACAGGGCGTCGGGGGAGGCAAAAGTTCCCGCCCTTGCGGCCTCTCCTTCCCCGGGACGGGGCGGCTGGAGATTTTGCCGGGTGACGGCATGGAAAGGCAGTTCACCGTCATGCACCAGCCCGAGAAGCGCCGGGACCAGATCCGGGCCCAAGCGCTGTCCGGCAATCAACTGCGAAAGGACGATATTATAGGCGGTGGACATGGCGATGATGGCCTCATCCCCCTGGGTCAGCGCCACATGGCTGCTTACCGCTTCGGCCACCCGGCGTGGCCGCCGGGCATGGAGGGCAGCCAAGACGATGGCGCGTTCCGCCCCTTCCGTCGTATCGGCATGGCCAGCGCAGTCCTGCCAGGATCTTCCTTCCCGGACCCGCCGCCGCCAGGCTTCCCGGATGGACTGATTGGTATAGCCGCCCGGACCGCAAAAAGGCGTGCCATCGAGTTGGGGAAAGAGATCTTCATCCAGGCGGCGGGTAAAATCCGCCTCGGAATATTCTCCGTGGGCGAGTACGGAATGCAGGAGCATACGCAGCAGGATGGCCGACTGGGAGGGTTCTCCCGCCCTCATCCCCTCGTGGTAACGGCCCGGGCGCGGTGACAGATAGCCGTCGACCCATGCGCCGCAATCCCGGCGCATTTCGTCGAGATCGTAATACCAGTGACAACCCAACCCCAGGGCGTCACCAATGAGAGCCCCCATGATGGCCCCCGCCGCTCTTTGCTGTATCATCGGAAACTCCTCCTAGCAAGATTTTTCCATGGCCGCGCACGGGCATCCAGCCGGCCCATTGGTGGCGATTGTACCGGCAACAGGAGAAGCTCATGCGCCTTTTGGGCAATATCATCTGGTTTGTATTCGGCGGCTTCCTCATGGGACTGGGATGGTGGTTGGCGGGACTCTTGTCGGCCATTACCATCATCGGGATCCCCTGGGCCATTGCCGCTTTCCGGATCGGGTCTTTTTCCTTTTGGCCCTTTGGCCGGGAGATGGTGGATCAGCCAGCGGGCGGGTTGGGGAAAAGCATCAGCCTGCTGGGGAACGTGATCTGGATCCTGCTCTTTGGCTGGTGGCTGGCGCTAGGGCATTTGCTCAGTGCGCTATTGTGCGCCATTACCATTATCGGCATCCCCTTTGCCCTACAGCATATCAAGCTGGCCGGGCTGGCCCTGGCGCCTTTTGGCAAGCAGATCGTGCCCATCGCCTAGGGGTTAATCAGGATAGACTGGCCTGTCGCGTGGGGAGAGGGGAAGGATTGGCCGCGGCATGGGCGGGAACCACCCAGACGAAGATCTCGCCCTTGCCCACCATGCCCAGATGGCGGCGGGCCAGTTCTTCGATGGCGCCGTTGCCGGTCTGCAGATCGGCCACCTGGGCCTGGAGCTTGGCATTGCGCGCCTCCAGTTGGCTGAGAACAGCCTCCTTGCCCTGCAGTTCCTGACGCAGCGACAGGACATTCCAACAGCTACCCGAGCCCAGCCAGAGGGGGTACTGGAGGGCGCAGAGGAGAGCGAGGAGCACAAAGTCCACGAAACGCATGTCTGCGCTGCGCCCTTTGAGCCATTGCCACGGCCCTTGCCTTTCCCCTTCCATGGAACGCCCTCGGTACGACTTGGTAAGGTTCTTTTTTAGTCCAAGTTGTAGAAAGCCGCAAGGCCGGGATAGACGGCCATTTCACCCAGTTCTTCCTCGATGCGCAACAGGCGGTTGTATTTGGCCACGCGGTCCGTGCGCGAGAGAGAGCCGGTCTTGATTTGACCGCAGCCCGTGGCGACGGCGACGTCGGCGAGGGTGGTGTCCTCGCTTTCGCCGGAGCGATGGGAAACGATGGCGGTGTAGCCGTGGGTCTTGGCCATCTCCACCGCCGCCAGGGTCTCCGTCAGAGTGCCGATCTGATTGAGCTTGATGAGAATGCTGTTGGCCACGCCGCGATCGATGCCCTGGCGCAGAATTTCCGTATTGGTAACAAAAAGGTCATCGCCGACGAGCTGGATCTTGTCGCCCAGGCGGTCCGTCAGCAGGCCCCAGCCCTCCCAGTCGTTCTGGTCCATGCCGTCCTCGATGCTGATGAGGGGGTAACGGGCGGCCAGATCGGCCAGATAGTCCACAAATTCGGCGCTGCCCAGATCGCGTTTTTCGCTGGCCAGATGATAACGGCCATGCTGATAAAACTCGCTGGAGGCCACATCCATGCCCAGCCAGACATCCTTTCCCGCCACGTAACCCACCTTAGCGATGGCTTCCATGAGGAGTTCCAGGGCCGCCTCGTTGGAGGGGAGGTTGGGGGCGAAACCGCCTTCGTCGCCCACTGTGGTGCTCAGGCCGCGGGCATGGAGGACGCCTTTGAGACTGTGGAAGACCTCCACCCCCATGCGCAGGGCCTCGGAGAAACCGGGGGCCCCCGCCGGGATGATCATGAACTCCTGCATGTCGATGGCATTGTCGGCGTGGGCGCCGCCGTTGATGACATTCATCATGGGCACCGGCAACTGCAAGGGTCCCAAGCCGCCGATATAGCGATAAAGGCGCTGCCCTGCGGCATGAGCGGCGGCGTGGGCGCAGGCCAGGGAGACGGCGAGGATGGCGTTGGCCCCCAGGCGTGATTTATTGGCGGTGCCGTCGAGGCTGCAGAGGGTGGCATCGATGCGGTGCTGGTCGGCCACCTCCATGCCGATGAGGGCGTCCTGAATCTCGCCGTTGACATGCCCTACGGCCTTGCGCACGCCCTTGCCCCCATAGCGGCTGCCGCCATCGCGGAGTTCCACTGCCTCCCGCTCGCCGGTGGAAGCCCCGCTGGGGACGATGGCACGGCCGATCATGCCATTTTCCAGAAAGACTTCGGCTTCGACGGTGGGGTTGCCGCGGGAGTCGAGGACTTCACGGGCGGCGGTGCGAATGATGGCGGTCATAGATGCTCCTCTAAAAATGCTTCGGGAAATGCTTCGGCTTTGACGCGGGCGTCGATATCCTTGAGGACCCGCAGCAGGGTCTCCATCTGCCCCAGCGGCCAGGCATTGGGGCCGTCGGAAAGGGCCTGATCGGGATTGGGATGGGTTTCCATAAAGAGGCCCGCCACTCCAGCGGCCACGGCGGCGCGGGCCAGGACCGGCACGAATTCGCGCTGGCCGCCGGAGCGTTCGCCCTGCCCCCCCGGCAGTTGCACCGAATGGGTGGCATCAAAAACCACCGGACAGCCGGTATTCCGCATCACGGCCAGGGAGCGCATGTCGGAGACGAGGTTGTTGTAACCAAAGGAGACGCCACGCTCGCAGACGAGAATGTCGTCATTGCCGGTAGCCTTGGCCTTGGCCACCACTTGCTGCATGTCCCAGGGGGCGAGGAACTGCCCCTTCTTGATGTTGACGGGCTTGCCCGCCGCCGCGACGGCCTGGATGAAATCGGTCTGCCGGCAAAGGAAGGCGGGCGTCTGCAGGACATCCACCACGGCAGCGACGGCGGCCACGTCTTCCTTTTCATGGACGTCGGTAAGGACGGCTACGCCGATTTCGCTGCGCACCTTTTCCAGAATGCGCAGGCCCTCTTCCATGCCCGGCCCGCGGAAGGTCCGACCCGAGGAGCGATTGGCCTTGTCATAGGAACTTTTGTAGATGAAGGGGATGCCCAGGCGCGCGGTGATGTCCCGCAACTGCGTGGCCGTCTGCAAGGCGAGGGCCTCGGACTCGATGGCGCAGGGGCCGGCGATGAGGAAAAAGGGCTGGTCGAGACCTACCGCAAATCCGCAGAGCTTCATGATGTCTCCCCTATTGGGGCCTCCATTCGGGCCTTTTGGGCCATGGCCGCCTGCAGATAGGCATCAAAGAGGGGATGCCCCTGGCGCGGGTTGCTGGTGAATTCGGGGTGGAACTGGCAGCCCAGAAACCAGGGATGATCGGGCAACTCCACGACTTCCACCAATTCGCCATCGCTGGAAAAACCGGTATAACGCAATCCCGCGGCGGCCAGGGGGGCGCGAAAACGGTTGTTGAACTCGAAGCGGTGGCGATGCCGCTCCTGGATCGATGCGCTGCCATAGGCCTGGGCCGCCAGACTGCCGGGCAGCAACTGGCACTCCTGTTCGCCCAGGCGCATGCTGCCGCCGAGATTGCCGCCCTCTTCCCGATAGGCCTTGTGGCCGTCGGGGGTGGTCCATTGGGTCATCAGGGTAATGACGGGGGCGGAGGTGGCGGGATCCAGTTCGGTGCTGTTGGCGTCGCCGAGCCCGGCGCAATGACGGGCGAACTCGACCACGGCCAATTGCATGCCCAGACAGATGCCCAGGTAGGGGACACGCTGCTCCCGGGCGTAGCGGATGGCGGCAATCTTGCCTTCCGTGCCGCGGCCGCCAAAGCCGCCGGGAACGAGAATGGCATCGGCCTCGGCCAGCGCGGCGGGGCCATTCTGCTCGATGTCTTCGGCATCCACATAGAGAAAGCGCACCCGCCGCCGGGCGCGCAGGCCGGCGTGCAGCAGGGCTTCGGCCAAGGATTTATAGGACTCCGTCAGGCCCACATACTTGCCCACCAGGGCGATGCAAACCTCCCCTTCGGGGTGTTCCAGGGCGTCGATGATCCTCTGCCAAATCGACAGATCCGGCGGCGGCGTCTCCATGCCCAGGCGTTGCACCACCAGGGTATCGAGGTGTTGCGCATGGAAGAGCAAGGGGATGCGATAAATGCTGTCGGTGTCAATGGCGGAGATCACCGCCTCTTCCGCAAGATTGGAAAAAAGGGCGATCTTGGCCCGATGGTCGGCGGGTATGGGCCTGTCGGCACGGCACAGGAGGAAGTCGGGTTGGATGCCGATGGCGCGCAGTTCGCGCACCGAGTGCTGGGTCGGCTTGGTCTTCATCTCCCCGGCAGAGGGCAGGTAGGGCACCAGGGTGAGATGGAGAAACAGGGTATTGCCCCGCCCGTCTTCCACGGCCATCTGGCGAATGGCCTCCAGGAAAGGCTGGGATTCGATATCGCCCACGGTACCGCCGATCTCCACCAGGGCCACGTCCGCGCCTTCGGCACCGAGGCGAATGCGGCGCTTGATCTCGTCGGTGACATGGGGAATGACCTGCACAGTGCGCCCCAGATAATCGCCGCGCCGCTCCCTTTCGATGACCGTCTGGTAGACGAGACCGGTGGTGAAGTTGTTGCGCTTGCCCATGCGCGTGGAAATAAAGCGCTCATAATGGCCGAGATCCAGGTCCGTCTCGGCGCCGTCGGCCGTGACAAAGACCTCGCCATGCTGGAAGGGACTCATGGTGCCGGGATCGACGTTGATGTAGGGGTCGAGCTTGAGCATGGTGACCATGAGGCCGCGCGCCTCCAGGAGCGCACCCAGGGCGGCACCCGCCGCACCTTTGCCGAGAGAGGAAACCACACCGCCGGTAACGAAGATATATTTGCTCATGGATGCTTACCACTGCCTTGCGACCGCCCGCTGCATGGTAGCCAATTCGGCGATGCGGCACAACGCAGGGGCGGGCGGGAACGAACGCCTTGTCGACAAATCGCCCCACTTGACGCCCACTGGACATCGGCAAATGCTATGCGCATCATGGATCGCGGACAAACTCGCATGAAAACCATCTCTTCCCTCCTGACGGCCACCCTATTCCTCGGCGCAAGCAACCTGGCCTTGGCCGATGGGCCACCCGTCAGCGTGCAATTGAATGTGGGCACCACGCCCGTTTATCTTCCGCCCGCCTACCCGCCAATGGCCGTGCCTCCGGTCATGGTCTGGCTGCCGCAGCTTCAGGTCTATGCCGCCCTGGGCGCGCCCCAGCCCATCTTTTATCTGGGTCAGAGCTATTACTATTATTACGGTAATCGCTGGTATGCCGGACCCGGATACCGCGGGCCCTGGCGCCCCTTGGCGGCGCCGCCGCCGCCCCTCCGTGGCTACCGAGGTAATGACTGGGGCCGTTATCAGGAGCGCGCCCGGGAGTATTACCGGCAGCCCAACTGGCGGCAGTTTCGCGCCGGTGAAAGGCCGCCCGCTCTCCGCGGCGAGGGTCCCCAAGGTCCCGGCAGACCGGGCTATGTTCCCCAGAAACATGGGCCGCAAGGCTACGGACCCGAAAGACCGGGGCCGGGGCACGGTCCCGGGGGAGATCGCGGGCCGGGAGGAGACCATGGCCCCGGCGATCATGGTCATGGCGATGCCCATGGGGGCCGGGGTGATGGGCACCACGGGCCGGGAGATTAGGGATCCGGAGCGAAAGCCCGCACCCGCAAGCCGCGACCCGGTGGTTTAGGCCAAGCGCTCGGCAATCCAGACCCGGGCCTTGGCCAGGGCCTCCGGGAGCAGCTCGGGATGCGGGGCGCCGGCTTGGGCCATGTCGGGGCGACCACCGCCCTTGCCGCCCAGGGGTTGCGCCACGGCGTTGACAAGATCCCCGGCCTTGATCCGCTCATGCAGTTCTTTGCTGACCCCGGCAATGAGGGCCACCTTCTCGCCCTCCACGGCCGCCAGGACGATGACGGACTGGGGTAGTTGCGCCCGCAGGCGGTCCAGCGCCTCGCGCAGACCTTTGCCATCGACGCCCTCCAGACGCGCCAGCAGGATCTTGACCCCTCCCAGATCCTCGGCCTGAAGGGCCAGATCCGCGCCGGCCTTGGCCGCTTCCTTGCGTTTGAGATTCTCCAGCTCTTTCTCCAGTTGGCGCAGGCGTTCCAGGGTCTGCGCCAGGCGTTGATCGAGTTCGGCCGGAGGGACCTTGAGCATCCCGGCCGCGACCTGCAAACGCTGTTCGTCGCGTTGCACCAGCTCCAGGGCTGCGGCGCCCGTCACGGCCTCGATGCGCCGCACTCCGGCCGCCACGCCGCTTTCCCCGAGGATCTTGAACAAGCCGATGTCACCGAGGCGGCCGACATGGGTACCGCCGCATAATTCCAAAGAAAAATCTCCCATGCGCACCACCCGCACCGTATCGCCGTATTTCTCACCGAAGAGAGCCATGGCCCCCAGGGCCTGAGCCTGGGCAATGGGCAGCACATCCGTTTCGGCATCGGCATTGGCGCGCACCTCGGCGTTGACCAGCCCCTCGATTTCCTGCAATTGCACCGCCGTCACCGGTTCGGGATGGCTGAAATCGAAGCGCAGGCGCTCGGCGGAAACCAGCGAGCCCTTCTGCTGGACATGGGCGCCGAGAATCTGGCGCAGGGCGGCATGGAGGAGATGGGTGGCCGAATGATGGGCGGCGGTGGCCCGGCGGGCCGCCTCGTCCACCAGCGCATGAATGGTATCACCGACCCGCAGGGCGCCCGCTTCCAGCACCCCGAGATGTACGTGCAGGCTGCCCAAGGGCTTTTGCGTATCGTCCACCCGGAACCTGGCACCGCCCTCTCCTTGCAGGATGCCGCGATCTCCCGCCTGCCCCCCCGACTCCCCGTAAAACGGGCTCCGATCAAGGATCACGGCACCCGTCTGGCCAGCCTGCAGC
The DNA here is from genome assembly GCF_003721225.1 of Acidithiobacillus sulfuriphilus. GTDB lineage: Bacteria > Pseudomonadota > Gammaproteobacteria > Acidithiobacillales > Acidithiobacillaceae > Acidithiobacillus_B > Acidithiobacillus_B sulfuriphilus. The sequence continues at coordinate 1,590 of NZ_RIZI01000125.1, read as the reverse complement.
GCGGAGACTTCCTCACCATTGCACAAGATGGCCAATACCATGGCGCTGTCCCGGCATTGCCCGTAACCGGAGAATTCCGTGGGCGGCAGGCGCATGGCCAAGTCATGATAGATGCGCTCGGCCTTGACCTCGCCACTGCCCGACCAGGCGGCGCGGGAGCGGCGGCGCTGCTCGTCCATGGCCGCCGCAAAGCCCTCCATGTCCAGGAGAAGACCCTTTTCCCGGGCAATATCGGCGGTGAGATCGACGGGGAAGCCGAAGGTATCGGCGAGTTTGAAGACGACGGCGCCGGGGATGGCGGCCCCTACAGGCAGTTGGGCAATGGCCTCTTCCAGCAGGGTGAGCCCCTTTTCCAGGGTTTCGCGGAAACCGCTCTCTTCCTTGGCCAAGACCCGTTCCACCTCGGCCTGCGCCTGCGCCAGTTCGGGGTAGGCATGCCCCATATTCTCCACCAGCGGCGCCACCAGACGGTGGAAAAAGACCTCCTCCAGGCCCAGCTTGCGGCCATGGCGCACGGCGCGGCGGATGATCCGGCGCAGCACATAGCCGCGCCCCTCGTTGCCCGGCAGGATGCCGTCGCTGATGAGAAAACTGCAGGCGCGAATATGGTCCGCCAGCACCCGAAGACTGGTGTCCGTCGCCGGGTCCACACCATAGTCCTTGTGGCAAAGGCCTGCCGCGGCGTGGATGAGGGGGCGGAAGAGGTCGGTGTCGTAGTTGTTGTGCACGCCCTGCAGGACGGCGGCCAGGCGCTCCAGACCCATGCCGGTATCCACGGAGGGCTTGGGTAGAGGAGTCATTTTACCGCTGCTGTCGCGATCAAACTGCATGAACACGAGATTCCAGATCTCGATGTAGCGATCGCCGTCGGCTTCGGGGCTACCGGGAGGGCCGCCGGGGATATGCGGGCCATGGTCGTAAAAGATCTCCGAGCAGGGGCCGCAGGGGCCGGTATCGCCCATGCTCCAGAAATTATCCTTTTCGCCGCAACGGGAGAAACGCCGGGGGTCGATGCCCATCTCATCCAACCAAATGGATGCGGCCTCATCGTCTTCCTGATAAACCGTCACCCAGAGCTTTTCGGCCGGCAGACCGAGGCGCTCGGTGAGAAATTGCCAAGCAAAACGGATGGCCTCGCCCTTGAAGTAATCGCCGAAGGAGAAATTGCCGAGCATCTCGAAAAAGGTGTGGTGACGGGCGGTATAGCCCACGTTTTCCAGGTCGTTGTGCTTGCCGCCGGCGCGCATGCAGCGTTGCGAGGAGACCGCCCGCCGGTAGGGCCGCGCCTCCAGACCGAGGAAGACATCCTTGAACTGCACCATGCCGGCATTGGTGAAGAGCAGCGTGGGGTCGTTGCGCGGGATGAGATCACTGGATGGGACTATGCTGTGCCCGTTTTCGGCAAAGTAATCGAGAAAGGCCTGACGAATCAATTCCGCTTGCATGTGTCTTCCATTGTCAAAAAAATCAATATGCGTCGGGTTCGCCGTCAAGGACCCGGCGGATCAGCTCACTGGTGAAGCCCCGCCCAGCCAAAAAACGCGCGCGGCGCTCCCATTCCCGCCGGTTCTCGGCGGGGGCATCCCCAAA
>NZ_RIZI01000124.1 GCF_003721225.1 Acidithiobacillus sulfuriphilus | reverse complement strand
GTTTGGGCGGGGCCGGCTGCACCATGTGGATGGCGATGATCTTCTTTTCCGGCACCATGGGTTTGGGCGGGGGGGTATGCGATCCGACCCACAGGATGCCGCCGATCAGCAGGGCCTCCAGCGCGGCCCCCGCTATCAGTGCCCGGCCAAAATGTCCGCGCTGGGGGTTGCCACCCATCGGCGTGGAGCCGCTCATCAATATCGCGTTCAAAATCAGTCCTCCAGACTGGCAGAAAGGGTACGCGCCGCCCCCGCCGAAAAATCCCGGCGAGGGCGCTTCGTCCCATTAGAAATTGGCGGTAATGCTGCCATATACCGTCAGGGGCGCGCCTGGCAAGGCCAGGACCTGTCCCGCACCTCCTCCCAGCAAGCCGCCGCTCGTGATGTATTCGAACGCGTTATAGTGCTTGTCGGTGAGATTGAGGATGTCCACGCCCAGCTTGACATCCTTGAGCAAAGGCGCGCCATGGGTCGGCACCGTGCTGTCCAGACCCAGGTTGAGGGTGCCGTATGCCGGCATCTGCTGGTTGGTCGGCGCTCCGGTGAGGTTGCTGAACAGACTTTGCGCGCCGACATACTGATACCACAGGCGCGGTTGCAGCATGATGCCGGAGACGAAGTAATTGTAGGCAGCGCCGATGTTGAAGGTGCTGTCCGGCACGTTGGACACCGGCAAGCCATTGTAGCTGACGCCGGCGTTGACATAATGAGCGAAGGTCGCCTTCTCGAAATTGAGGTTGGCAAATACGTGCAGATTGTAGAGGGGATCATCCGCAAAGGCGATATTCACTCCCTGATAGATGGAGTCGCCATTGCCGTCGCCCAGGTAGTTGCCGTTGGCATCGGAAATGGGGATGTATTGGTTGGTATAATGCAGGTGGTAGAAACTCGCGGTGAGCAGGAAGTTGCGCAGATAAGGGCCCTCGTTGAAGTGCACCTTGATCCCGGCATTGTAGTCCGCGCTTTTTTCCAGGTTGTAGATCGCTGGCGTACTCTGATAAAGACCGCCGCCGCCGCCCACGTTCGGTTCCTTGTAGGCTTGCGCGTAACTGGCGAAGACGGCCAGCCATTTCAGCGGCTGCCAATTGAAGTCCACCGACGGCTCCACCTTGGTAAAGCTGTTGTTCGCGGCCGGTAGCACGCCCTGATTGTTGTTTGGATAAAGGGCATAGGCTGCGGCAAAGTCGGTGCTCGCGGCCGGGTAGTAATTGGTTTGGTAATTGATGAAGCGCACGCCCGGGGTGATATGGAGGTTGTCCATGGGACTGATCCGGTCCTGTACGAAGGCGGCCAGATCCGTCTGGTCCCAATAGTCGCTGCGATAATGGGCGTTGGGTACCTGGAGAGAACCATAGTAGGGGGCGTTGCTGTTGTAAAACACGTTGCGGGAATTGTAACGGCTCTTCAGGAAAAAGCCGCCGAGATCCACGTCGTTGTAGGGGAGCTTCACCGACAACCACAATTTATCCCCATAGACGCTGTCATAAGGATTGTTGAACTCATACAGATTGCCGGGATTGCCCAGGCCATAGTTGTTGTAGTGGACGTGCAGGCGCTGACCGTAGCGGTACCAGACCATGTTATGCGCGCCTACCATCCGGTCCAGGGCGACGTTGAGCTTGCTGTAGACGAGCCAGGTGCTGTTGCTGTCCTCCTTGTTCCAGACGCCGTAGGGCAGGGAGGAATAAAACCCCGAGCTGGCCTGACTGTAAAGGGGACTGTTGGGGGTGCCGTCCATCGTCACCCCGGCAATGGGATTCAGGGGAATGGGCACGGGGCGGTAGCCTGAGCCTTTGGCCAGATAGGCGCCGAGGGAGAAATCGCCATTGCTGAAGGTCTTTCTGGTTTTCAAAAACCAGGCGTAGTCATAACTCGGATTGGCAAAACCGTCGGGGCTCTGTCGGTAACTGTCGCCCGATCCCGCTCCCCCGGCGAGGATGGTGGACCAGCCGTCCACGCTGCCGGTGCGGATATTGAAGACGATATTCTTGGTGTTGTAGCTACCGTAAGACATTTTGATGGATGCGCCTGGCTTCGCCGTTGGCTGCAGAGGGACGAAATCAATCTGCCCGCCGATGTTGTTGTACCAGCGATTCAACGGGTTCCCTGGTCCGTAAGTGATGCCGATGCCTTGTAGAATTCCGGTTTGCGGCACCTGGGGGCTTTCCCACAGCCCGGTGGAGGGATCCACCATGGGCACGCCGTCAAAGGTGACCGCGATGCTGCCGTCGTCGACCTGACCGCCCGATGGAGATACCCAACCCTGCTTGATACCGTTGATACTGATGGTATTTTTGGTGGCCCCCGTGTAACCGTAGCTGGCTACGCTCACGCCCGGCGCATAGGAAAGCGCTTGCGCGCTGCCACCCACCGGCCCGGCAGCGGCCATTTGATGCTTGCCGAGCACCTTGATGGATTGACCGGAATGGAAATTGCTCTTCTGCGTGAGGGACTGGGCCTCCTGACTGCCGAGATAGGACACGGAATTGGCAGCGGCATTCACCTGACCGACGTTGACGGAACTGTGAGCGCTGCTGTCGGTGGCTGCCGTGACCCCATCTGCAAAGGCGGCGGGGCTGAGCAGGATCATCCCGGAACCGGCGAGCGCCAGAATCAAGGGGCGTAGCGGCATTTTTTTATACATTTCTACTCTCCTGTTACTTTGGTGGTGGTGCTTAATGATCGTTTTTTCCTGGCACAGGGCCTTCAGTTGCAAATTCAGCCAGACGCTTTGGCGGCGATCCCGATGTCACTGACTCCCGCCTTCTGGCAGGTATCCATGACGTGAATGAAGTCCTGAAAGGGGACAGTCCTATCGGCGGCGATGGTGATCTGGGTCTTGGCAGGGTCTTTGTCACCAACCAACATCTGTTGGAGACCGGCCAGGGTGTAGTGCTTGCCCTTCACTGTGACGGTGCCGTCCTTCTCGATATTCAGGGTGTAGTGGGGCCGGGGCAGGCTCTTGGCCTGGCTGGAAGCCGGGAGCTGCAGGTCGAGTCCTTTGTCGGGGATCATCTGCAGGGTGATCATGATGAAGAACACCAGCAGGAAGAGCATGATGTCGATCATGGGGATGATCTCCACCCGGCCCTTGCGGGCCTCGAAATAGCGTCTGGTCATCAGCCGGCCCTCGCCATGACCACCGCCGCCGGGGCAGTGTCCCGGATGTCTGCGGCGCCCAGCACCGGGTGTCCGTCCATGCGGTTGAGGAGCATGGTCTTGAGGGAGTCCATCTGCAGCAGGATCATGCGCACCTGGTTGTTGAAGGCGTTGAAGGCGACCAGGCCCAGCATGGCGATGAAGAGGCCGGAGGCCGTGGCCACCAGCGCATCGGCCACGCCGCCGGTGACGGCGGTGGGGGCGTGGCCCGGTTGGGCGAGGACGGAAAAGGCGTGAAACATGCCGATGATGGTGCCAAAGAGGCCCAGCAGGGGCGCGAGGGTGACGATGGTGTCCAGGATCCACAGCCGGCGATCCAGTTGCGGGGCCGTCACCAGGATGCTTTCTTCCAGGCGGTTGGCCAGCGCTTCCTCCTTGACCTGCCCATGATGATTGGCGGCGCTGCGCAGCAAGGCCGCTTCGGGAAGATCCCCTGCCTGCTCGGCCAGTTTTTCCAGGGTTTCCCGATCCAGCCGGCCATGCCGACCCATTTCCTGCACGAAGATATGCCCGCGCAGGATGGTACGGCGCAAATACCAGAAGCGATCCACCATCACCGCCAGGGCCACCAGCAGGAGGAGGGCCAGCACATATAAAATACCGTCGGAATAGTTGGCGAGGTGGATAAGATATTGGGTGTCCATGGTAGTCCCTCAAAAAAGTCAGGCGGGAAGATAACAAAGCGATGTGACACTTTTATGAAGCTTTTATGACAAACAACCATCCTGTGGCGGGGGGATGGCAGGATTGGCCGGCTTCTCCGCCGGGGGCAGGGTCAGGCGATAACCGAAGCCGTGGGCGGTTTCCAGCCATTCACCGGCATGACGGGTATCCAGGGCCTTGCGCAAGCGATGGATCTGGGCTGCCACGGAGTTTTCCTGGATGAACTTGCTCCCGTCGCTGAGCAGCGAGGCGATGTGCCGGGCCGAGAAGGTCTGATCGGGATGCAGGGCGAGGTAATGGAGGAGGCGAAAGAGGCGTCGGCTGAGGCGGATCTCCTGGCCCCGCACCCAGACCCGATGGGTGCGGGGGTTCACCTGCAGGATCTCCATTTGTCCCGCTACCACCTGTTCCCAGTGGCTGTTGCGTTTGAGCAGGGCGCTGATCTGGGCCAGGAGCAAAGTGTCGCTGACGGGTTGCGTCAGATAGGCATCGGCACCGCCATCGAGGGCCATCATGGCCATGTCCTCATTCCCCCCGGGGCCGATGGCAAGGATGGGCAGATTCATGCCCTCGGCGCGGGAGCACAGGCCCTTGCACCAAGCGCCCATGGCGTTGGACCAGGGAGAGATGACGAGGAGTTGGGGATGCCAGCGCTGTACCAGCAGGGTAGCCGCATCCCTTGCGGAGACGCTCCGGGGCAGTGCCCCGAAGCGTCGGAGACGGGAGACCATGGCCGGAGCGGCGTCGCCTTTCTCGGACAGCAGGAGAATGCGGGATCGCTCCAAGGGATCGGTCTCCTCCCAGCGCGCGGCGGCGGTCAGCCAGAAGGCTTCGGTCAAGTGGAGGGTGTGATGGGCTACGCCGCCCATGAGGGTGTAGAGCATGGTCAATCCTTGCAGCCCATACCCGCGGCGCATGCAGCGCACAGATGGAAAAAATTCGCGGGCGCCTTGTGGCGGGAATGGACGATAGGAAATTGCGCTGCGTTGCTCGTTGTAATGCCCATGGCGGCCTCCTTGTATGCGCTTGGTTGCGGCACCGACAAGGGTAGCGTGGCAATGTGACACTATGATGAAGTTTTTATGACAATGTCATGACAAATAGGCAGATAGATGGCGCGGTTCGGGTTGGGTAAGGCGTGGAAAAACGCCCTTGGCGGGCTTCGCGGGAAGCATGGAAACCCCCCTTGGGGGGATTCCGCCAGAATACGGACAGGACGGCGCCCGGGAGGGCTGTCGCCCCCTACGGAATGGAGCGCGGCACTTCCGGGAAGCGGCGCGCTCCACTGAGGGTCATTGGAGGGGGATGGTCTGCTGTTGCGCTTGCGCCGGGGGTGCGGCAGCCTCGCCCGGGGCGGTGCTCGCCGGAGCCACGGCGCTGGCGGCCATGCCCAGGTGCTGGGAGAGGGTCTTCTGGAACTGCAGGGAGATGGCCTTGTCGCCGAAGGTGCCCACCCGGACATTCACCTTGGTGACCTGGGTGCTCATGGAGGTGAAGGTGATTTTCACGGTCTCGCCGTCGCGGGTGGTTCCTTCCATCAATTCTACATTGGAGGTCTTGCGGATATTACCGTTATAGGCAATGCCCATTTGCTGCAAGGCGGCCTGGGATGCGGCGCTGGCCTGTTGCAGGGAAACGGGATAATAGGCGTAATAATTGGCGATGCCGCCGTTTTCCACATAGGCTACGGCGCCGCCGCCGGCACCGGCACCGAGGAGTGCCACGCAACCACTCAGGGGCATGGCTACTGCTGCGCAACCCAGGGCAATGAGCGCCCAGCGCCCTCCTTGAAGCATTTTTCCTGACATCTCGACCTCCGCTTGCCGCTGCTGCGGCATGGACTGGAATGGAAACCCGTGCGTAAAAAGTCCCACGACACCGTACCGTTGTCCAGTGGGGCGTTGCGGCTACAAAAAAACCCCGGCACCTTGCCAGGGTCGTGTATTTGGTACCGGGAGTCGGACTCGAACCGACACGATGTCACCACCACCGGATTTTGAGTCCGGCGCGTCTACCTGTTCCGCCATCCCGGCAAAATCTGAGAAGAATTATAGAGAATGGTGCTGCGCTGGGCAAGGACCTGTACAGAGGCTTTCGGTATGGGGGTTTTTGTCCTAATCTGTGGTTCATAACGGAAAAAACAACCGCCCCGGAGCCGCCGTGAGCAACCCCGAGCAGGACGCCCGCCAGACCATCGACCGCCTCCTTCAAGGGGCCGGCTGGCAGGTCTGCGACGCCGCGGCGGTCAACATCCATGCCGCCCGCGGAGTGGCGGTCCGCGAATTTCCGCTGAAACCCGGCCACGGCTTTGCCGACTATCTCCTCTATGTGGACGGCAAGGCCGCCGGTGTCATCGAGGCCAAGAGGCAGGGCGTGACCCTTTCGGGCGTCGAGGTTCAGGCGAAGAAATATACGGAAGGGCTGCCGCCCGGCATGCCCGCCTGGCACAACCCGTTGCCATTCGCCTACCAGTCCACCGGCGTCGAGACCCGCTTCACCAACGGCCTGGACCCGGAGCCCCGCGCGCGACCGGTCTTCGCCTTCCACCGCCCGGAGCTTCTGGCGGAATGGCTCGGCACCACGCAGAACCATGTGCAGGAGGCACCTGGGAGCTATATCGAGCGGGGCACCACCTTCCTCGCCCGCCTGCAAGCCATGCCGCCGCTGAAGGAAGAAGGCCTCTGGCCCGCGCAGATCACGGCCATCCGCAACCTCGAAAAATCCCTCAAGGAAAACCGCCCGCGCGCCCTGATCCAGATGGCCACCGGCTCGGGCAAGACCTTCACCTCGATTTCCTTCATCTACCGCCTGATCAAGTTCGCCAGGGCGCGGCGCATCCTGTTCCTGGTCGATCGCGGCAACCTCGCCGACCAGACCCTCAAGGAATTCCAGCAGTACGCCTCGCCCTACAACAATTTCAAGTTCAGCGAGGAGTACATCGTCCAGCGCCTGCAGGGTAACCAGATCGACACCACCGCCCGCGTTTGCATCTGCACCATCCAGCGCCTGTACTCCATGCTCAAGGGCCGCGACCTGCCGGCCGACCTGGAAGAAGAATCCGTCGACCAGCTCGGCAAGCTGTTCAAGGAACCCGAGCCCATCGAATACAACCCCAGCATCCCCATCGAGACCTTCGACATCATCGTCACCGACGAGGCCCACCGCTCTATCTACAACCTGTGGGCGCAGGTGCTGGAATACTTCGACGCCACCCTCGTCGGCCTCACCGCCACGCCGGGCAAGCAGACCTTCGGCTTCTTCCACCAGAACCTGGTGATGGAATACAGCCACGAGATGGCCGTGGCCGACGGCGTCAACGTCAACTACGATGTCTACCGCATCAAGACCGCCATCACCGAGGCCGGCTCCAAGGTCGAAGCCGGCTACTACGTGGAAAAGCAGGAGCGCGACACCCGCAAGACCCGCTGGGAAGAACTCGACGACGACTTCGCCTACGACCCCAACCAGCTCGACCGCGACGTCGTCACCCCCGACCAGATCCGCACCATCGTGCGCACCTTCCGCGACAAGCTGTTCAGCGAAATCTTCCCCGGCCGCAGCGAAGTGCCCAAGACCCTCATCTTCGCCAAGGACGACAACCACGCCGAAAACATCGTCGAAATCCTGCGCGAGGAATTCGGCAAGGGCAATGAATTCGCCCAGAAGATCACCTACCGCACCACCGGCGACACCCCGCAGAACCTCATCAAAGCCTTCCGCAACAGCTACCATCCTAGAGTCGCCGTCACCGTGGACATGATCGCCACCGGCACCGACATCAAGCCGGTGGAAATCGTCTTCTTCATGCGCGCCGTCAAATCACGCGGCTTCTTCGAGCAGATGAAAGGCCGCGGCGTGCGCGTGATTGCGCCCGACGACCTCAAGGCCGTCACCCCCGACGCCACGGCCAAGGACCATTTCGTCATCATCGACGCCGTCGGCGTGTGCGAGCAGGACAAAACCGACGCCCGCCCCATGGAGAAAAAGCCCAGCGTCAGCTTCGAGCGCCTGCTGCAAGCCGTCGCTTTCGGCAACACCGAAGACGACGTCATCACCAGCATCGCCGGCCGCCTGGCCAGAATGGAACACCGCATCAGCGCCGAAGACGATGCAAGGATTCGCGCCGCCAGCGGCGGCCTCGGCCTCAAAGACCTCGCCCACCAGCTAGTCGCATCCCTCGACCCCGATAGCCATCACGGTGCAGGAGCGGGGGCCGCGGCACAGGATCGCACTCAGGCTGTCAAACCGCTCTGCGACCCCGCCCTGCGCCAACTCATCCTCGATATCAAAGCCAAAAACGAACTCACCATCGACCACGTCAGCCAGGACTTGGTTCTGGAAGCCGGCTTCAGCCAGGCCGCCCTCGACCGCGCCCGTGGCCTGGTCCAATCCTTCGAGCGATTCATCGCCGACCACAAGGACGAAATCACCGCCCTGCAAATTCTCTACAGCAAGCCCTACAAACAGCGTCTCACCTTCGAGGCGGTGAAAGAGCTCGCCGACGCCATCGAAAAGCCGCCCTACCTGTGGAACGAATCCCAACTCTGGCAGGCCTACGCCGCGCTGGAAGCGAGCAAGGTCAAAGGCGCCAGCGGCCGCCGCATCCTCACCGACCTGGTGTCGCTGGTCCGCTTCGCCATCCATCAGGACAACGAACTCGTGCCTTTTCCCGAGCGGGTCAACACCAACTTCAGGGCATGGCTCGTAGGAGCGGCGCCTCGCCGCGAAAAACCATTCACCGCCGAACAGATCAGATGGCTGGAAATGATCCGCGACCACATCGCCGCCAACCTCGGCATCGATCCCGACGACTTCGAGTACGCGCCCTTCGCGCAGGAGGGTGGGTTGGGACGGGTGTATCAGCTCTTCGGCGAGGCACTCCAGCCCCTTCTTGACCGGTTGAACGAAGCACTGGTGGCGTAACATTCACAATTTTGACTAGAATATGGAGACAATTATGGCTCATGAGGAGCTCGCGATGGAACTGCTCTACACCAACGCCTCGGTCAGCATCAGTGAACTCAAGAAAAATCCTAGCGCCGTCATCGCGCAAGCGGATGGCTTTCCCGTCGCCGTGCTCAACCACAACAAGCCCGCCGCCTATTTGGTGCCCGCCGCCGCCTTCGAGGCCCTGATGGAAAAGCTGGACGACATGGATCTGGCTAAAGTTGTCGCGCAACGCGCCCACGAGCCCACCGTCAAAGTCGTGCTTGATGAGCTATAGCCTTGAATTCCGGGAAAGCGCCTGGAAGGAGTGGCAAAAGCTCGACCGCCCGTTGCGCGAACAATTCAAGGCCAAACTGCAGGAGCGGCTGGACAACCCCCACGTCGAATCCGCGCGTTTGTCCGGCTTGCCCGACTGCTACAAGATCAAGCTACGCGCCGCCGGTTACCGGCTGGTGTATCAGGTTTTTGACGAGCGGGTGGTGATCGTCGTGGTGGCGGTGGGCAAGCGGGAGGATAGCGCGGTGTATCGGAAGGCGGGGAGGCGGGTGAAATGATCCGCGACCACATCGCCGCCAAGCTCGGCATCGAACCGGACGACTTCGAGTACGCGCCCTTTACACGGGAGGGTGGGCTGGGATGGGTGCATCAGCGCTTCGGTGGTGAGTTCAGTGCGATCATCGAAGAATGGAACGGGACCTTGGCGACATGAGCCAGAACAACCCCCAGCCCGGCGGTGAGGTCGCGCTATTCGAGGCGCCCGATGGCCAGATTCGTCTGGATGTACGCCTGGAACGGGAGACCGCTTGGCTGACCCAGGCACAGATGGCCGAGCTGTTTGGCCGGGAGCGGTCTGTCATTACCAAGCACATCGCCAATGTGTTCAGGGAGGGGGAGTTGGATGAAGAAAGCAATGTGCAAAATTTGCACATTGCAAGTTCAGATAAGCCCGTCAGATTCTTTAGCCTGGACGTCATCATCTCCGTCGGGTACCGGGTCAAATCCCGGCGCGGCACCCAGTTCCGCATCTGGGCCACCCGCACCCTTCGGGACCATCTGATCCAGGGCTACACCCTCAACGAGCGCCGCCTGCGCGAAAAGGGCCTCACCGAAATGGAACAGGCCGTGCGTTTGCTGGCGCGGACGCTATCCGCGCAGGCAATGGTCAATGAGCAAGGCCGGGCGGTGCTGGACGTGGTCACCAGCTACGCCTGCTCCTGGCGTTTGCTCTTGCAGTATGACGAAGACCGCCTGCCGGAATCGCCGGCCCACCCCACGCCGCCGCTGGCCGCTCTGCGCCTGGAAGAATGCCGCCATGCCATTGCGGGACTCAAACAGGCGCTACTGGCCCGTGGCGAGGCCACGGCACTGTTCGGCCAGGAGCGGGGCAACGCGCTGGATGGCATCCTGGGTTCGATTGAACAAAGCTTCGGCGGCGCGGCGCTCTACCCCAGCGCCGAAACACGCGCCGCGCACCTGCTGTATTTCAGCATCAAGGACCATCCTTTTTCCGACGGCAACAAGCGTATCGGCAGCTTCCTGTTTCTGCTTTACCTCGATCGCAATGGCCTGTTGACCCGGTTCGACGGCACCCCGCGTTTCGCCGACAACGCCCTGGTGGCGACGGCCTTACTGGTCGCCGAAAGCGACCCCGCGCAGAAAGAACTGCTGGTCCGCTTGATCCTGAATCTGCTCCAGGAGGGTGGCTAATGACGGCGCGCATTGCCATCGCCGCCAACCTCGGCATCGAACCGGATGAATTCGAATACGGCCCCTTCGCGCAGGAGGGTGGGTTGGGGCGGGTGCATCAGTTGTTTAGCGATCAGTTGGGTGCGATATTGGAAGCCCTCAACAGTGCCTTGGTTGCGTGAGAGGGGAGGGGCTATGACCGCGGCGGAAAAGATTATTCAGGAAGTTCAACGCCTGCCTTTAGTGGGTCGGAAATAATAACGAAAGGGGAGAGCGGCGGAATGTATCAAGATGGCAATGCCCCTGCGCGGCTTGAAGCCTCTCTTGAGGATGTGGAGGCTGGTCGTGTCACGCGACATGAGAGCGTAGAGTCCCTTATGCAATGGCTGGAAGGTTGGCCAGTTTACCCCATTGAGGAAGTGGCTGACGTTAATCCCCGAGTTGATAAATCCGTGGTTCCGGATGATCTACCTGTTTCCTTCGTTCCCATGCCAGCCGTTGGTGCTGGAGATGGCTCTATCCAAGTCAAAGAGACTCGTTTGGCCGGAGAAGTGAAAAAGGGCTTCACCGTATTCCTGGAGGGGGATGTCCTTTTCGCGAAGATAACGCCCTGCATGGAAAACGGAAAGATGGCCGTCGTCCCCAAGCTGGTGAACGGCTACGGCTTTGGGTCCACTGAATTTCATGTGCTCCGGCCCAAACTGGGAATAGATGCCAAGTACCTTTACTACTATGTGTCGAGCCAGATATTTCGTGGAGAAGCAGAGAGATATATGACCGGGGCGGTGGGACAGAAACGTGTGTCCACGACCTACTTGAAGCAAAGCACTATCCCCGTTGCGCCCCTCGGCCAACAAAAACGCATCGTCGCGGAAATCGAAAAACAATTCTCCCGCCTCGACGAAACCGTCGCCAACCTCAAGCGCGTCAAGGCCAACCTCAAACGCTACAAAGCCGCCGTCCTCAAAGCCGCCGTCGAAGGCCGCCTCGTCGAAACCGAAGCCGAACGCGCCCACCGCGAAGGCCGCAGCTACGAAACCGGCGCCCAACTCCTGCAACGCATCCTCGAAACCCGCCGCAGCCAGTGGCAAGGCAAGGGCAAATACAAAGAACCCAACCCACCCGATACCACCAGCCTGCCCGAATTGCCGGAGGGGTGGGTGTGGGCCACTGTCGATTTGGTCTGTGAGTGGATCGTCGATTGCCCGCACAGCACTGCGCGTTTCATGCCCGACGGTTATCCGTGCATCGACACCACGTGGATGACAAAAGAAGGTTTAGTAATCCAACGGGCAAGGTATGTTGATGAAGTCACCTACCAAGAGCGCATTGCAAGACTCGCACCCAAACCTGGCGATATCGTTTTCGCACGGGAAGGGACTATCGGGACAGCGATCTTGGTGCCTGAGCGAATGAGACCTTGTTTAGGGCAGCGTGTAATGCTTCTCAGGCCATCCATACATTTCTTGGGCAGTCTGCTCCGGTACACCCTGCACTCGGAAATCGTTAGGTCCCAATATCTAGCTCAGGCACTCGGTAGCACAGTGCCGCATATCAACGTTGGTGACGTAAAGGCATTCAGAATCCCGGTTCCCCCACTTGCCGAACAACACCGCATCGTCGCTGAGGTCGACCGCCGCCTCTCGATTCTAGGTGGCACCGAGTCTCAGGCAGACGTCAACCTCCAGCGCTCTGAGCGACTTCGGCAAGTCATTCTTGCCAAGGCGTTTTCCGGGTACCTCGTAAATCAAGCGATTCCGCGCGAAGCGATCACGGCACGTGTTGGAAAAAGGTAAATCATGGAAAAGAAGAGACCAGAATTTCGCAAACCAAAAGCCGCACAATCGTATGAAACCCCAGAAGAGTTGTTCGCCAAACTCCCTAATCGCGTTAAATCGCACGGCTACCTGCGCGGTCCACAAACAGATGCACTGCGCGATTACATCAAATTGCAGGATAATACCGACATCGCATGCGAATTGCCGACAGGCACCGGAAAGACAACGGTAGGGCTCCTCATCGCTGAATGGCGTAGACGACAAACAGGTGAGCGAGTCGCTTACCTCACTCTTACAAATCAGTTGGCGAAGCAAGTGCTGCGTGAAGCAGAAAGTCTCGGAATCGATTGTGCAAATCTAATAGGAACAAAAGAAACGCGTGACGCAGGTGAAGTGGGTCGATATACGATGGGGCGCGCGATTGGCGTAACCACATTTTCCAATCTGTTCAACGTAAACCCAGTAGTTCAGGCTTCAAATGTTTTGGTATTCGACGATGCTCACGGCGGCGAACACTCTGTGGCCTCGATGTGGACAGTGAGGATCGATGCCGAGGACCACCAAGACGTCTACCAAGAAGTATTGGCCGCACTGCGCCCTTCACTGTCCGAGTCGCAATATCGCGTGGTTACTGATGAAGCAGAGTATGTAGCGGTAGAGTTGGCGGATATTCACGCCCGTGCAGACGTTCTTACAAACATCACAGCGGTGCTTGATGAAGCGAAAGAACCAAGTATCCACTTTCCGTGGACCGTCATCCGAAACAACCTCATCGCATGCCTATTTTTCGTATCAGTGCGCGAGATTGTCATACGACCGATCGCGCCGCCTACACATACTCATGCTCCATTTAGTGAAACGAAACAGCGCATCTACATGTCTGCGACCTTGGGAGGGGAGGGTGATTTGCTCCGGGGCTATGGAGTTACGGGCATCGAGACAATACGCGTAAAACATGCACAGTGGGGTCGGCGATACATCTTTATGCCGAGTCTCTATTTCGAAGAGGAGGAGTGCCCACAAGTAGTTTCCTCAATTTGGAATGGAATGAGTACGCATCGCGCGCTCATTCTTGCGCCGTCATTCCCAATTGCGAACCGCACTTTTGATTCGCTTTCGGCTGGTATGAACCCCAGCCCTGCCAAACTAGGTGCTTGGGACATCGAGAATAGTCTCGAGCCATTTACTACAAAAGAAAGTGCAGTACTGTGCCTGGCCGGTCGTTACGACGGTGTTGATCTTCCTGGTGACGACTGCCGGCTACTTGTTCTGGCCGAGAGCCCAGGGGCGATTGGGGCCTTGGAACGCCATCTCCGAGAACACTGGAAACTAGGGCCTTTGCTACGTCGCCGTGAGCGAACGAGGTTGATTCAAGGGATGGGGCGTTGCACGCGAGACGCAACCGACTTCGCTGTGATCATTCTTCTCGGGCAGTCGTTAGTTGACAGCATTACGCCGCCAGCTTTTTCAAAGACTCTTCCCGGCGAGATACAGCGAGAGCTTTCATGGGGCATGGAACAGGGAGAGGTTGCCCGAGAGGAATCTGACGCGCTCACGGGAATGATCGTCGGATTGCTTACCGATGAAGAGTATCGAAAGAATGCCAATGAAAGTATCGCGGAGCTGGATATTCCTAACCAAATTAGCGATGAGCTTGGGGACGAAGATAGCGGTAAGGCTGAAGTTCTTTACCTTCGATCAATGTGGAGTGATGACTACACTGGTGCGTATCAAATAGCTCGCCGAACAGCTGACGATATCAATAAGCCCGAGCTTGCAGGCTATCGCGCGTGGTGGCTGTTTCTTGCATCTATTGCGGCGCGTGCAGCAGGAGAAACTGAGGGGGAGATTGATTGCCTGAAGAGAGCAAAGGCGATCGGGATCAACTCGGGGTTCCTGGACAGCCTGCTTCGGCTGCGTAGCAAGGGTGCAGCAAAATCCGACAATGCCACCTCTCTGGATGTGCAAGCAGAATCCATTTGGAACCAACTCGCAAGTTGGGGATGGCAAGGGCCTGTGTTCAAGAAGAAATTGGAAGAGATGATGACGGGCTTGTCACAGACAAACGATTACACCAAGTTTCACATTGGTATGGAGCGACTTGGGCAGTGTCTAGGTGCTGAGGTGATTCGCTCCACAGCGGATGGCGCACCAGATGTTGTATGGGTTTTTCATGATCGGTACTACACATTCGAGGCAAAGGCGGGAACGCAGCTTTCGAAAAGGTATGTGTTACAGGCGAAAGGGCATCCTGCTTGGGTACAAGCCGAACGCCCGGAACTGAGTGAAGTTCCAATGCAGGCGCTAATAGTCGCCGCAGGTAATGAAGTTGATGAGTCGGCTAAACCGCACATCAAGGGGCTTAATTTCATTTCAACCGCAGAAATTTTGAAATACGGGCAAAGCGCTGCTGCTGAGCTCAAGAAGCTACGCACGCAATTTGTTGGTAAGGATTTCGGTGTGGCTCGTGATCAGTTGAAAGCTGAAATTCAACAAGCGAAATTGGACTGTGGCTCAATCGAAAATTTACTTGGCACTTCTTTGTGAAGTTGCAGCAGAGAACATTGATGGCAAGCGATCCTACCCAAATCGTCCAGAAGCTCTGGAACTACTGCAACGTCCTGCGCGACGACGGCATGAGCTATGGCGACTACGTCGAGCAGCTCACCTATCTGCTGTTCCTCAAGATGGCCGATGAGCGCAGCCGGGCGCCCTATAGCCAGAAGAGCCCGGTGCCCGCCGGCTATGACTTGCAAAGACTTACCCCCTCCCTAGCCCTCCCCCGCAAGCGGGAGAGGGGATTTTCTTGGGGCGACGAGCTGTTCGACCCCTACCGCCACACCCTGGAGCAACTGGACAAGCAGAAAGCTTTGCTCGGCCTGATCTTCAACAAGTCGCATGGGAGAATCCACTCATGAAATTTGAATCCTTCCAGGCGGGCGTGTGGCGGCAGCGCTACCAGTACAAGAGTTTCGAGCCGGTTCCGGTGAACCATGAGTGGGTGTGGGAAGACGCCACCATCAACGCCTTGCTGGAGGCGGCCAACCGGGCGCTGGGCGAGTTGAACGCCTTTTCCCTGATCGTGCCGGACATCGACTTGTTCATTGAAATGCACGTGGTCAAGGAGGCGCAGACTTCCAGCCGCATCGAGGGCACCCAGATCGGGCCGTGCTGGAACTGGGCAAGCGGGCCGCCAACGCCCGGCAGATGCTGAATCTGCTGTACCGCAAACCGGTGGTGTCGGCGGCCGACATCGAAAAGGCGCTGTCAGTCAGCACGCCGACGGCCAATGCCCTGATCCGTGATTTCGAGAACCTGGGGATGCTGCAGGAAATTACCGGGCAGCAACGGGGGCGGGCTTATGCGTTTGATCGTTACCTACCCCCGGTGTCAGGGTAGTTGTCGCCTCTCTGAAATGGAGTCAGGCGTAGGGTGGGGGCGGAAAGTGGATTATCGAGATGAAACAT
>NZ_RIZI01000123.1 GCF_003721225.1 Acidithiobacillus sulfuriphilus | reverse complement strand
CCCGCCAGCAGAGTGGGCCAGGAAAAGGGCAGCCCCCAGAGCGTGAGCAGCAGGCCGGCCCACTCGTCCCAGACAATGGCGGGCGGATCGATGGCCTGTGTGCCGCCGCCCCGCACTTGAAGATCCCGCGCCGTCCGGCCGCAGAGCCAGGGTCCCACCGCCAGGATGAAGAGCAGAACGGCGGTGTAGAGCATGGGATAGGGGACGACGAGCCAATAGATCGGGATAACCGCGAGGGTACCCATGGTACCGGGCAGCCAGGGCGAAAGACCGCTGCCCAGGCCAAAGGCCAACCAGTGATACCAGGGTCTAGAATACATGCTCATGCCCCCCTTGCGCCGGCAGGGGTATGACACTCCCCTGCCAGGACAATTGCACACTGCCCGCCGGCAGATCCCTCCCGGGCGCGACGACCTCGCCCACCCGCGTCAGGGCCAGACCAAGGGCCCGGGCCCGGGCTTGCAAACCCTCATCAAGGGCCGGGGCTACGCCAAGGATCAATTCATAATCATCGCCGCCGCTCAGAGGCCAACGGGTCCATAGCTGCGGATCCGGGCCCGCCATGCGCCGGACGGCCGCGCTCACGGGCAAGGCATCCAGGGCAACATGGGCAGCCACGCCCGAGGCCTCCAGGATATGGCCAAGGTCCGCCAGAAAACCGTCGGAGCAGTCGATGCCGGCTCGCACCCCCAGTGCCGCAGCCTGACGGCCAAAAGTCAGGCGCGGGCTGGGGCGTAGCCGGCGCTGCTCCAGAAAATGGCGTTCCTCCGGGCTCCAGTCGGCCATCATGCCGCCCATCCCGCGCTCGGCAAAGGCGGCATCCAGGGCTGCGGCGGCATCCCCCAGGCTGCCCGTCACCCAGATGCCGTCCCCGGCCTGCGCCCCGGCGCGGGTCATGACCGCATCGCCCGACCAGAGTCCCAGGGCAGTCACCGACAGGGTCAAAGGGCCATCCGTGGCCACGGTATCACCGCCCACCAAGACCACCTGCCGTAGTTGCGCCAGTGCCTGCCAGCCCGTCATGAACGCCGCCAACCACGCTTCCCAGTCGCGCTGTCCAGCGGGCAAGGCAAGGCCCAGCAGACACCAGGCCGCCTCGGCGCCCATGGCGGCGAGATCGCTGAGATTGACCGCCAGCGCCTTCCAGCCCAAGTCCGCAGGGTCCACATCGGCGAAAAAATGCCGCCCGGCCACCAGGGTATCCATGCTCACCGCGAGCTTGCGCCCGGCAGGATCCAGCAGGGCCGCATCATCTCCCATCCCCAGGCCCACATCGCCCCGGCCGATGCGCTGCATCCCCTGTAGCTTGTCAATGAGAGCAAACTCCCGTCCTGCCATGCACCATCCTCGCTGTTCGCAACAACCCGCAAAAGGGTTCCACTATAACCCTTGCCAGACCCGCCCCCAAGCCGGGAAAATCCCTTTATGGAATCGGCTCATCATCCCCCCGTTGGTCGCTTCGCCCCCTCTCCCAGCGGCCCCCTCCATCGCGGCTCCCTGGTAGCGGCCATCGGCAGCTACCTCAGCGCCCGCAGCCGGCATGGGCAATGGCTGCTGCGCATGGAAGATGTGGATGGGGGACGAGTCCGGCCGGGGGCGGCCGATGCCATTCTTCGCCAATTGACGGATCTGGCCCTGGATTGGGATGGCCCGGTGCTTGTCCAGTCCCGGCGCAACGATCTTTACCAGGCGGCTTTAGGGATCTTGCAGACCTCCGGTTATGCCTATCCCTGCGCCTGCACGCGGGCGGAGATTCAAGCCGCCGGCGGGGTCTATCCCGGCACCTGCCGGCACGGCCTGCCCGCCGGACGTTCCCCTCGGGCCTGGCGACTGCGCCTGCCGGAGGCCCCTTCCTCCTGGCAGGATCGTTACCTGGGTCGGCAGCGGGGGCGGAACGGGGGCGATCCCGTTCTCTTGCGGGCCGATGGCTATTTTGCCTATCTGCTGGCCTGTGTGGTGGACGATGGCGCGCAGGGGGTAAGCGAGATCATCCGTGGCGCCGACCTCCTCCCCTTCACCCCCAGCCAAAGGACCTTGCAGCGGGCCCTGGGCTTCCCCTCCCCCGCCTACGGCCACCTGCCGGTGATCCTCGGCCCCGATGGCCGCAAGTTGTCCAAGAGCAGTGGCGCCGCCCCCTGGCAGGGGAATGCCGGAAATGCTTGGCAACAGGCCCTGGCGGACCTGGGCTGGGCACCCCCGCCGGCCATGCAGGGTGCCTCCGCACAGCAATGGCGGGATTATGCCCTGGCGGAACTGCGCCAAGGCAAAGCCCTATGGGAGGGCAGGCACCAGTAGCCGGACCCCGAAGCTATTTTCGGTCGCAACACGCGGGAACCGAAAGATCCGGAAGGGCGATGGCTCAGTCGCCGGCCAACACTTCCACCCCGAGCATCTGCCGCTCCAGCCCCTTGATCTGGTCGCGGACCCGGGCGGCCTGTTCAAACTCCAGGTTGCGCGCATGCCGATACATGGCCTCCTCCAATTCCTTGATCCGCTTGCCCAGGGCCTTGGGATCGCCCGCCTGACCATAGGACTGCACCGGTTCGGCGGCGCGGGCCGCCTGGGGGGCGTTGCGCCGATAGACGCCATCGATGAGGTCCGCCACCGGCTTGACGATGCCCTTGGGGGTAATGCCGTGGGCGAGGTTGAAGGCCACCTGCTTTTGTCGCCGCCGCGCCGTCTCTCCCATGGCCCGCTCCATGGAACCGGTCACGGTGTCGGCGTAGAGGATGGCCCGGCCATGCAGATTGCGGGCGGCGCGGCCGATGGTCTGCACCAGGGAGCGCTCGGAACGGAGAAAACCCTCCTTGTCGGCATCCAGGATGGCCACCAGGGCCACCTCGGGCATATCCAGGCCCTCGCGCAGCAGGTTGATGCCGATGAGCACGTCAAAGACCCCGGCGCGCAGATCGCGGATGATCTCCACCCGCTCCACGGTCTCGATATCCGAATGCAGGTAGCGGCATTTGATGCCCAGTTCGTGCAGGTAATCCGTGAGATCCTCGGACATGCGCTTGGTCAGCGTCGTCACCAGCACCCGCCAGCCGGTGGCCACCACCACATGGATCTCCCCCACCAGGTCATCCACCTGACCGCTGGCCGGCCGCACCTCCACTTCCGGATCCACCAGGCCGGTAGGTCGCACCACCTGCTCCACCACCTGCCCGGAGCGTTGCAGCTCGTAAGGGCCCGGGGTGGCCGAAATGAAAACGGTCTGGGGCATGAGGGACTCGAACTCGCTGAACATCAGCGGCCGGTTATCCAGGGCCGAGGGCAGGCGGAAACCGTATTCCACCAGGGTTTCCTTGCGCGAGCGGTCGCCCTTGTACATGCCGCCGATCTGCGGCACCGTGACGTGGGATTCGTCGATGAAAAGCAGCGCGCCTTCGGGCAGATAATCCATCAGGGTGGGGGGCGGTTCGCCGGCGGCCCGACCCGAAAGGTAACGGGAATAATTCTCGATGCCCGAGCAATAGCCCAATTCGGCCATCATTTCCAGGTCGAAGCGCGCGCGTTGCTCCAATCGCTGTGCCTCCACCAGCTTGTGCTGTTGCCGGAGGAACGCCAAGCGTTCCCGCAACTCGTCCTTGATGGCCTCCAGGGCACCCAGAATGGTCGCCCGCGGCGTGACGTAATGACTCTTGGGAAAGACCGTGTAGCGCGGCAGGCGGGTGAGGATCTTGCCAGTCAGGGGATCGAAAAGGGAGACGCGCTCGATTTCATCGCCGAAGAGTTCCACCCGCACCGCCTCGTCCTCGCTCTCCGCCGGCCAGATGTCGATGACATCACCATGCACGCGAAAGGTACCGCGTTTGAGCTCCACGGGGTTGCGGGCATACTGCATATCGGCCAGACGATGGAGAATGGCGCGCTGATCCATGCTGTCCCCCTCGCGAAGGTGCAGGATCATGCCGTGGTAGGCGGCGGGATCGCCCAGTCCATAAATGGCCGAGACGGTGGCCACGATGATGACATCGGGCCGCTCCAGCAGGGCCTTGGTGGCCGACAGGCGCATCTGCTCGATATGGTCATTGATGGAGGCGTCCTTCTCGATAAAGGTATCGGAGGACGGCACGTAGGCCTCGGGCTGATAATAATCGTAATAACTGACAAAATACTCCACGGCGTTGCCGGGGAAAAAGGAGCGCAACTCGGCATAGAGCTGTGCGGCCAGGGTCTTGTTGGGGGCCATGACGATGGCCGGGCGCTGGGTTGCGGCGATGATATTGGCCATGGTGAAGGTCTTCCCGGAACCGGTGACGCCAAGCAAGGTCTGATAAGCTTCACCAGCCAGCAAACCGGCCGTCAGCAGACGAATGGCCTCGGGCTGATCACCCTGGGGGGAAAATTGGCTCTTGAGTTCGAAGCGCTTTTGCATATCATCTTGCCCTTTGCGTGCCGAAACGGTTCGGCCCGCCTGACCTCGCCCATTTGGAGTCGAAAATAGTGGACATCCGCCTTTCCCGCCGCGTCAATGCCGTGCGCCCCTCCCCCACCCTGGCGGTTGCCGCCCGTGCGCAGCAACTGCGGCGGGAAGGCAAGGACATCGTCAGCCTGGGCGCCGGCGAACCGGACTTCGATACCCCCGAATATATCAAAGAAGGGGCCATTGCGGCCATCCGCCAAGGCTTCACCAAATACACGGCCGTGGGCGGCACTCCCGAACTGAAGGCTGCCATCATCCATAAATTTCAGAACGACAACGGCCTGAGCTACCGCCCCGACGAGATCCTCGTCTCCGTGGGCGGCAAGCAGAGTTTTTTCAACCTTTGCCAGGCCCTCCTGGATGCGGGGGACGAGGTCATCATCCCGGCGCCCTACTGGGTGTCCTACCCGGACATGGTGCTGCTGGCCGAAGGCCGGCCGGTGATCCTCCCCACCGACGCCACACAGCACTTCAAGATCACGCCGGAACAACTGGCGGCCGCCATCACCCCCGCCACCCGGCTGCTGGTGCTCAACAGTCCTTCCAACCCCTCCGGCGTAGCCTACAGCCGGGATGAACTGGCCGCCCTGGGCGAAGTCCTGCGCCACCATCCGCAAGTGCTCATCGCCAGCGACGACATGTATGAGAAAATCCGCTTCCATGACGAGGCCTTCGTCAATATCGCCAACGCCTGCCCGGACCTGACGCCGCGCTGCATCATCATGAACGGCGTTTCCAAGGCCTATGCCATGACCGGCTGGCGCATCGGCTACTGCGGCGGTCCCAGAGCCCTCATCGCCGCCATGACCACGGTGCAATCCCAAAGCACCTCCAACCCCACCTCCATCGCCCAGGTGGCCGCCCAGGTGGCCCTGGAGGGGGGCGACAGCGCCATTCACCCCATGGTCCACGCCTTCCGCCGCCGCCACGACTACGTCTATGGCCGTCTGCACGCCCTGCCGGGGGTGCAGGTACTCCCTTCGGATGGGACCTTTTACAGCTTTCCGGGTTTTCAGGGGGTCATGGCCGCCAGGGGCCTGCCGGACGATGTGGCCGTGGCCGATGCGCTGCTGGAGGCGGGGGTGGCGGTGGTGCCGGGATCGGCCTTCGGCAGCCCCGGCCATATCCGCCTGTCCTTCGCCACCAGCGACGACAACCTGCGCCTGGCCCTGGACCGCATCGCGGCCTTTGTCCACGGGGCATCCTAGCAGCCCCGGGGCTCAGGGCGCCGGCATGACCCTGACCAGGGCAGCGGCCGCCCGCGCCCGCTCGCGGGCCGTATCGGTATCGGGCGCCGTGGCCAGGGCCACTCCCAGACGGCGCAGTTTCAGGGCCTGCGGCTTGCCGAAGAGGCGCAGGTCCGCTTCGGGCACGCTCAAGGCCTCCGCCACGCCCGTATAGACGGGCCCCCAGCCCAGGCCCTTGGCCCGGATCACCGCCGAGGCGGCCGGCTGACGGAAGCCGGGCCGGACCGGCAGGCCGAGGATGGCGCGCAAATGCAGGTCGAACTCGCTCTGTGCCTGGCTCGCCAGGGTAACAAGGCCGGTGTCGTGGGGACGCGGCGAGAGTTCGCTGAAGATCACCTCCTCTCCCCGCACGAAAAATTCCACGCCGAAGATCCCCTGGCCGCCGAGATTGTCCGTGACCACTTGGGCCATTTCCTGAGCCGCCGCCAGCGCCGCGTCGGACAAGGCCTGGGGCTGCCAGGACTCCACATAGTCCCCCGCCTCCTGGCGATGGCCGATGGGCTCGCAAAAAACCGTGCCGAAGGCGCTGCGCACCGTGAGCAGGGTGATCTCGAAATCGAAGTCCACAAAGCCCTCGACAATGACCCGCCCACCCCCCACGCGCCCGCCCGACTGTGCCTCCCGCCAGGCCAGACCCAGTTCCGCCGGCGTCCGTACGACGGACTGGCCCTTGCCGCTGGAGGACATCACCGGCTTGACCACACAGGGGAAACCCAGGGCAGCGGCCGCCGCCTCCAGCTCCGCCGGAGATCCGGCAAAGCGATAGGGCGAGGTGGGCAGGCCCAGGTCCTCGGCGGCCAGACGGCGGATCCCCTCGCGGTCCATGGTGAGTTGCACCGCGCGCGCCGAGGGCACCACCGTCGCCAGCCCCCGGGCCTCGATCTCCGCCAAGGCTCCGGTGGCAATGGCCTCGATCTCCGGCACCACATAATGCGGCCGCTCCCGCGCCACCAAGGCGAGGATGGCCGTCGGATCGGTCATGTCGATGACATGGGCGCGATGAGCCACCTGCATGGCCGGGGCGTCGGCATAGCGATCCACGGCGATGGTCTCCACCCCCAGGCGCTGGGCGGCGATGAGGAGTTCCTTGCCCAACTCTCCCGAGCCGAGCAGCAGGAGGCGGGTGGCGTGCGCCGAGAGGGGGGTGCCGATCTTCATGGATGCTCCTTGGCAATTGCGCTCTATAATGAAAAGATGGTTTGGTAGTGACGGCCCAGTTCGGATAATACGTTTCTTGAGGAATGACGGCGAGAGCCGGGGAGACTCCATGAAGAATGCGATTGGCATGGTGGGCTTGGGGCGCATGGGCGCCAACATGGCGCGACGCCTGCATCAGGGCGGCGCCCAGGTGGTGGTTTACAATCGCCATGTGGACAAGGCCGAGGCGCTGGCCCGGGAAAGCGGCATGGCGGCAGCCGGCACCCTGGAGGCATTGGTCGCGGCCCTCCCCTCTCCCCGGGTCCTATGGCTGATGCTCCCCGCCGGCGACGCCACCCAGAGCCATATCGATGCCTTGCTCCCGTTGCTGTCCGCCGGCGATGTCCTGGTCAACGGTGCCAACGCGCAACACGAGACTTCCATAGCGCAAGCCGCCCACGTAGAGCAGGCGGGAGTGCGTTACGTGGATGCGGGGGTTTCCGGCGGCGTCTGGGGCTTGCAGGAAGGCTACGCCCTGATGGTGGGGGGCAGCCGGGAGGCGGTGGCGGCGGTGGCGCCTTTTCTGCGGATCCTCGCCCCCGCCCCCGACCAGGGCTGGCTGCACTGCGGCCCGGTGGGCAGCGGCCATTTCGTCAAGATGGTCCATAACGGCATCGAGTACGGCATGATGCAGGCCCTGGCGGAGGGTTTCGCCATCCTCAAGGGCAAGGAGGCCTTCCACCTGGATCTCGCCCAGGTCGCCGAGATGTGGCGCCATGGCAGCGTGGTGCGCTCCTGGCTGCTGGACCTCAGCGCCGATTTCCTCAAAAAGGATCAGGCCCTGGACAGCATCGCCCCCGTAGTGGCCGACTCCGGCGAAGGATTATGGACGGCCCAGGCCGCCCTGGACCTCAAGATCCCGGCGCCGGTCATCACCCTCGCCCTGCAGATGCGCTGGGCCAGCCAGGGCCATGCTGACTACACGGCCAGGATGCTGGCCATGATGCGCAACGAGTTCGGCGGCCATGCCGTGCAGAAGGAGGCCTGAATGTCGGCCTGCAACTGCCAGTTCGTCATCTTTGGCGCCACCGGCGATCTCGCCAGCAAGAAACTCCTCCCTGCCCTCTATCACCTGCAATGCGCCGGCCGCATGCCCGAGGCCATGCGCATCGTCGCCTTTGGCCGTCGCCCCTGGGACGATGCCGCTTGGCAGGCATTTTTACGCCAAGAACTGGAAAGCTATGCCAGCGGCTTTCACCCCGAGCACTTCGACGCCTTCTGCCAGCACTTTCACTATGTGCAGGGCGAACTGCACGATCCCGAATCCTACGGAAAACTTTCCGCATTGCTCACCCGTGAGGGGGCCGAGCGGCCCGATGACACCACCTTTTATCTCGCCATCCGTCCGGGCGAATTCGTGCCCGTCGTTCAGCAACTCTCCGCGGCGGGTTTCAACCGCGACTCGGGTAGTCACCGCATTGTCATCGAAAAGCCCTTCGGCGATGACCTCGAAAGCGCCATACAGCTCAACGAGCAGCTCCATCGCCATTTCAATGAGGACCAGATCTACCGCATCGATCACTATCTGGGCAAGGAAATCGTCCAGAACCTCATCGCCTTCCGCTTTGCCAACCTGCCCATCGAATCGGTGTGGAACCGCAATTACATCGACCACGTGCAGATCACCGTGGCCGAGGACTTCGGCATCGAGAACCGCGCCGGTTACTATGATCAGGCCGGCGCCCTGCGCGATATGCTGCAGAACCACCTCATGCAGATCCTCACCCTGGTGGCCATGGAACCGCCGCCCTCCCTGGAGGCCGACGCCCTGCGCGATGAAAAGGTGAAAGTCCTCCGTTCCATCCGCCCCATCCCCAAAACCGCCATCCACGCCTACGCCATGCGCGCCCAATATGGGCCGGGGCAGGTCAATGGCAAACACGTGCCGGGCTATCAGAATGAACCGGGGGTGGAGGCCAACTCCGTCACGGAAACCTATGTCGCCGCCAAGTTCTACATCGACAACTGGCGCTGGCGCGGCGTACCCTTCTATCTGCGCACCGGCAAGCGCCTGGCCGCCAAGACCTCCAGCGTCGCCATCCGCTTCCGCCACACCCCCCAGCAACTCTTCCGCGAAACCAGCATCGAACACATCGAGCCCAACTGGATCCTCCTTTCCCTGCAGCCCGAAAGCCTGAAGATCGAGATCTACGTCAAGGAACCGGGTCTGGAAATGCGCATCCGGCCCATTCAGCTCAATGCCTCCTACCGCCGCGATGGGGAGAAGGAACTGGACGCCTACGAGGCCCTGCTCCTGGACGTCATGGAGGGGGATCGCGCGCTCTTTATCCGCTTTGACGAGGTGGAATGGGCGTGGCGGGCCGTGGACCCCATCCTCAAGGCCTGGAGCCGCGAGACCGACTATATCAGCACCTACCCCGCCGGCAGTTGGGGCCCCGAGGAGGCCAGCCGCATCATGGACCAGGAAGACCAATACTGGCGCAGCATTTTTTGATCGGGCAAGAGGACGGCTTGAAATATCTTTGCCGTTTGGGAGGACTCGTTGTCTTCCCTTATAGACAGAAATTATCGGTTATGAATTAATATGTTATTTATTTCTTTGAAAAAAGTGTAGCCCAGCGTCGACAATCATCATCTCTCCCTACCAGATCCTTCTTCCACGGAAGAGTCAACTTTGGTAGGCAAAAAGTGCCGGCAGCGGGGGCGAGGATCTCCACCCGAACCTTTGCCCACCGGCTTCCAGCAGCACTTCGGGAGATCTTCCGCACCGCCGGCCGAGGCCGTTTCTCCCGAACCCGCCCCATATTGGCATATTAATTGCTCTGACTAGTCCGATGAACCTCGATCAGGAGCAAATCATGCCAAAACTTTCCCTTCGCGAAGCCGACATCCTCCAGTTATCCGATGCCATCAAGGCCATGGCCCATCCCTTACGCTACAAAATGGTATGCCTGCTCAGCAACGGTGAAATGAGCATGCAAAACCTCGTCACCGCCATCGGCACCAGCCACAGCAACGCCTCCCAGCATCTGGCCATGCTCCACGCCAGCGGCGTCGTCCTTGCCCGCCGCGTCGCCAGCCGGGTCTACTACCGCATCAGGGACCATCGCACCATCCGCCTCCTCGCCATAAGCAGCAAACTTCTCGCTTATCCGGCCTAGGGAAGCAAAACGCCCTTCGCCATCCCCTCGGGCAACCGGGCGCGCCTCCACCACGTGGCGCGCCCCCTTTCCCGTCATTCCAGGCGGAGCAGGATCGCCAACGCGCTGGACAGCCCCGTTATCTCGTTGGAAGGCAGCACTTGTCCTTCTGGGGGGCGTTTTGTTAGGCGCAAAATGAGCGCAACATCCCCTGGATGCCTCTCTGGGCCATGGCCGCCAGCAGATCCTGTCGTTTCCGTTCATGCCCTGGCCTTTGCTCCTTTCCAGCGCCTCCATGCCGCCTGGTTACCAGGTCACGGATCGGGCATTGGCAAATAACAAATGGCCCGTGAGGGTTACTCACAGGCCATTGTTTTTAGAGCTCTTCTGCCTTGTTGAACCTTACAATTCCTTGGCGTGGTGGGCCAGGAAGTCGGCGACGCCCTCCGGGGTGGCCTTCATGGCCGCCTTGCCTTTCTCCCATTGGGCGGGGCAGACGTCGCCATGCTCCTCGAAGAACTGCAGCGCGTCCACCATGCGAATCATCTCGTCGATGTTGCGCCCCAGCGGCAGGTCATTGACCACCTGATGGCGAACGATGCCCTGACGATCAATCAGGAACGAACCGCGCAGGGCCACGGCGTCATCCATCAGCACATCGTAGTTGCGGGCGATGCTCTTGGAGAGATCCGCCACCATGGGCATCTTCACCTGGCCGATGCCGCCCTTCGCCTCCGGGGTGTTTTTCCAGGCCAGATGGGAATAGTGGGAATCGACGCTGCACGCCACGACTTCGCAGTTGCGGGACTGGAACTCCGGCAGGCGATGGTTGAAGGCGAGGATTTCCGAAGGGCAGACGAAGGTGAAGTCCAGGGGGTAGAAGAACAGCACCCCATATTTGCCCTTGATGTGGTGCGAAAACTGGAACTTCTCATTGATGCTGTTATCGGGCATGACGGCAGCGGCGACAAAGTCTGGAGCGGATTTTCCTACGAGTACGGCCATGGTGATTTCTCCTTTTTGCAGGACAGGATAAAGTCTAATTTTGCTACTGTAGCAGAACATTGGGCGGAGCACACGGGGCGCAGGCAGTACGGCAACAGTGTGCAGGCGTCGGCGGTTGGGCTAGAATACGCTCCGAGAGCCGCTGCCGTACCTTCGGGGTCACAGCTTATTTTCAATGAACTCAAGGAGTTTTACCACATGACCTACGTGGTGACTGAAGCCTGCATCAAGTGCAAATATACCGATTGTGTAGATGTCTGCCCAGTGGACTGTTTCCGCGAGGGACCCAACTTCTTGGTCATTGACCCCGATGAATGTATCGACTGTACCCTCTGTGAGCCGGAATGCCCGGTGGGCGCCATTTTCCGGGATGACGACCTGCCCGAAGGACAGGAAGAATTCCAGGAAATCAACGCGCGCCTGGCGCGGGTCTGGCCGCCCATCATCCAGAAAAAGCCCGCCCCAAGCGATGCCGATGCCTGGGCCGAGGTGAAGGACAAGCGGGGACTGCTGGAAGAGTGAGCGCCTCCGCTTCGGGAGAGCCCCCCGTAGCCATCCTCCGCTCCCCCACCTTTCGGCGTCTGCTCGCCACCCTCAGGCCCCATCGCGGCCGCATCGCCATGGCCATGCTGCTCATGGCCCTGTCGGGTGCGGCGGCGGCGGCGGGCGCCTATATGATCAAGCCGGTGCTCGATCGCATCTTCATCGAACGCAATGCCGACATGCTGCTCTGGCTCCCCTTGGGCGTAGTGCTGATCTATGCCGTCAAAGGCAGCGCCGACTATCTGCAAGGCGTCATGCTGGCGGGGGTGGAGGAACGGGTCTTGCGCGGTCTGCGCGAAAAGCTCTATCAGCAGACCTTGCGCCTGCCCCTGGTGCGCCTCCTCGGCAGTAGCCATGGCGGGGTCCTGTCGCGCATGAGCCTGGACCTGACGCTGCTCCAGCAGGGCCTGTCGGTGTTGGCCCATTTCTTTTTATCGAGCTTTACCATCATTGCCCTCATGGGTGTCGTGCTCTATCAGAGCTGGCAACTGGCCCTGCTAAGTTTCATCACCCTGCCCCTGGCCTTCTATCCGTTAATCCGTTTCGGCCAGAAACTGCGCCAGCGCGGGGAAAATCAGCAGGAACAAATGGGCGAGATCCTCGACCAGTTCTCCCAAAGCCTCACCGGCATCGAGGTCATCAAGACCCACGGCAGCGAGGCCTATGAACAACAGCGCTTCGCCCGGCAGGCCCAGCGCTACTTCCTGCTCATGATGCGGATCTGGCGCATCCAAAAGGCCACGGTACCCATCATGGAACTCATTGGTGCCCTGGGGGTGGCCGTGATCATCTATCTCGGCGGCAGCCAAGTGGTAGCCGGGGAGATGAGTACGGGCGCCTTTTTCAGTTTCCTCACCGCATTGATCATGCTCTACGAGCCCCTGCGCCAGCTCTCCTCGGCCAACAATCAACTCCAGCAGGGGCTCTCCGCCGCCGATCGCCTCTTTGCCTGGATTGATCAGCCTGCAGAAGATCTGCAGATGCCGGCTCCTGCCATTCCCTGGGGTGACTGGCAATGCCGCGGCCTCAGCCTGCGCTTGGGTGACGAGGCGATACTCGAAGACGTGGACATCGATTTCCCCAAGGGGTCCACCACCGCCATCGTCGGTCCCAGTGGCGGCGGCAAGACCAGCCTGATCCGCATCGTGCTGGGCCTCATCCCTCCCAGTGCGGGACAAATCCGGATCGCCTCGCAGCCCATCAATGACCTAGCCCTGGCCGCCTATCGCCGCTACTTCGCCTTCGTCGGCCAGGACCCGGTCCTGTTTAGCGGCTCGGCATTGAGCAATATCGCCTACGCCGACGCCATGCCCGACCGCCAGCGGGCCGAAGCCGCCGCCAGGCAGGCCCATGCCTGGGAATATCTGGCGGTGATGGGGGGGCTGGATACGGTCATCGCGGGCGACGGCGCCAATCTCTCTGGCGGCCAGCGCCAACGCCTGGCCATCGCCCGGGCCCTCTACCTCAACCGCCCGGTGCTGGTCTTTGATGAGGCCACCAGCAATCTCGACGCCGACAGTGAAGAGCGCATCGCCGAGACCCTCCGCGCCCTGCACGGCCAAAAAACCATCATCATCGTCGCCCATCGCCCGCGCACGGCCGAACTGGCCGACCGCGTGATCCGCATGGAACGGGGGCGGGCCAGTACCCTCGAACAGCCAACGGCCGCCGTCATCCACAGTTAAGGCTGGCCCTTGGCGGAGGGGTTTTGCCGCGGCTTCGGCCCGCGCCGTCGTTGTTCTTGGCGAAAGCCCGCGCCCGGCAGGCGAACTGTCCGAGCCCGCAGGGCGAGTTTTGAACCGCCAGCGGGATGAGCCGTAGAACAACAGGCAAGGGGGCCGCCGGAGCAAAAAACCCCTCCGCCAACGGCCGGCCTAGGTCAAAGGATGACGCAATTGCCGCTGCGATGCCCGCACGGTCAGGGCGAGTTGATGATCCCGGCGGGCTGTGGGCGCGGGGCCATAGCGTTGTTCCCGATAGAGCTCCTGCAACTTTTCCAGGGTATCCGCCGGCAGCGCCAGCGTTGACCAGAAGGCCGGTTCGGCACCCGGCTGCCCGTTGCCCGGGCCCAAGGGGCGCAGGTGCCGTTGCGCCCGCCGCCGCCAGTAGGCGGGATGGCGGCGGCGGTAATGCCGTACGATCCCCAGGAAGACCAAGATGAGAGCAGCCATGCCCGGAAGCGCGGACCGGAACGATAAGATGCTCGGCCATCCTTTCCATTGCTCTTTCCAGGCATGCAGGGAGGGGGCATGCCAGCGGGCCAGGCTGGCCAACTGTGCCCCGGCCTGCTGCCAGACCGCCCGCTGTTTCGCCGGGGTGAGGTCAATGACCATATTGATCCACTGCCACTGCAGCCAATCCCACCACTGCTGCCCGGCCGGAACGACGTCGCGCGCCGTACCGCCGCCGGCCCCTGCCGGGCCGGCGGATGCCGTGGCGGGGGTGGCGTCGAGGCCCACCCAGCCGCGCCCGGGAAACCAGGCCTGCACCCAGGCATGGGCCATGCTTTGCCGGATGATCCAGTAATGCCCCACCGGGTTGTATTCGCCGCCGTGATACCCCGTCACCACCCGGGCCGGGATACCATCCAGACGTAGCAAGAGGGCCAAGCCACCGGCATAAAACTCGCAGAATCCGGTATGGGTGCGCAAGAGAAAGTCCCCCATGGACTGCCCATCGGGATAGCCGGACGGTGACTGCAGGCTATAGCGGAAATCGGGTCCGTGGAACCAGGCCATGATCCGCTGGACCACGGCGGCGTTGTCGGACCCGCCTGCCGCGAAGCTGCGGGCCAAGGCACGAATGGCCGGATCGGTGTCGGCCGGTACCTGCAGGGCGGCAGCGCGCTCGGCGGCCGACAGGGGCTGCGGTGGCGCAGGAGCGGACCAGACCGTGTAACGCAGGGGCAGATCCGGGGCATGGTCCAGGCGCAACACCCCGTCGCTTTCCTGGTGCCAGGGCTGGCCCAACTCCACCCGCCGGGGAACGGGGAGGGCAAAGAGGTAATCGCCGTTGCCGGGAGACAGAACGATCTCCTGACGAAACGCCGCCGTTTTCCCCAGAGTGGCCGGATCCGGCCCAAGACCATGCGCCATTTTCGGCGGATCCGGCAGCCAGTGCCGACCATCATCCCGCCAGAGAACGGCGCCGACCCAATAGAGGGAAGAGGCAGCGCTGGGCGGCGGAGTGATCTGCGCACGAAAGGCAATGGCCGAATCGCTGGACAGTTGGCTGATGCTGTCGGGCGCCAGTTCCGGACTGAAGCCAGAACGGGCATGCTGTGCCGGCGGCGCCCAGGCCCATAGCGGGGTGGGCGTGCGCGGCAGGATCAGGAAAAAGAGGGCCGCCAGGGGCAGAAGGAGGAAAACGAAGCCCAGCGTAAAGCCGGCAATGCGGGCAAACTCCCGCCACTGGAAGAGATTACCGGACAAGCCCTGGTTGACATCCGCCAGGGGCTGCCACATGAGGCCCAACAGGGCAAAGTAGAGGGTGAACAGGAGCAGAAAGGCAAAAATCAGGTCCACCCGCAACCAGGCGGCGATACCCAAGCCCAGCAGGGTCAACGCCGCCATTTGATAAAAATCGCGCTGGCCGCGCAGCTCCAGGGCCTTGACAGCCAACAGCCAGACCACCATCTGCGTGAACATGGGCAGCCAGTTCCCCCAGCCCTCGCCGATGACGGCGGCAATCACCCCCGCCAGGGCCAAAAAAAACCGCTGTCGGCCCCCAAACCAGGGGGGGCGCCCCCGCAACGCCCCCAGGATGCTGAGCCCGCTGCCAAAAAGCCAGGCGAGCAACACCCAGACGGCCAGCTCCCGCCCCA
>NZ_RIZI01000122.1 GCF_003721225.1 Acidithiobacillus sulfuriphilus | reverse complement strand
CCACCGCCGGCAGGGCCGCCCGGGCATCCCGGCCGGCCACGAAGCTCACCGCCGCCAGATGCTCCAGAATCTCCTCAGTCGCCGCCGCCATGGCCCCTCCCCGATCTGTACCCTGTACCCTTCCACCCAACCCGAAGCCGGCAGTCCCCGTTTTCAACGGGAAGCAAAGAAGCTGCTGTCCACGGAGCATACCGTAGGAGCGGCCCATGGCCGCGACCCATACGCAGTGACCGGCCGGTAGATCGCGGCCATGGGCCGCTCCTACGCTTGCAGATGCGTTCCGTAATTCCTGAGCGCAACGGCGCCTTATCCCTTTTCCGGGAAAAAGGCGCGGAAGATCTCCATGAGGGCCTCCGCCAACTCCGGATCATCGGTCTGCGGGTTGACAATGGCCACCTCGCAAGACTCCAGGGCATTCAGCCCCGAACCCATCAGATTACCGGCATAGACCAGCGCCCGCGTCGAAGTCACCTCCTGCAAACCCTGGTCCTTCAGGTTCCGCGCCTTCCCCGCCGCCGCCACCAGCGCCTGCGCCCGCGCCTCATCCAGCCCCGTCTCCCGCACGATGATGCGCGTCTCCAGCTCCGCCGGCGGATAGCCGAAGTTCAGCCCCACAAAACGTTGCTTGGTGGAGGGCTTGAGATCCTTGAGCACCGTCTGATAACCCGGGTTATAGGAGATCACCAGCATGAAATCCGGGTGCGCCGTGAGTTCGATGCCCAGCTTTTCAATGGGCAGATGGCGGCGATGGTCCGTCAGCGGATGGATCACCACCGTCGTATCCGTGCGCGCCTCGACCACCTCGTCCAGGTAGCAGATGGCCCCCTCCCGCACCGCCTTGGTCAGGGGGCCGTCCTGCCATACCGTCTCATCGCCCTCGATGAGATAGCGCCCCACCAGATCCGAACTGGTCAGATCCTCGTGACAGGCCACCGTCACCAGCGGCCGCTTGAGCCGCCACGCCATGTGCTCCAGGAAACGGGTCTTGCCGCAGCCCGTCGGCCCCTTGAGCATCACCGGCAGGCGCTTGCTCCAGGCCGCCATGAACACGCCGAGCTCATTGCCCACTGGCTGATAAAAAGGCTCCTCCAGCAACAGCCGCAAGCCGCCGGGTTGTCCCGATTTTCCCTCACTCATGCATGATCCCCTTGTGCATCCTGTTGTTCCGCATGACTGCGCAGGTACAAAACAATATGGCGCAGGGTGTGAATCACCATGCGCCCGGGCTGAGCCGGCAGGGCGTCCTCCCGTCCCGCCGCCAGACAATTACGGTAGTAAATCAGCTCCCGGCAGTTATCGCGGATGGTATTCCAGTGCGGTGCCCCTTTCACCAGGGTTTTCCACAAGTCCAACAGTTCCGCGTCGCTGGCGTAAGGCTTCCGCTCCGCCTTCAGCATGACCCGCAACAGCGCCTCGGCCTCAGCGATGCCGGTCTCCATCAATTCCGCCAAGGGCATTGGCAACGCCGCCTGCCGCTGCGCCAATGCCTCCACCTGCGCACTCATTTTCTCCAGCTCTGCCAGCACATCGTACTTATCCGTCATGTTGATCCTCTACAGTGCCTACCACTGCGTGCATTTTTCGTCTAGGATAAAGAGGTTTTGCCTGAAGTCGTTCACAATTCATTTTATATCGCGATAAGAAGGGGCTTTTATGAGCGCGCACCTGATCAAGATGGTCAAACTCAACAATCTGCAATACAACGCCAACCGGGACCCCCAAGTCTACCGCCGCGTGGTGGGACACCCCTACCGCATCCAGGCCGTGCTCGAAGGCAAGGGCCCGGCCAAGGTCGCCGTCACCTGCGAAGGCAAGGTCCTGAAGGAAGCCACCATCGACATGCCCGGCACCTTCTCCTATGAACTCACCTTCAAGGACGCCGGCACCCGCATCGCCACCCTCAGCGTGAGCGCCGATGGCCAGAGCGAGAGTCAGGAACTGCGCCTGGACACCGAAGCCCACGCCAAGGTCGGCTAGACAGCCAACGGGGCAGGCCTGGCGCAATTGCGGCCCGCCCCGCCTTACCAGCCAAACTGGGCAAAAAACTCCGGCAGACGCGCCAGAGTTTCCTCGCGCCCGAAAAAGCGATCGGCTCGCGCCATGCGTGCCCTATCCCGCTGGCCCTGATCCCCGCCAATACAGAAGATGGCAATGTTCAACTGATATTCCCGGCGAATGGTATCCACCAGACCTACCGGATCCTCCACCACCGCGTCGTCCAGATTCAGCAGCAAAAAGCGATGCAGCAGGATCTCCTGCCACGCCCCCAGATCCTCCAGATCCGTCACCGCCACCATCTCCCAGCCCGCCGGCACCGCCGCGGCAATGGCCCCATTCAGATCCCCATCGCTGCTCACCACGATGAAACGCTTGCGCATCCGGTCCGTTATGCTCGGCATTCTCCCTCCCCTCCGTGATCTGAAACGCATCCGCAAACGTAGGTATGTTACGTGGACAGCAGCTTCTTTGCTTCCCGTTGAAAACAACCGTTAGCATCAGTCAGCCCACACCGCCGTCACCAGCAGGCGCTCCCGCCACAAGGGCGCCTCCCCCCCCAAGGTCTGATCCAGCAGCGCGGCAAAACGCCCGTCTTCCGGCGCCAACCCCTTCAAACCCTCAGCAAGAACGGCTGGAAAGGCGCTCCCCGCCACGCGCCGGAACCGGCCGGCATCGGTCCACACCCGCAGCCATTGCCCACCGTCCCAGTGCCGTTCCGTGAGAAACGCTCCGGCCTTCAGCTTGATCCCGTTGGGCACCCGCCGCCGCGCATCCTCCCCCCAGTCCAAGTCGTCCAACTCCTCCCGAGCCTCCGCCATGGCCGCCTCCTCCGCCGCGCTGGGCGCGGACGGCTGCAAACGCCAGCCCTGGGCCGCCAGGGCCGCCCAGAAGGCCTCCGCCACGGCCGATGCGGCAACCCCACCCACGCCCTCTCCCGCCCAGGAAGTCAGGCTCCCGGCCAGGGCCTCCCCCAGCCACTCCCGGAAGCCCGGCGAAGGCGCCGCCACACAGCGGGTGAAGGCGGTTTCAGCGAAATCCAGGAGGAAGCTCCCGCCCAGGACCAAGGTATGACCCAGGGTGGCCGCCCCCGTACCGCCGATCTTCCGGCCACGGCACCAAAAATCCTGGCCGCCGGTCCCCGCCACGGGCAAGCCGAAGACGTGATGCACCGCCTCCACCACCGGAGCCACCAGAGAAAAGGCCGCCGCCAGCCGCGCCGGGCCGCTGCCCGCAGGAAAGAGGAAGAAATAATTGAGCTGCCGGGCATCCACCCAGACCGTACCGCCCCCCAAAGGGCGGCGCAGGACGAGCACTCCATGGCGCCGACAGGCCGCCGCATCCAGTTCCGCCGCCGCCCCCTGGGCCGCCCCCAGGCTCAGATGTCCGCCGCTGCGCGCCAGCAGGACCACGGGTATGGCACCCGCCGCCTGCGCCTCCGCCATGCCCGCGTAGCCGGCATGGAGACCCAAGGGGTCCAGCAGCCCCAGATCCAGCCGCCGCCCTTCCATGGCCGGAGCCAGCGGATCTCAGTCCGCGGCGGCGCCGGCCGCCTCGCGGGGCCGGTAAAAGGCCGAGAAGTAAAAGTCGCGCTGGTTCAATTCCTCCAGCCAACGGGCCCGCTCCTCCACCCCCGCCTGCATGATCCCGGCCATGGCCATGGACTGCTCGCTGTCGAGGATCAGGATCGCATCCTGCAGGTCCTCATCCAGCTCGATAAAGTGGGCAGCCAGGCCCTCGGGCTGCTGGACATGCACCAGAAAGGATTTGCACGATGCATCCTCCGGATCCAGCGGCGTCATCACCAGCCGCCCCAGGTAGGCCATCCGCGCCAGTTGATTGAAGCGGGGGATCTCCAGCTTCTTGCCCTTCCTGTACTTGTTCAACTCGTTCTTCAGGCTGCTCACATCAGTGATCGGTATGGACTTCATGGCTTTCCCTAGCATTCAGGTCAGGTATATTCTGACCCAAAACGCCCCCCGACGGCAAGCCGGGCGGGCGTTGGATATAAAAAAGGGAGACGGTCGCCCGTCTCCCGGATACCCTGAGGAGGGATATTGTTTAGAAGTCGTAACCGACCTGCAGGCCGAAGGAGTTCTCGGAGAGGGTCGCACTCGGAGCCTGCGGGCCAAAGGGAGCCGTACCGACCGGCCCGGTAATGGTATTGGCGAACTCGTGCATATACGCTTCGGTGAGCTTCCAACCCATGCCCAGCTTCTGCGTTGCGCCCACCGTTATCGCGTTTTGGACAACGGCCGGGAAAAGCAGATTGTTTCCCGTATTGGCGTTGCTGATGGGATTGGAACCGTAGGTATAACCACCACGCACTTGCAGCCAACTGTTCACATCATATTGGGTACCGATATTGGCTACCCACTGGTTGCTCCAGTGCATGGGGAGTTGCACATAAGAACCGGTACTCCACGGACCATAAATGGTAAAACTGTTCATGGTCGCGCGCCAATTGATCCATTGCCCTTCCACACTGATCAACCACTGCGGGATGGGACGGATGGCGAGGCCCAAGGCGACCTGCTGGGGATAGTTCAGGTGCCCACTATACTGGCCAGCGGCGCCGAATGGCCCATTTTGCCCGAGACTTTGGGCACCACCCTGCCACGTCATGGGAGTAAACATGACAGGCGACTTATAGGTGGCACCCAATGTTACCATGTCATTGACTTTATAGAGCACACCCAATGTCGCACCTACACCGTAGGCCCAAGAGGGAGTGGACAAATTCAACCCACCCGTAACCGGCGCTACCTGCGTTACAGGGCCGTTAGGACCACTGCCTACAATAACGGGGGCATATTCAGAAAGGGTTTGCTGAAAGGAGCCCTGCTCCGCAGCAATATTCAACGACGCGCCAACAGCGAGGCGATCATTTACCTTCCACGCAACGGACGGTGCCATTTGCATGAAGGTGATACTGCTATAGGCTTGCGCATACCCGCCATAAGGCATCTGTGGGTTTGACGGGAGGTTTTGCAAATAATTCACACCCAGACCAGAGGTGCCGTAAACTCCGCCACCAAAAACCCAGTTCTTGGCAAAGGCCGGGGCCACCCAGCCGATGGCCGGAATACCGTAGACATTGCTGTGACTGCCAACTTCGCCATTACCCAGATTCGTCTTGCGAACCGGATTAAAAATCTCCGCCGAGAAGGCCGCCTGCGGCGTCAACAAGGCCAAGCCGGCGGGATTGCTCATGGCAGCGGAAAGAGGATCATCGGGAGCCGCGACAACGGCGCCGGCCATGCCCACCGCATACTGACCAATACCAATCAACTGATAGCCGTCCGTGGCCAGCGCGCCCGCGGAAAAACCCAGCGCCACCGCTGCCCCGACTGCCACGCTTAAGATGCGCGATTTTTTCATAATCTTCTCCACCCTCTGTCTTGTTGCGAATGACGTAAATGATTGTGGTAGATATATCACAGCGATGCAAGGCCTTTTGCTCTCTCAATTTTTTTATTGATTGATTAAGCAGCGCAATGCAAGCATCTGAGCAAAAACTGTATTAGGCCTTCATAATGCACAACAGGGCCAAGAGGCCCCGTTGTCATTGGCACAACATTTCCAATGAAAATACTTATATTCTAATCCCCAAACTGCAAATCCTGCAGACGCATCTGGCGACGCACGATCTCCACGTCATCCTTGTTCAGGGAAAAGGGGAAGGAACGGATATCCGAGGGCGAAGAATCCCCATAGGGACGGTTGCAGGCACTGACTTCCTCATCGTCCTTGCCGGGGCAGCCGGAGGTCTGGAAGGGCTTACCGGATCTGATGATCGCCTCCAGCTCGTCCCGGGGATAGCCAAAGTCCTCCACCCGGCCATGAGCGTCAAAACCCATGTCCTCATAACGGCCCCCCGCATAATCGATGAGGAAGCGGCCCAACTGCACCCGCCGCCAGTGATCCTGGGGCACCGGGTCCCAGTCCTCCATCATGGAGCCCTTCTCCGGGAAGAAGGCGAACATGTGGTTGTGTCCGCCCATGTCCTTCATCTTCTGGCAGACTTCCAGGATCTCCTGCTCCGTCTCGCCCATGCCGCAGATGAGATGCGCACCGAACTTCTCCGGGCCGTAGATCTCGGCTGCCCATTCAATGGTCAGCCAGTATTTGTCCCAGGAGTGGGGACTCTGCACCGTCTTGCCGCGGGTGCGCTCGAAGATCTCCGGCGTCACGGCATCCAGGGCCACCGTGAAGATATCCGCGCCCATGGCCTTGAGGTCGATGAGGTCCTGCTTATCCATGGTCGTCGGGTTGGAGAGAATGGAAACGGGGATGTGCGGCGCCACCTCCATCCAGCGCTTGAGCATCACCTGGGTATCATGGTCCGAATCCGGATGGGTGATCATGCTGATGCACATGCGCTGGAACTGCCCCTTGTCGCCGCCCCGGGCGATCCGCTCCAGCATGTCGTCCACGCGCACCGTCGGCCAGTCCACCCGGATAAAGTTCCGGTCGGCATAATCCCGGCTCTCTTCCCGATGCCGCGCCAGACCGCAGTAGGTGCAGTTGGCCCGGCAACCCTCGGGGTAGGTCATGAGCAGATTCAGGCAATGGGTGCAGGCCGTCCGATGCATGACTCCCGGCACCAGACCCAAGGTGATGGCCGCCGCGGTACTGAGCTGGACATACTCGGGGGACCGCATTTCCGGAGTTTTGACAAAGTAATCCGGACGATAAAACGTCAAGGACTGCGCATTGGATTCTTGCACGACCGCACTCATGGGAAGCTCCTCCTGTCATTCCGCCTTCAGGCGGCAAAATATTCCTCAAAGGCGATCCACCCGGACCGCATCACCCTGTCATCCTGCGCCGCCGGCTGCCGCCACACTGCCTCCAGCGCCTTTCGCCGCGCCACCGCCCGCCCGATGGCAGGCCCGAACTGGTCCCGCATATCCTCGGCAAAACTCTCCAGCGCATCGCCATCCCCGCCCAGCCACGCGGCCGCCGCCTGTCCTGCCCGCTCGCCGCTGATCACCGCCGCAGGGATCCCGGCGCCGGTAATGGGATGGGTCAACCCAGCGGCGTCGCCGACGAGGATGACCGGACCATGCACCATCGGCCGCATCCCTCCCACCGGGATGGCCCCGCCGGTACGGCCCAGAATTTCCGGGGCCACCAGACCCCGCGCCACCATCTGCCGGTGCAGATGGTCCAGGGGCGTTTTCAGATTGTCCGCGAAGCGCCGGTCCGCCCCCAGCCCGATATTGGCCACCGGTTCCTTGGGAAAGAGCCAGCCGTAACCACCAGGGAATTCGTCCGAAAGAAAAATATCCGTGTCAGGGTAAGGGCGCAGTAAAGGCACCGTATACTGGCGGGTGTAGACCACGGCCTGATGATCCAGCCCAATGGCATCGGCCACCATGCTATGGGGGCCGTCCGCGCCGATGAGCAGGCGCGGACGCACGGCGATCCGCTCCTCATCACCCCGTCGCAGCACGGCCGTTTCCCCATCCCAGGTCATGAAATGGCAGCGCGTCCACAGCGCCGCCCCGGCGGCGACGGCGAGTTCCGCCAGCCCTTGATCAAAGCGCGCCCGGTCGATCATGATGCCGGGAAAGACGCTGTGATGGCCGGCGCCCGAGGGCAACACCGTCAGCATGCCCTCCACCTCCTGCACCCGCGAAGCGGTCTCCCGCACCGTGCGCAAGAGGGGCATGGGCACAAACTCGGCACACTGCACCGGCACCCCGATGGCCTCGCGCCGCTCCACCAGCAGCACCCCCAGCCCACGCCGCGCCGCCTCCCGCGCCGCCGCCGCCCCGCCCGGCCCGCTGCCCACCACCAATACATCGACATCCCGAACGGTCATGACTGCGCCTCTGCGGCACGCTGGACGACATCCGCAAAATTCTCCGGGAGCAGCCCGAAGCCATCCCATTCCCGCTCGACAAAAAAGGCCTGCACCACGTTGCGCAGATCATCCAGGTGGATATTGCGCAGGGCCGCTTCCAGATCCACCACCGCCCGCCGGGGCTGGACAAAATAGTCGCCGCTGAAATGCACCTGGCGCAAACGGTTGCCGAATTGATCCAGGAGGATTTCCGCCCGCAGCGTACCGCCGGGGACCCGCAGGACCGCCGACTTCTGCGGCATCCATTCCCGGCCCCGGCCCTGCATCCCCAGCCATTCCGGCGCCGTCACCTCGGCCAACGCGGCGGGTAGACGCTCCGCAACGGCCTGGGGCAAGGGCGCCGGGACGAAGCGCATCCCCAAATGCTCTGTAAATCCCTGCAGCAAGGCGTCCTCCACGGCCGCCAGGCCCGGCGCTTCCCCCAGCAGATGGCGCAGGCTCGTCACCCGTTCGCCCACCGAGGCGATGGCATGGGCATCCAGCTTTTCCGCGGGCACGCGCAAGACGCGCAGCATGGTGGCGATATCCAGGTCCAAGAGCACCGTCCCCTGAAAGAGCACCACCTCCCCATCCATGATGCCACCGGTACCGGAGATCTTCCGGCCTTCCACCTCGATATCGTTGCGCGGCCGAAATTGCGCATCAATACCCAGATGGCCCAGGCCCCGCGCCGCCGCCTCGCAGATGATCCGCGCCATGCTGCTCATATCCCCGCCCGGCAGCGCCGAGCGCCGGCAAACCAGCTCCCAGCCCAGTTGCTGCGGATCGAAAATGATCGCGCCGCCACCGGTAAGTCGCCGTTGCACGGCAATACCATGCTCCGTGCAATAAGCGAGATTCAACTCCTGCTCGGGAGACTGATGAAAGCCCACCAGGGCCGACGGCTCGAAACGCAGAAAGCGAAAACAATTGGCGATCTCCCCGGCGGCGCAGGCGGCCATAAAGGCCATATCCAGGGCCATGTGCTCATGGGCCGGGCGCAGGCCCGTATCCACCACCACCCAATCCGCAGCGGACACCTCAGCAAGCCCCCGCCATCAACATCCTACTCACCCCGCGCCCAAGCCAAGGGCCGCTTATGCCGTAACCACGATGGGGATGTCCCGCAACTGCGTCCGCCGCTTGGGGGCCTCGGGAATGAAGTCCAGGGTGATGCTGGTACTCTCATCCCCCAGCGCGAGCACTTCCTCCCCCACGATCATGGAGCAGCAGGACGGTGTCACCAGGACATCGCGATCCAGATGCTTGGCCAGGGCCAGCATCCCGTCGGAAGGGAAGGCCACCCCATTGAGGCCCGCCATGACGGCGTAGGTGTCCGTGATGGAACGATGCACCCCCGACGGCCGGGCGCAGCCCAGGAGCACTGGAGTCTCCGGGAGCGCCGCGCGGGCATCGATGAAAAACTTGCCGATCTCATCCGTGGCCGGGGTCGCAAAGGGCCGGCTGGAAGGGGCGTATTGGGGCATGATGACCACCAGCACCAGGGCGCTGGGCAGATGCCGCTGCACGATCTCCAGGGCGTTCCACTCCCCCAGCAACTGCCCGTAATGCAGGCCGATGACGATATGCGGCACCACTTTCATCCGTGTGGCGACCAGCGCCTCCAGGGCGCTTTCGAAATCATCCACGCTTCGCCGCAAATGATAGACCTGATTGATGGTGTCCTGGGCGCCGATGACATCCATCATGGCCACATCCACCCCGGCATCCTCCATCCCCCGGGCGAACTCCGGTGTGGCGATACCCGTATGCATGGCGATTTGCAAATCCGGATAGCGGTCCTTGATTTTGCGCACGGTGGGAAAGTATGGCTCGTAATGCACGACATTCTGATGATCCGAGCCGCCGGAGAGGAGCATTCCCCGCCCACCGTCGGCGACGATTCGGTCGGCCAGGCGGTCGAGCTCCTCGGGCGTCCGGGCCGGGATCATCGGCTCCAGAATCTTGGCCTTGCAATGATCGCATTGCAGCTTGCAATCACCCCCGGTGATGGAAATCGCCGGAAAGGCGTTTTTCCCACAGGCAGAGACCTCCGAAGTCTCATGGTGCTTGAAGGAAGGCGTGTAGAAATTGATGCGACCCACCTGGCTGCCGGCCAGGCCCGACCAGCGCTTCTGCATTTCGCCGACCAGCGCTGTGTTCAGGACCAAATCTTCCAACGCTTCCACGCGGGAGACCGCTTCGAGCCATGGGTTCATAACGACCATCCTTACTCTGAGGGAATAAGACGGCCGCGAAATGCGGCCGTCGTCACATCACCAAGCAGCTTAGCAGCCGCCGAAACCGTCAGCGGCCATCTTCTCTTCAAAGGCGGCGAGGGCGTCTGCGCCCGTCTTCAGATCCGCCGCGTCCGCCGCGAAATCCGCCGGGGTGAGCTTGGCAATCCAGCCGCTGCCGTAGGGATCCTTGTTGATCAGGCCGGGGTTCTTGGCCACTTCGTCATTACTGGACAGCACCGTGCCGCTGACCGGGCTCTTGAGCGGTCCCACCCATTTGCCGGACTCCACCGTCGCGGCCGACTTGTCCTTCTTGATGTCCTTGCCGGCGCCCTTGGGGGTATAAGAGACGATCTGGCCGGCGAGGGCGCAGGCATAGGACGTCATACCGATGGTGACGCTGCCATCGTCTTCCTTGCGCAGCCACACATTGTTT
Organism: Acidithiobacillus sulfuriphilus; assembly: GCF_003721225.1. Taxonomy (GTDB): domain Bacteria; phylum Pseudomonadota; class Gammaproteobacteria; order Acidithiobacillales; family Acidithiobacillaceae; genus Acidithiobacillus_B; species Acidithiobacillus_B sulfuriphilus. The sequence continues at coordinate 4,629 of NZ_RIZI01000122.1, read as the reverse complement.
TCCACGTTGTACATCAGGTCTTCGGGGATTTCACAACCACGTACTGTTCCCATGTTTCCCTCCTAGGGTTTGCGAATGAAATGAGCCATTATGTTGCCCTCCCGGCGCATCGTTTCTCAAAAGAAGAGAAGCCGATCCGCCGACAAAATCAGATCTGCAAGATCTCCCGCCGAGGCCACCGTATCCACCTCGGGTATCAACTGCTGGGGCACGAGTTCGTACCCTGGCAGAGCGGGTCTGCAGACATGCAATTCAACGCCGGCATTTTTCGCATCACGAATAAAATCGATGATCCGTTTGCCACCGGCCATGGCCGACAGGTTTTCCGGCGTACCCTGCTCCATCAACTTGACGGCCTCCATGGTGCAGAAAATCTTAACCTCCGCGTCCATGGATGACAACAGCGCCCCCAGGTAAAAAGGCGTGGCGCAGCGATGCGGCGTACTCGGACCGCTGGTCATGACGATAACCACGGTTTTTTCTTCCTGATCTTCGAGATAGTTACTGCTCATCGCATTCCCCGCTCACAGTGAATATCATCCCGCACGCAGCGTTCCCCGTACAAGGCAAAGGCCGCATCTCCCGTCACCATCTCCTTGATGGCGATATCCACCGGCGCCACTGGCTGAACGCGCGCAATCCAGGCTTCATAGGGCTCGATGTTCAATAAATTGGGATCTTCCAGGACATCTTCGTTGGCAAGCACAATGACGCAGTCGAAAATATTGGGTACCGGGCCCGCCCACTTGCCGCTCTCGATGGTGGCCACCGGCTTGCCTTTGGGTCGCCGGGTACCCGGCCGACGCACCCGTACATGCAGAATTTTCCCGGCAATGGATTGGGATATATCGGTCATGCCAACGGTGAGCGTGCCATCATCCTCTTTTCGTGCCCAGATCTGGCATTCCCGGTCGTAGTACAACTCGGCGCGAAACTCGCAACCGTGAAATTCCATAGGATTACTCCTGTCGTCAGCGGCAGGCAATAAAAAGCGCCCGTTACGGGCGCTTTTTACCTCTAAAGAATCCCTTTAGCTGCCAAAAGATCCATCGAGTCGCTGACGTTATCGGGAATGCCGACCTTCCTGGCCGAAAGGCCCATGGCCAGACCCAGGAGTTGGGTGAAATAAATCACCTTCACATTGGTCTTGATGCCAAATTCCGTTTCCGCCCGAATCTGGTGCATTTCCAAACCGGAATGGCAGGTGGGACATTCCGTGGCGATGACCTCCGCACCGGCATCCTCGGCGGCCTGGAGGATGTTCAGCACCAATTGCGTCGAGGTGTCGGAGTCGGAAAGGGTATGCGCACCGCCACAACAGGCCGTTTTCAATGGAAAATCGACATTGACCGCACCGGCAGCCAATAACAGGTCATCCATGAAATGCGGCGCATAGGAGGATTCGGAGCCCGGGCCCTGATCCTTCTCGGGGAAAATCTGCCGCGGCCGGGTATACATGCAGCCGTAATAGTTGGCAATTTTCAGCCCGTTCAGGCTCTTCTTGACACGGTTCTTGATCCCGTCGGTGCCCAACTCCTCCATGAACCATTCGAGGGCGTGCAAGGTGCGCACATCCCCTTCATAGACGGGGTCACCGGACTTGGCAGCCAAGTCCTGCACGGTCTTCATCGTTTCCTCGGAAGTCGCGCATTCGTATTCGGTCTGCTTCAGATTGCGATAGCAGCCGTTGCACGGCGCCATGACGGTGTCGCAACCCTGCAGCTTGCTGGCAATGGCCAGATTGCGTGCGGACATATAGGTCTGCAGCATCGGGTGAATATTCTTCACCTCCATGGCGCCGCAGCAATTGTAATCCTCCAGATTCTCCATTTCCAGGCCGAGTTCCTTGACCAGAACGCGGGTGGACTTGTCGTAGGGACCGCCGGAACCTTCCAGGGCGCAGCCCGGGTAATACGCTACCTTAGCCATGATGAGCGGCCTCCTTCTGTGCCTTCACATATTCCGCCAACACTTCACCGGTCTTGCCCCAGGACTTGGTCTTGGGCCGGAATACGACGTTCATGCCCATTTTCGTCAACTGGCTAAGGGGGAGATGCTTGGTCAGACGCTTGCCGAATTCAACGATCCAGGCCTGGACAAGGGGCTGACCGGACTTTTTGAAAAAACCCACCATGACCTCGGTATCCTCAATACGCCCATACTCGATGCACTGCTCGGTGAACTCTTCGTCAAACATCGTGGAGCGCGTCTTGGCAATAAGGCCATTCTCCTCCAGCCAGTGCGCCGTCGCCTTCATCACCCCTTCCGGACGCACGTCCTTGGGACAGATGTTGGTGCACTTGTTGCACGACACGCACTGCCAGATAATATCCTTATCTTTCAGCAACTCCGCCTTCAGCCCCAAGCGAATGAGATAGATCCAGTAGCGTGGGTTGAAATCCACATTCTGTGCATACATCGTGCATGAATTGGTACAAGAGCCACACTGCCAGCAACGATGCACATTCTCGGCGCCCGCATAGCTCTGGATGACCTTCTCAAAGCCATCATCATAGTCCGTCAGCGTGCGCGGAGAAATCATGGTGTTCCACGACCCGGAAACGTCAACACCATCTATCACCAAATGATCATGCTGCAATATCCGATCCGGGTCGATCAGAGTTTTCTCATGAATAGCCATATCCGCTCCTGTATCCAGTCCTCAATGAACGGGTTCTTTCCTGAACCGCGATCCACCCATTCGACGCTGAACCTCCGCGCCCAAAATCTTCCGCATTTGCTCCATAAAGTCGGTCTGCCCACCGAAATCCGAGCGCAGAAATCCTTCCGCCATGGCCCGAACATACTGCGAATACTGGTAGGCGAGAATAATATCGATCATATATGCCAAATCTCGATACACGCCCAACTCAGCCAGCCCCTCGCGCATCCATTGGCGCAAACCCTCAAACATCTCCGGACTTTCACCAAAAGGGAAATCGGTCAGATAATCACCACCCTTGATGAACTCGCGAATGGCGCCCGACGTGGTCTGCTGATCCCAGACCCAGCGGGTCATGAGCGGATAGCGCTCGGGATGGACGAAATGCAGGATCTCCGCACCCATATCCCGCAAACAACGCTGCGCCTTCCCCTGCGCCGGCAAGGACTCCTCAAAACGGACCATCCGTTGCACCAGCGACCCATGGCCGTTGAGCAGGGTACGCATGGCTTCCCCAAGGGCTGCGGGACCAATCTCCTGAATGACGGGCCAGATCTTCCTCCTGACCGTAAACATCCGTTCAATCAATGTGCCCAGATCCGCTTCGGTGAGGGGCCGATCGCTGCCCAACAGTATTTGTCCGAAGCATTCCGTCTTCTCGGCGAGGTTGGAAACCAGTTCATCCAGACCCGTCTGCCCTTCAAAGGCCTGCTCCAGATCATAAAAGGATCGGTTCAACAAGCCCCTGTCGAGATTGATGGGCAGCACTGCGGGGACGATCTGCTCGCCCCCGTCAGCTTGTTCAGACGGCAACTTTTTGCCGTCCATGGAGATCGGCCACCGCCCGCGCCCCGGCCGACTGACCCTGGGCAATGGAGCTATCGATATCATCCGGGCCGGTCGCCGCACCACAAACATAAATACCCTTGCGGGTCGTACCCTGGCTATTCGTATACTGCTCGGCCTTGTCGATGAAGCCGTGCTTTTCCAGACCAACGCCGAAGATCTTGGCAATCTCGGGGTTTTCCAGGCTGGGGTCCATGCCGATGGCATGCACCACGATGTCCATGGGGATAACGATGGGGCGCTTGACCAGGGTGTCTTCGCCCTTGACCAGGAGCCGGCCGTCGGGAGACTTGGTGACCTCGGCAATACGCGCCTTGACGAACTTGGTCTTGAACTCTTCCTGGCTCTTCCAGTAGAACTTGTCTTCGTAGAGGCCAAAGGTACGGATGTCCATGTAATAGATGAAGACGTCCGTCTGCGGACTGATCTCCTTGATCTCCATGGCGAGATTGGTGGATACCGTGCAGCAGATCTTGGAACACCACTCGCGGCCGATCTGCCGGTCGCGGGAGCCGACGCAAAGCAGAATGGCTACCCGCTCGGGCACGCGGCCATCGGAGGGGCAACGAATCTGTCCGCTGCTGACCATCTGTTCCATCTGGGTGGTGGTCAGCACGTCTTCGTAAGTGCCGAAACCCCATTCGGGCTTGTTGATGGAGTCGAAGTGGGTGAAGCCCGTGGCCAGGACCACGGAGCCGGCCTTCACGGTCTTGCCGTCGCTCAAGGTGGCGGTGAAACTACCGGCCTCACCGTCCAGTTTGCTGACCTTGGTCTGCTTGTGGATGGCGATATTACCATCGCCTTCCACCCGCGACACCATGCGGCCGATGGCGTCCTTGGCCCACTCCCCGGAGGGAACGAGTTTGGCGTAGCCGGAAATAATGGGGGCGCCACCCAGGACGTCCTCCTTCTCGACCAGCACGGCCTTCTTGCCCATGGCAGCAACCGTGGCCGCCGCTGAGAGGCCCGCCGGGCCCGAACCTACTACCAAGACTGTATCTTGTGCACTCACTTGCTATCTCCTTAAGCGCCTGTTTTCATGTTGATATTCTGGTTGATGGCCAGTTCAGGGTTGTAGAGGTATTCGATGTTGCCCTGTTCCACCTGCTTGAGGTAGTTCT
>NZ_RIZI01000121.1 GCF_003721225.1 Acidithiobacillus sulfuriphilus | reverse complement strand
CATCGCCATGGAAGAGGGACTGCGCTTCGCGGTACGCGAGGGTGGCCGTACCGTCGGCGCCGGCGTGGTCTCCAAGGTGGTCGAGTAAAGTTCATTCTGGTTTCGGCGGACGGTGGGTCTTCCCGCCGTTTACCATCTGCAGGGCAGTAGCTCAACTGGTAGAGCAGCGGTCTCCAAAACCGCAGGTTGGGGGTTCGAGCCCCTCCTGCCCTGCCACTATAAAAGGTGCGGTGTTCATGTCGGAAAAAGTGAAACTCTATTTTGCGGCAGGCCTCGCCGCCTTGGGGGTGTTCGCCTATTTTCTGATCCCTACGAGCCTCGGGACGGTTTATCCCGGTGCCGCACTCGTGTTGGCCCTGGCTATCTCCGGCGCAATTTTTGCCGTCAGCGCAAGTGGCCGGGGTCTCTGGATTTTCTTTCGCGAAGCTTACGTGGAGTTGCTGAAGGTCGTCTGGCCGAGCCGTCAGGATGTGCTACGCAGCACGGCCATTATCATTGCTTTGGTGATCGTGATTGCGCTCTTTCTGTGGCTGGTGGATTTTGCCCTGCTGGGTGTGGTGCGGCTTGTGCTTGGAGGGGGCGCGTAAATGGCTATGCGATGGTATGTGGTGCACGCCTTTTCCGGTTTTGAGAAGAAAGTGCAGCGTGAAATCATGGAGCGTGCAAACCGCGAAGGGCTGGCCGAGAAGTTCGGTGAGATTCTCGTGCCTACGGAAGAGATCGTCGAAATCCGTAACGGACAGAAGACCAGCTCACAACGGATGTTCTATCCTGGTTATGTGTTGGTACAGATGGACATGGATGAAGAAGCCTGGCATCTGGTCAAGAATACGCCACGGGTGACGGGTTTTGTCGGTGGTTCCGTAGGGCGCCCCCATCCGCTCACGGAAGCCGAGGCCGACGCCATATTGGAACGCATCAAGGAGGGCGTCGAAAAGCCGCGGCCCAAGTTCAGCTTTGATGCGGGGGAACATGTGCGCGTCATTGACGGTCCTTTCAAGGATTTCAACGGCGTTGTTGAGGAAGTCAATTTCGAGAAGAACAAGTTGCGGGTTTCGGTGACCATTTTTGGTCGCTCAACGCCCGTTGAGCTCGATTTTGCGCAGGTGGAAAAGGTTTAATCAGATCATGAGGGAGCCGCACGGCGTTCGCACCTCTTAGGAGCAAGTAATGGCAAAGAAGATAACCGGCTATATCAAGTTGCAGGTAAAGGCCACGCAGGCCAATCCGAGTCCGCCCATCGGCCCCGCCCTGGGCCAGCGCGGCTTGAATATCATGGAGTTCTGCAAGGCGTTTAACGCGCAGACTCAGGGCATTGAGCCGGGCCTTCCCCTGCCCGTAGTGATTACCGTTTTTGCGGACAAGAGCTTTGCCTTTGAAGTCAAGACGCCTCCCGCAGCGGTGCTGCTGATGAAGGCCGCCGGCCTTCCCAAAGGTAGCGGACGTCCCAATACCGAGAAGGTGGGCAACGTCACGGAGGCCCAGGTTACCGAGATTGCCAAAACCAAACTGCCGGATCTCAACACCCAGGATATCGAGTCGGCCAAGCGTAGCGTCCGTGGAACTGCCCGCAGTATGGGTTTGACGGTGGAGGGTTGATCATGGCAAAGCGTGGAAAGCGTTTGGCAAGCAGTAAAGATTTGGTGGATCGCAACGCCCGCTACGAACTGGATGCGGCGTTGACCATGGTCAAGCAGATGGCGACGGCCAAGTTTGATGAATCGGTGGATGTGGCAGTGGGTCTGGGCATTGATCCCCGCAAATCGGACCAGGTCGTGCGCGGCGCCGTGGTGTTGCCCAATGGCACCGGCAAGCAAATGCGCGTCGCCGTTTTCGCAACGGGTGACAAGGCCGAAGAGGCGCGCCAGGCCGGTGCCGACGTGGTGGGTATGGAAGACCTCGCCGAGCAGGTGAAGGCGGGAGTAATGGATTTTGATGTGGTCATCGCCACTCCCGACGCCATGCGCATCGTCGGCACCCTCGGTCCCGTGTTGGGCCCGCGCGGTTTGATGCCCAATCCTAAGGTCGGGACGGTGACGGCGGACGTGCGCACGGCAGTGATCAATGCCAAGGGTGGTCAGGTGCGTTACCGCGCGGATAAGGGCGGCATTATTCATAGCAGCATTGGCAAAGCCTCCTTTGAGGTCAGCGCGTTGCGTGAAAATCTGCTGACCCTGGTGGATAGTTTGCGCAAGGCCAAGCCGGCGACCAGTAAAGGGGTGTATATCCGCAAGGTGAGTGTGTCTCCCACCATGGGTCCGGGCGTGCCCGTAGATCCCGGCACCCTGGGCTAAGATTTCCGTCCTGGGCGGAAAGAGTCGGCGCAAGCCGGCGTACAAAGACCGCAGGGGGTTTCGGCCTTAATCATTTTGCCCTGCGTAGGCGACGGCGTGCCGATCCATTCTGGCCGCCTCGGTATGATAGGAGGTGACATTCACGTGAGTCTCAAACTCGCAGAAAAGGAACAGGTTGTCGCCGCGTTGCGGGAAAAGCTGGTCGGTGCTCAGGCGAGTGTGGTTGCCGAGTATCGTGGCTTGACCGTGGCCCAGATGACCGCTTTGCGTGTCGAAGCCAGAAAGCAGTCAGTGCACGTGCAGGTGGTGAAAAATACCCTGCTCAAACGCGCGCTGGTGGGTACCCATTTTGCGGTGCTGGATAGTTTGCTGACGGGTCCTCTGCTTTTTGCGGCGGGGGAAGATCCGGTTGCCTTGGCCAAGGTCTTGACGGACTTTGCCAAGCGCAACGACAAACTGGTCCTCACCGGCGGTGTGCTCAGTGGCAAGCAGATCGGACCGGAAGCCATCCAGCAACTGAGCAAGATGCCTTCTCGGGAAGAACTGCTGGCCAGACTCCTGGGCACCATGCAGGCGCCGATTTCCGGCTTCGTTCGCACCCTCAATGAGGTTCCGGCCCGCTTTGTCCGGACCTTGGCCGCAGTGCGCGACCAACGCGCTGCTTAATCCATTTTTTTAGGAGTAATTAATTCATGTCCCTGTCCAAAGCTGAAATTTTAGACGCCATTGCTGGCATGACCGTCCTTGAGCTTTCCGAGTTGATCAAGGAAATGGAAGAGAAGTTTGGTGTTTCTGCGGCCGCCGTTGCCGTTGCCGCTCCGGCCGGTGCTGGTGGGGGCGAGGCTGCCGCCGCTGTGGAAGAACAGACCGAGTTTGACGTCATCCTTACCGGTGCCGGCGCCAACAAGGTCAACACCATCAAGGTGGTGCGTGCCATCACCAATCTGGGTCTGAAAGAGGCCAAGGATTTGGTGGAAGGCGCACCCAAGGCCGTCAAGGAAGGGGTTTCCAAGGCGGAAGCCGAAAGCGTCAAGGCCCAGTTGGTTGAGGCTGGCGCTGAGGCGGAGATCAAGTAATTCGCTGCACTTGTAACATCCTTCTGCGGCTGGCGGCGTTTTGCGCTGCCAGCCCCTCATTATTTGCAGAAAGCGGGTTGAAACAGGTCTTTCTGGATATGGCAGTCGTCGCGCGGAGCATCCATGGCCTACTCTTTTACTGAAAAGAAACGGATTCGTAAAGACTTTGGGAAAAGCCAAAGCATTCTTGCTGTGCCTTATCTGCTGGCAACGCAGATGGATTCCTATACGGAATTCCTGCAGGCCGCGGTACCTCCTGCGGCACGCAAGGTGGTGGGGCTGGAAGCGGTATTCCGGTCGGTATTCCCGATGGAGAGTTACTCCGGGAATGCGGTGCTGGACTACGTTTCCTATCGTCTTGAAAAACCGGTTTTTGATGTGGTGGAATGCCGTCAGCGCGGTTTGACCTTCTGCGCCGGGGTGCGCGTGCGGCTGCGTCTGGCCATCATGGAAAAAGATGATGCGACCGGGGCCAAGCGGGTCAAGGATGTCAAAGAGCAGGACGTGTACATGGGCGAATTGCCGCTCATGACGGAGCATGGCTCCTTCGTGATCAATGGCACCGAGCGCATCATTGTCTCGCAACTGCATCGTTCTCCCGGGGTCTTTTTCGACCATGACCGCGGCAAGACCCATTCCTCCGGAAAGCTGCTGTTCAACGCCCGTATCATTCCTTATCGCGGTTCGTGGCTGGATTTCGAGTTTGATCCCAAGGACCACGTTTATGCGCGTATCGACCGGCGGCGCAAGCTGCCGGCCACGACGCTGTTGCGCGCCCTGGGCTTTGGCACCGAGGATATCCTGGCGATGTTCTTCGAGACGGAAACCTTCCGGATCGCGGATCATCAGGTCTATTACACCTTGGTTCCTTCCCGATTGCAGGGAGAGATGGCGAGTTTTGATATTATCCATCCTGGGACCGGCGCAGTGTTGGTGCAGACCGGCAAACGGATTACCGCGCGCCAGGTCAAGTTGCTTGAAGAGGTCCCGGAACTGGGTGAAATCGTCGTGCCCAATGGCTTTGTGCTGGGCAAGGTGATTGCCCATGATGTCGTCGATGGCAGCACCGGTGAGCTTATCGTGCACGCCAATGAGCCCATTACCGGAGAGATCCTGGAATTGCTCCAGGGGCGCGAACCCATCACCCTTCGCACCCTGTATGTCAACGAGATCGATCGCGGCCCTTATATGTCCGAGACGTTGCGTATCGATACGTCCAGGGATCCCCACGAGGCACAGATGGAGATCTACCGGATGATGCGCCCTGGCGAGCCGCCCACCAAGGATGCGGCCCAGAACCTCTTCCAGAATCTCTTCTTCAGCCCCGATCGTTATGACCTTTCCGCGGTTGGCCGGATGAAGTTCAACCGCCGCGTCGGCCGGGAAGAGATCACGGGCGCGGGAGTCTTGAGCAGCGACGACATCATCGCCGTGCTCCAGGTGCTCATGGCCTTGCGCAACGGGAACGGTGAGATCGACGATATTGATCACCTGGGGAACCGGCGCGTGCGCTCGGTGGGTGAACTGATGGAAAATCAGTTCCGCCTTGGCTTGGTACGGGTGGAGCGGGCAGTCAAGGACCGCCTCTCCCTGGCCGAGAGCGAGGGTTTGACCCCCCAGGACCTCATCAATGCCAAGCCCATTGCGGCGGTGGTCAATGAGTTCTTCGGTTCCAGCCAACTCTCGCAGTTCATGGATCAGACCAATCCCTTGTCCGAAGTCACCCACAAGCGGCGCGTTTCGGCCCTGGGGCCGGGCGGCCTGACGCGGGAGCGGGCGGGCTTCGAGGTGCGCGACGTGCATCCTACCCACTATGGCCGGATCTGCCCCATCGAGACACCGGAAGGACCCAATATCGGTTTGATCAATAGTCTGTCCTGTTATGCGCGAACCAACGATTACGGCTTTCTGGAGACGCCTTATCGGCGTGTGCGCGACCGCCGGGTAACCGATGAGGTGGTCTATCTATCCGCCATCGACGAGGGCGACTTCATCATCGCCCAGGCCAATTCGACGGTGGATGGCGACGGCTTCCTTGCCGATGATCTGGTGTCCTGCCGACATGAGAACGAATTCATGCTGGCTACCCCCGATCAGGTGCAGTTCATGGATATTTCTCCCCGCCAGATCGTCTCGGTGGCGGCGAGCCTGATTCCCTTTCTGGAACATGATGACGCCAACCGCGCGCTCATGGGCTCGAACATGCAGCGTCAGGCCGTACCGACGGTGCGCTCCGACGCCCCCTTGGTGGGTACCGGCATGGAGCGGGTGGTGGCCATCGACTCCGGCGCGGCCGTGGTCGCCCGCCGCGGCGGGGTGGTGGACAGCGTGGATGGCGCCCGTGTCGTGGTGAAGGTGCGCGACGAGGAGACCCTTCCCGAAGAGCCCGGTGTGGACATTTACAACCTGGTCAAGTACGCGCGCTCCAACCAGAACACGACGCTCAATCAGCGCCCGGTGGTGAAGGTGGGCGATGTGGTGAGCCGCGGTGACGTGCTGGCCGACGGTCCGAGTACCGAGATGGGTGAGTTGGCCCTCGGCCAGAACATCCTCGTGGCCTTCATGCCCTGGAACGGTTACAACTTTGAGGACTCCATCCTCATCTCCGAGCGCGTGGTGGCGGAAGATCGCTATACCACCATTCATATCGAGGAATTCTCGGTATTTGCGCGCGATACCAAGCTCGGGCCGGAAGAGATTACCCGTGATATCCCCAATGTCTCCGAAGGCGCCCTGCGGCACCTGGACGAGTCCGGTATCGTGGTCATTGGCGCCGAACTGGGGCCCGGCGATATCCTCGTGGGGAAGGTCACCCCCAAAGGGGAGACGCAACTGACCCCCGAAGAGAAACTGTTACGCGCGATCTTCGGCGAGAAGGCCTCGGACGTCAAAGACAACTCTCTGCGGATGTCGGCGGGCATGTCCGGTACGGTCATCGATGTTCAGGTATTTACCCGCGACGGGATCGAAAAGGACGCGCGCGCCAAGGCCATCGAAGAGCAGGAGTTGGCCCGGATTCGCAAGGACCTGAACGATCAGTATCGGATTGTGGAAGAGGACAGCTTCCAGCGTATCGAACGGTTGTTGCTGGGCAAGGTGGCCGATGGTGGGCCTGAGGGCCTGGCGCCGGGCAACAAGGTCACCAAGGCCTATCTCAAGGAACTGCCCCGCCATCGCTGGTTTGAGATCCGTTTGCGCGGGGAGGAGAGCAATGACGCCTTGGAGCAGATTCGCGCCCAGTTGGTGGAACAGCGGGAGCGCCTCGATGGCGTTCTTGAGGAAAAACGGCGCAAGCTGACCCAAGGGGACGATCTAAGCCCCGGCGTGTTGAAGATGGTCAAGGTCCATGTGGCCATCAAACGCCACCTGCAGCCCGGTGACAAGATGGCCGGCCGTCACGGTAATAAGGGCGTGGTTTCGAAGATCGTGCCGGTGGAGGATATGCCCTACCTCGCGGACGGGAGTCCGGTGGATATCGTCCTCAATCCCCTGGGTGTGCCGTCGCGCATGAATGTCGGGCAGATCCTGGAGGCGCATCTCGGCTGGGCGGCCAAAGGTCTGGGGAAAAAGATCGGCCAGATGCTGGACGCCCATGCGGAAATTCAGGATATGCGCCGTTTTCTTGGGGAGATCTACAACCGTACCGGGAAGCAGGAAGACCTGGATTCCTTGTCGGATGCGGAGATTCGCGAACTGGCAGGCAACTTGCGCTACGGCGTACCCATGGCGACGCCGGTCTTCGATGGCGCCGATGAAGGGGAAATCCACTCCATGCTGGAACTGGCGGGCTTGCCGCGCAGTGGCCAGGTGACCCTCCATGACGGCCGTACCGGAGAGGCCTTCGATCGACCGGTTACGGTCGGCTACATGTATATCCTGAAGCTCCACCATTTGGTTGATGACAAGATGCATGCGCGCTCCACCGGCCCCTACAGCCTGGTCACGCAGCAACCCTTGGGTGGCAAGGCGCAATTCGGCGGCCAGCGGTTCGGGGAAATGGAGGTCTGGGCCTTGGAGGCCTATGGCGCTGCCTACACCCTGCAGGAGATGCTCACGGTGAAGTCGGATGACGTCACCGGGCGCAGCAAGATGTATGAATCCATCGTCAAGGGTGATTTCCGTATGGATGCAGGCATGCCGGAATCCTTCAACGTGCTGTTGAAAGAACTGCGCTCTCTGAGCATTGATATTGAACTGGATCAATCCAACTAAGGTTTCGCCCGACAGCGGGCAAGGGAGAGTGCGTTGAAAGACTTACTCAAGCTCTTCAAGCAGAACGATCAGCAAGAAGAATTCGATGCGATCCGGATTGGCATAGCCTCTCCGGACAAGGTCCGGTCGTGGTCCTTTGGCGAGGTCAAAAAGCCGGAAACCATCAACTACCGGACCTTCAAGCCGGAGCGCGACGGCCTTTTTTGCGCCAAGATCTTTGGCCCCATCAAGGATTATGAGTGCCTGTGCGGCAAGTACAAGCGGCTCAAGCATCGCGGCGTGGTCTGCGAAAAATGCGGCGTCGAGGTCACCCAGACCCGGGTGCGCCGCGAACGCATGGGTCACATCGAGCTGGCCAGCCCGGTGGCGCATATCTGGTTCCTCAAGTCTTTGCCCAGCCGGATGGGCATGATCCTGGATATGCCCTTGCGGGATATCGAGCGCGTCCTCTATTTCGAGGCTTATGTCGTTGTCGATCCGGGCCTGACCAACCTGGAGCGGGGGCAGATCCTCAGCGAAGACCAGTATCTGGACGCACTGGAAGAGCATGGCGATGAATTTACCGCCAAGATGGGCGCGGAAGGCATCCGTGATCTGCTCAAGGCCATCCCCGTAGCCAAGGAAGCCGCAGCCATTCGCGAGGAACTCCTCGGTGCCAACTCCGAGACCAAGATCAAAAAGCTCAGCAAACGGCTCAAGATCCTGGAGGCCTTTGAACAGTCGGGCAACCGCCCGGAGTGGATGATCATCGAGGTGCTGCCGGTCCTGCCCCCGGATTTGCGGCCTTTGGTGCCGCTGGATGGCGGACGTTTCGCCACCTCGGACCTCAATGATCTCTATCGGCGCGTGATCAATCGCAACAACCGCCTCAAGCGGCTGCTGGAGTTGAAGGCCCCGGACATCATTGTGCGCAATGAAAAGCGCATGCTGCAGGAGGCGGTGGATGCCCTGCTCGACAATGGCCGCCGCGGGCGCGCCATTGCCGGTCCCAACAAGCGTCCGCTCAAATCCCTTGCCGACATGATCAAGGGCAAACAAGGGCGTTTCCGCCAGAACCTCCTCGGCAAGCGCGTGGACTATTCCGGCCGCTCCGTGATCGTCGTCGGCCCCGAACTCCGCCTGCATCAATGCGGGTTGCCGAAAAAAATGGCCTTGGAGCTATTCAAGCCCTTCATTTTCAACAAACTCGAAGAGCGTGGACTGGCGACGACCATCAAGGCCGCCAAGCGCCTGGTGGAGCAGGAGAAGCCGGAAGTCTGGGATATCCTCGAAGACGTCATTCGCGAACACCCGGTCTTCCTGAACCGCGCGCCCACCCTGCATCGTCTGGGTATTCAGGCCTTTGAACCGGTACTCATCGAAGGCAAGGCCATCCAGCTCCATCCGCTGGTCTGCGCGGCTTACAACGCCGACTTTGACGGCGACCAGATGGCCGTTCACGTCCCGCTCTCCCTGGAGGCCCAGTTGGAAGCGCGGACCCTGATGATGTCCACCAACAACATCCTCAGTCCGGCCAATGGCGATCCCATCATCGTGCCTTCCCAGGATATCGTCCTCGGCCTCTACTACATGACCCAGGAAAGGGCGGACGCCAAAGGCGTTGGCGGGATCTACAGCGACCTCGCCGAGCTGCGCCGCGCCTATGACGCCCATGAAGTCGGGCTCCATGCACGGGTGCAGGTACGTTTTCGCGGGGAACGGGTGGAGACGACGGCGGGACGCGCGCTCCTTGGCGAGATATTACCAGAAGGACTGCCCTTCAGCGTCATCAATCGCGTGCTCAAGAAGAAGGCCATCACCGAACTGGTGAACACCTGCTACCGGCGTCTGGGTATCAAGGATACCGTCATTTTCGCGGACCAACTGATGTACATGGGCTACCGGATGGCAACCCGGGCCGGCATCTCCTTCGGCGCGGTGGACATGGTGACGCCTCCCGAGAAGGAGACCATACTTGCCGTTGCCGAGGACGAGGTGAAGGCCATTCAGGCGCAGTACACCTCCGGCCTGGTGACCGAGGGCGAGCGTTACAACAAGGTGGTCGACATCTGGTCGCGGGCCACCGATGACGTGGCCAAGGCCATGATGGACCGGGTCAGCAAGGATACCGTCACCCTCGCCGATGGGCGGGTGGTCCAGCAGGACTCCTTCAATTCGATCTTCATGATGGCCGACTCCGGCGCCCGTGGTTCGGCCGCCCAGATCCGCCAATTGGCCGGTATGCGCGGTCTGATGGCCAAGCCGGACGGCTCCATCATCGAAACCCCCATTACCGCCAACTTCCGCGAAGGCCTGAATGTTCTCCAGTACTTCATTTCCACCCATGGCGCCCGCAAAGGTCTGGCCGATACGGCCCTCAAGACGGCCAACTCCGGTTATTTGACCCGGCGCCTGGTGGACGTGACCCAGGATCTGGTGGTGGTGGAGCGCGATTGCGGGTCGGAAGAGGGCCTGCCCATGACCTCGCTGGTGGAGGGCGGAGAGATCATCGAAGCCCTGCGCGACCGTGTCCTCGGCCGGGTGGTGGCGGAGGACATACTCCATCCCAACACCGGGGGGATCGTCATCGCCCGCAACACCCTCCTGGATGAACAGCAGGTGGGGCAACTGGACGAGCTGGGTGTGGACGCACTGAAGGTGCGCTCGCCCCTCACCTGTCGTTCCCGCCACGGCGTATGCGCCCTGTGCTACGGGCGTGACCTTGCCCGCGGGCATCTGGTGAATGCCGGCGAGGCCGTGGGGGTGATCGCGGCGCAATCCATCGGCGAGCCCGGTACGCAGTTGACCATGCGCACCTTCCATATCGGTGGCGCCGCCAGCCGCTCGGCGGCCCAGAGCAGCATTGAGGTCAAGCAGGGTGGGATTCTCCGTTACCAGAACCTGAGGCTGGTGACCCACCCCAGCGGCCGCCATGTGGTGGTCGCCCGCAATGGCGAAGTCAGCATCACCGATGAGCAAGGGCGCGAGAAGGAGCGTTACAAGGTGCCCTATGGCGCTTCGGTGCTCATCGACGACAACGGGGCAGTTACGGCGGGTCGCCGGATCGCCGAATGGGATCCCCATACCCGGCCCATTGTCAGCGAAGTGGGCGGCAAGGTGGTCCTCAAGGATGCCGTTGAAGGCGCCAGCGTGGCCATCCAAAATGACGAAATCACGGGCCTGTCGACGCTGGTGGTCATGGATGCGAAGCAGCGGCCCCCACAGGGGCGCGACCTGCGGCCGGTTATCATCGTCCAGGACGAGAACGGCCAGGATCTGAAACTGCCGGGGACCGACCTGCCCGCGCGTTACTTCCTGCCCGCCAAGGCGATCATCGCCGTACATGAAGGCGGCAATGTCCTGCCCGGCGATATCCTGGCGCGCCTGCCCGTGGGAACCACCAAGACCCGCGATATCACGGGCGGCCTGCCGCGCGTCGCGGAGCTCTTCGAGGCACGGCGTCCCAAGGATTTCGCGGTGATCGCCGAGCATGAGGGCATCATCGGTTTCGGCAAGGACACCAAGGGCAAGCAGCGTCTCATCATTACCGATGAGCACGGCGAGCAGCACGAGTATCTCATCCCCAAGGGCCGGCATGTAACGGTCTACGAGGGCGAGCGGGTCAGCCCTGGCGAACAGCTCGTGGAAGGGCAGCCGGTTCCCCATGATATCCTCCGCGTCCTGGGCGTGCAGGCCCTGGCCAATTATATCGTGGACGAAGTGCAGGACGTTTACCGCCTCCAGGGGGTGCGTATCAATGATAAGCACATCGAGGTGATTCTGCGGCAGATGCTGCGCAAGGCCGAGATCACTTTCGCCGGGGATAGTCTCTTTCTGCCGGGTGAGCAGGTGGATCGGGCGCGGGTGGAAGAGGAAAACGTCAACCTGCTCGCCGCCGGCAAGGAGCCCGCCCGCTTCATTCCGGTGCTTCTGGGTATTACCAAGGCTAGCCTATCCACGGAGTCATTTATTTCTGCGGCAAGCTTCCAGGAGACGACGCGGGTGTTGACGGAAGCTGCGGTGACCGGAAAGGTCGACGAATTGCGGGGGCTCAAAGAGAACGTCATCGTTGGCCGACTCATCCCCGCCGGAACCGGGCTGGCCTATCACGAGCACCGCCGCCGGCTGCACCGGGAATCACTGGCAGGGAAGGCTACTGCCAGTGCACCGGTGGCGGTGCCCCAGTCCAGCGCGGGTGTTCCTGCGCAGGTTGATGGCGCCCCGGTAAGGGTGGAGGAGTCGCAGTAAGTGTTTCTTCCCGAAGGCTTGCCTTGACACTTGGGGCAAGCCTCCTTAGAATGCGCCCTCTTGTTGGTATGCGAGGCATACCGCGAAGTTTCAAGTATTGGAGATTGTTGATGCCCACATTAAATCAACTCGTGCGCAAACCGCGCAAGCGGCCGGTGGCCAAAAGCAAGGTGCCCGCGCTCGATGCCAACCCACAGAAGCGTGGTGTTTGCACGCGCGTCTACACGACGACACCGAAAAAGCCCAACTCGGCGCTGCGCAAAGTTGCCCGCGTCAGGCTAACGAACGGATTCGAGGTTAGTAGCTACATACCCGGTGAGGGTCACAATCTCCAGGAGCACTCCGTTGTTCTCATTCGCGGCGGGCGTGTGAAGGATCTTCCCGGCGTTCGCTATCACATCGTGCGTGGAACCCTTGATACGGCCGGTGTGAAAGGTCGGAAGCAGTCGCGTTCCAAGTATGGCGCCAAGCGTCCCAAATAAGCGTGCCCAGATAAGCGTTATTTAAGGAGTTGATGCGTCATGCCCAGACGTCGCGAAGTACCCAAGCGGATCATCTTGCCGGATCCCAAGTACAAGGAAGAAATCATCGCCAAGTTCGCCAATGTGATCATGCGCGATGGCAAGAAAAGCGTTGCGGAAAAGATCGTTTACGGTGCGTTGGATATTGTTGCCGAACGGAGCAAGGCCGATCCGCTGGATGTGTTTCGCAAGGCCATGGACAATGTCCGCCCGGCGGTAGAGGTCAAGAGCCGCCGCGTCGGTGGCGCTACCTATCAGGTGCCTATTGAGGTGCGCTCGGATCGGCGCATCGCTCTGGCCATGCGCTGGCTGCGAGATGCCGCGCGGAAGCGTACGGAGAAGTCCATGGGCAACCGGCTGGCGGCGGAAATCCTCGAGGCAGCGGAAAACCGCGGCACCGCAGTGCGCAAGCGGGAAGAGACGCATCGCATGGCAGAAGCCAATAAGGCCTTTGCGCACTTCCGTTGGTAAATGATCGCAGATTGCTTGGATAAGGAATAAACCGTGGCTCGCACAACCCCCATTGATCGTTATCGGAATATCGGCATCATGGCCCACATTGATGCCGGCAAGACGACGACAACCGAACGTATCCTGTTCTATACCGGTGTCTCGCACAAGATCGGCGAGGTTCATGAAGGGACTGCGGTCATGGATTGGATGGCCCAGGAGCAGGAGCGGGGTATCACCATTACCTCTGCGGCAACCACCTGTTTCTGGAAGGGCATGGATGGCCAGCGCCCCGAACACCGCATCAACATCATTGATACGCCGGGGCATGTGGACTTCACCATTGAGGTCGAACGCTCCCTGCGCGTGCTGGATGGCGCAGTAGCGGTATTTTGCGCTGTCGGTGGTGTCCAGCCGCAGTCGGAAACCGTTTGGCGCCAAGCAAACAAGTATGGAGTGCCACGCATCGCTTTCGTCAACAAGATGGATCGCCAGGGCGCCAATTTCAAGCGTGTCGTCGACCAGATCCAGAGCAAGCTTCGGGGTCATCCCGTTCCCATTCAGCTCCCCATCGGTGAGGAGGAGCGCTTCCGGGGCGTGATCGACCTGTTTAAGATGAAGGCCATCAACTGGGATGACAGTACCCAGGGCATGCGCTTCACCGAAGAAGAGATTCCGGCGGATTTGCGCGAGGAAGCCGAAGCTGCGCGTCACTTCATGGTTGAATCCATCGCCGATGCCGATGAAGAGCTGATGCTGAAATATCTGGAAGGGGAAGAGATTTCCGCGCCAGAGTTGATGGCCGGTTTGCGTAAATCGACCATCGCCGGCCACGTCGTCCCGGTCCTCTGCGGCAGCGCCTTTAAAAACAAGGGCGTACAAGCCATGCTGGACGCGGTGCTGGATTATCTGCCCTCGCCGGTAGACATCCCTCCCGTCGAGGGCGTCGACCCCGACCGTGGTGCCGTTCTGTCACGCCGGCCCGATGATGGCGAGCCCTTCTCGGCCCTGGCGTTCAAGATCATGACCGATCCTTTTGTCGGCCAGCTCACCTTCTTCCGCGTGTATTCGGGGGTGTTGACGGCGGGGTCCACGGTATTGAATCCCGGTCGTGATCAGAAGGAGCGGATCGGGCGCATTCTCCAGATGCATGCCAACGAGCGCCACGAAATCAAGGAAGTGCTGGCCGGGGATATTGCCGCTGCCGTAGGGCTGAAGATCGCCTACACCGGGGATACCCTTTGCGATCTGAACAAGCCCATCGCCTTGGAACAGATTGAGTTTCCCGAACCGGTAATTCACGTTGCCGTCGAGCCGAAGACCAAGGCAGACCAGGAAAAAATGGGCATCGCCCTGGGTAAGCTGGCCCAGGAGGATCCGTCATTTCGGGTCCGTACCGATCAGGAGTCGGGGCAGACCATCATTTCCGGCATGGGCGAACTGCACCTGGAAATCCTGGTGGACCGCATGAAACGGGAATTCGGTGTGGAAGCCACCGTCGGCGCACCCCAGGTGGCCTACCGGGAAACGATCCGCAAGACGGTCGAGGCGGAAGGCAAGTTCGTGCGGCAGTCGGGTGGCCGTGGTCAGTACGGGCATGTCTGGCTGCGTCTGGAACCGCAGGAACCCGGGACCGGTTTTTCCTTTGAGAACGGGGTGGTCGGCGGTACGGTGCCCAAGGAGTTCATCGGCCCGACGCAGAAAGGTGTTGAAGAAGCGCTGGAAAGTGGTATCATCGCGGGCTTCCCGGTGGTCGACGTCAAGGTGACCATCTTCGACGGCTCCTATCACGATGTCGACTCCTCCGAAGCGGCGTTCAAGATTGCAGGATCCATGGGTTTCAAGGCCGGCGCCGCCAAGGCCAACCCCGTTCTTCTTGAGCCGATCTTCGCCGTTGAAGTGGTGACGCCGGAAGAATATATGGGTGATATCATCGGCGACATCAATAGTCGTCGGGGCATGATGCAGGGCATGGAAGACGAGGCGGGTGCCAAGGTGATCCGCTGTGAAGTGCCCCTTGCGGAAATGTTTGGGTATGCGACGACCGTGCGCTCTTTATCGCAGGGACGGGCGACTTACACCATGCAGTTTGAAAAGTATATGGAAGTCCCCGGCCATGTGGCCGAGGCCATTGTCAAGAAAAGTCAGCGCTAGCCGTTAGGGAGAGGTCAAGATGTCCAAAGGGAAATTTGAGCGGACGAAGCCGCATGTGAATGTGGGAACGATTGGTCACGTGGACCACGGGAAGACCACGTTGACG
>NZ_RIZI01000120.1 GCF_003721225.1 Acidithiobacillus sulfuriphilus | reverse complement strand
TACGTCGCCGAAAACCTCGCCCGGGCGGGTATCGGCCGTTTGACCCTGGTGGACCACGATGTGGTCGGCATCTCCAATATCAACCGCCAGTTGGTCGCCCTGCACTCCACCCTCGGCCGCCCCAAGGTGGAGGTCATGGCCGAACGCATCCGCGATATCCATCCCCAATGCCAGGTTGTCACCCGCCAGACTTTCATCGACGCCGACGGTGCGGGGGCATTGCTGCAGGATCTCGGTGCCGAACTGGTTGCCGACTGTATAGACGCCATCGCCTGCAAGGCCGCGCTGATCGCCGCTGCCCAGCAGCTCGGCATCCCGGTGCTCTCCAGCATGGGCGCCGGCAACCGTCTGGATCCGCGCCGGGTGCGGGTGGCCCGTCTCAACCAAACGGAGATCTGCCCCCTGGCCCGGGAGCTGCGCGCCCTGCTGCGAAAAATGGGGGCGTCCCTCAGTTTCCTGACGGTTTTCTCCGACGAAGCGCCGGCGCCCGCCTTGCCCCCGGCGGCGGCTGATGGCCCTCCCGGCCGCGCCAAAACCATCAATGGCACCATCTCCTTCATGCCCGCCCTCTTCGGCGCGCTCCTGGCCGGTCTGGTGATCCACCAATTGCTGGAAAATGGCGAAAATCCGAATATCGTCTAAAATGGGTTAAATCAAATTCCAGACCTGCCAAAGGGCCATGAGGGAGAGGACATGACCGTAAAATTCATGAGCACGGAATGGATTCGTCTGGTGGGCAAGCAGTGGGACACCCACCCCGAGATCCAGAAAGACCTCCGCAACTTCAATGCCACCTGGGAATATTACATCGAAGATCGTCCCGACATTCCCCACGTCATGCTCTTTTGCAAGGCCGGCAAGGTGATCTTTGCCGGACCCTCCGATGGCCGGCGGCGCGATTTCATCATGTGGACGAGCATGGAGAACTGGAAAAAAATCCTTTCCGGCGAGATCTCCGGCAAGGCGGCCCTGATGACCCGCCGTCTCAAGTTCAAGGGTTCCATGATGACGGCCATGAAATACATGACTCCTTTCAATATCCACCTCAACATCCTCGGGGAGATTCCCGTCGATTTCGACATTTGAAGGGGGCCGCGGCGATGCTTTCCAGGGACATGCTCCAGTTCACGGTAGACCCCAACTATTCCGGCAAGAACCTCCCGGGGTGGTTCCTCATGAACACCTATCTGCAACGGCATCTGGGAGAGATCATGCACTTCCAGCCTTGCGAGGGTTTCGACAGTTGCCGGCAGGCGGTCCTCTCCGGGGCCTTCGATCTGGTCTACGCCAACCCTTTCGACTGGGTCCAGTATGTGCAAAAACTGGGTTTCCAGCCCGTGGCCAAGCCCCGGGATCATTTTGATGAGGTCTACCTCTGCACCCTGGCCGGGGGGCCCATCCATGGCTATGCCGATCTCCCCCCGCGCATCCGCATCGCTTCGGCCCATGAGGGCACCCTGATCCACATGATTGGCCTTTTTCTCATGGACAAGGCCGAGATTGACCGCGCCCGCCTGGATTTTGTCTATACCGGCAGCTATCAGGGCGTCCTGAAGGCCCTCCTGCAGGGCAATGCCGATGTGGGCTTTCTCTTCGACGAGGTGTATACCGGGGCCAGCGGCCTCATCCGCGGGCGCCTGCGGATTCTCGATCAGTCCGACGACGCCTTCGCCTTCCACGCCTTTTGCATAGGCCCCCGCCTGGCGCCCAAGATGGAACCGCTGCAGGACGTTCTGTTGGGCATGAATGACGAGCCGCGCGGACAAGTCCTGCTGCAGGACCTGGGCTTTCCCGGTTTCGCGTCCGTCACCCCCGAAGAGGTGGAGTGCCTGACTACCTTGGCCGAAGAATACATCAGCGGCCACGAAGCCATTGACCTGCGCTCCACCTCCAGCCTGAGCATCGACGATAGCGCCTTTGTCGTGGCCCGCGAGGACCCCACTGCGACAAGCTGAAGGCTTTGGGTTAGAATCTTTCCATGAGCTATCGTGACCTGCGCGCCTTTATCGCCGATCTGGAACAACGGCAACTGCTTCGCCATCTGGCAAAGCCGGTTTCTCCCTACCTGGAGATGACGGAGATCTGTGATCGCAGCCTGCGTGCGGCTGGGCCTGCCATCCTTTTTGAGCAGCCCGTCGGCTATGACATTCCGGTGCTCGGCAATCTCTTCGGCACCACGGAGCGGGTCGCCCTCGGCATGGGCCGGGAATCCCTGGCGGACTTGCGCGAGGTGGGGCGTCTCCTGGCCTATCTAAAGGAGCCGGAGCCGCCGCGGGGCCTGCGTGACCTCTGGGAGAAACTGCCCACCCTGCGCAAGGTCCTCTACATGGCCCCCACCATCATGCGCCGTCCCCCCTGTCAGGAGGTGGTCCTGCGCGGTGACGAGGTGGATCTTGCCTGGCTTCCGGTGCAGACCTGCTGGCCTGAAGATGCCGGCCCGCTCATGACCTGGGGGCTGACCATCACCAAGGGGCCGCATAAAAAGCGTGCCAACATGGGCATCTACCGCCAGCAGGTGATCGGCTCCAGGCGCGTCATCATGCGCTGGCTGGCCCACCGCGGCGGCGCCCAGGATCTGCGCGAGTTCCAGAAGACCCACCCGGGCGAGCCCTTTCCCGTGGCTGTGGCCTATGGCGCCGATCCCGCCACCATCCTTGCCGCCGTCATTCCCATCCCGGACACCCTTTCGGAGCATCAGTTTGCCGGGCTCCTGCGCGGCGGGCGCACCGAGCTGGCCGACGCCCTGACGGTTCCGCTGCAGGTCCCGGCCCAGGCGGAAATCGTCCTGGAGGGCCATATCTACCCCGACGACATGGCCGCCGAAGGGCCTTTTGGCGACCATACGGGATATTACAATGAGGTGGAGCGTTTCCCGGTCTTCACCATCGAGTGCATCACCCATCGCGAACACCCCATCTATCACAGCACCTATACGGGCCGCCCCCCCGATGAGCCGGCCATCCTCGGCGCCGCCCTCAACGAGGTCTTCGTGCCCTTGCTGCAGAAGCAGTTTCCCGAGATCGTGGATTTCTACCTGCCCCCGGAAGGCTGTTCCTATCGCATGGCCATCGTCAGCATCCGTAAAGCGTATCCCGGCCATGCCAAGCGGGTCATGTTCGGGGTCTGGGGTTTTTTGCGGCAATTCATGTACACCAAGTTCATCATCGTGGTGGATGACGACATCAACATCCGCCGCTGGGAGGACGTGATCTGGGCCATGACCACGCGCATGGACCCGGTGCGCGACATTACCCCCATCGAGGGCACGCCCATCGACTATCTGGATTTTGCCTCGCCCGTATCCGGTTTGGGGGGTAAACTGGGCATGGATGCCACCAACAAAGTCCCCGGCGAGACCAGCCGCGAATGGGGGCACCCGATCCGCATGGACGCGGCGGTGGAAAAGCGCATGGACGCACTCTTGGCTGATCTTGATAATCCGTTGTTTTGATGGAAGTAATCTGGAAAGAATGGAGCGGGTGATGGGAATCGAACCCACGCCATGAGCTTGGGAAGCTCAGGTTCTGCCATTGAACTACACCCGCATAAGTAAAATACTATCGGCAGAGACCGAAAAAAGCAAGGCGCATAAAGACTGGCAAAGGCGCAGCCTTTATGTAACATGTCGTTTCATAAATCAAATACCACTCAGAGGCACTTCCATGGATCAATTACCCAGCCGCGAAGAGGACATCGAGCAGGCATCCCGTTCCCTCAAGGCCATGGCCCACCCGCTGCGGCTCAAAGTACTCTGCGTCTTGGGTTCCGATGAGTTGAGCGTACAAGACATCGTAGCAGCGGTGGGTACCACCCAGAGCAACATTTCCCAACATCTGGCCATTTTGCGGGAGAAGGACATCCTCCGCGCGCGCAAGGATGCCAACAAGGTCTACTACCGCGTGGGCGACCCCCGCACCTTGCGTCTCATCTCCATGATGAGCGATGTCTTCTGCTCGGTCCGCTAAAGGATGCCCGCGCCGGGCGACCGGCGGGTGCGATGCTTGGTGGCGGCGCGGACGTTCAGCGGGAGGCTTTACCGCGAAGCGATTCATGGCTTGAAAGCCATAGTTTGGTATATTATTATATACTGATAAATTATGGCCCGACTGATCATGCCTCCGGGGGAGCAGTGCGGGGTGTTTGTTTGTCGAACCGTTGAGATAAGAAAGGAACAGTCATGTCCGCTCGGTCCTGGAAGCAGATTCAGCTCGCCGTCGCTGCCACGTTCTCTCTCGCCGGTATTGCGGCGATTGTGCCTGCGCAGGCCGTGGATTTTACCCAATGCGTCGATCTTGCCCTCAAGCAGAATCCGCAAATCCTTGGTGCGCGGGCGCAGGTGGCCGAGGCCCAAGGGGGTATCCGTGAGGCGCGCGGCCATCTCCTGCCCAAACTTTCGGCATCCTTTACCGCCAGTGAGTCCAACAACGCCCTGACGGTATTCGGGATGAAGCTGTCGCAACGGCAGGCCACCTTCAATGATTTTGGGGCTGGACAGTTTACCGGCCCCGGCGCCCTGGGGGTCGCGCCCAATAATCTCAATCATCCCGGCAGTTATAACAACTACGGGACGCAGTTCAAGCTGGATGTCCCCATCTGGAATGGGGGGGCCATCTGGGGTCGGCTCGACCAGGCGCAGGCGATGCTCAAGGCCGCGCGGAGCGGTGACGAAATGGCCAAACAGCAGCTTATTTTTGCCTTGCTGCAGGCCTATGAAGGGGTACGCGCCGCCGATGCGGCTATCATGGTGGGAGAAAAGGCGAAAGCGGCGGCGGAGTCCACCGTCAAAACCACCCAATCCCTTCTACAGCGGGGCGTGGTGGTAAAAAGCGACCTGCTCTCGGCGCAGGTCCATCTGGAAGAGACGGAACTGGCCCTGCAACATGCCCAGGACGCCAAAGCCAACGCCTTGGAAGGCCTTGCCATTCTCATCGGTTGGCCCGCCGATAAGCCATTGACGGTGGATGCCCCGGTGCAACCGGCGGCACCGGGCGCCGATCTGCCCATTTTGCAGGCCCAGGCCCTCGCCAATAACGCCGGCATTCAGGCCTTGCAGCACCAGGTCAAGGCTGCTCAGGCGGGGATCACGGTGGCGCGGGCGGCCTATCTTCCCCATGTCAATGCCATGGCTATCCAGGAGTGGAATGGCAGCACTCTGGGCAACGCCGTACCCTCCTATACCCTTGCCGGGGTGCTTTCCTGGAATGTCCTGGATTTCGCTCGCGGCGGCGGCATGGATCAGGCGGACGCGAAACGCCAGCAGTCCCTCGCCGCCCTGCAGGAGGCCCAGGACCGTTTGCGCCTGCAGGTGGCCCAGGACTGGCGCAGCGCCCGGGAAGCGGCGCGGCGGGTGCAGGTGCGCAAACTGGCTGCGCAGCAGATGGAGGAGGCGCAGCGCTTGATCCGCCTGCGCTACGAAAACGGCGTGGAGACCATCACCGGCCTGCTGCGCGGGCAGGCGGAACTGGACCAGGTGCGCGCCGATCTGGTGGAAGCGCATTATCAGGAGGCCGTAGCGCGCGGCGCCCTCCTGTTGGCGCTGGGCAAGTTGAATACACAACATATCGTCGCAGCGGGGCAGTCTCCCGTAGTCAAAGGAGTGGCAGAATGAGGCTAGGTAAACATTGCTTCCTGGGGCTTGCCTTGGGGTTGTCCACCCTCACTCTCAGCGCCTGCGGAAAAAATCCGCCACAAGCGCCGGCTACGCAGGTGAGCGTATCTGCTCCCGTGGTAAAGGTGGCAGCGCAATCGCTGCAGGCCTACGCCGAGGTCCCGGCGAGCGTCGTAGCCGATCAGCAGGTGCAGTTGTCATCGCGCCTGATGGGCTACATCCGCAACCTCACGGTGCGTGAAGGGCAGGCCGTCAGGGCCGGGCAGGTGCTTTTCGAGGTGGATCCCACGGACGTGGTGGGACAAGTGCAGCAGGCGCAAGCGGGCCTGGCCGAAGCGGAATCCGCCCTGGCCGATGCCCGCTCCAACTACGAACGCTTCAAATCCCTCTACGCCCAGCAAGCCATACCCGAAAAGCAGTGGGACGCGGTCAAATCCCAGTATGCCATGGCCCAGGCGCGGGCCGCTGCCGCGCGGGCAGGCATCACCTCTGCCCAGTCCCAACTGCGCTATGCCCGGGTTACCGCCCCCTTTGCCGGGATTATCGTCCAAAAATTCCTGCAGAACGGGGACTTGGCCACGCCGGGGCATCCCATTCTCCGTATCGAGAATCCGGCGCGTCTGCAGGTGCAATGCAGCGTCAGTGACGATCTCTTTACCCGCCTGCACGTTGGACAAAGCCTGGCCATCCATGGGGACGGCCGGGTGATCCAGGCACAGGTGCTCGATCTCGTTGCCACGAGCGATCCCATGACCCACACCCACCTCGTCAAACTGAGCCTGCCCGACAACAGCGGCCTGCAAAGCGGGTCTTTTGTCACCGTGGCCATTCCTACGGAGCAGCGTACGGGGATCGTCGTGCCCGCATCCGCCCTCCAGGACCGGGCGGGTATCCCCGGCGTTTTTGTGGTGGATGCCCAGGGCCTTGCCCACTACCGGATGGTGCGGCCGGGGAAGCCGGTGGCCGGTGGCGTGGAAATCCTGTCCGGCCTGAGTTCCGGCGAGAAGGTGGTTTCCGGGAATCTGGCGGAGATCGACAATGGTTCCCGCATCAAGCCGGAGGGAGCGGCCCATGGCTGAGGCGGGGCAGCGGCAGCCGCAGAACCTTGCCGGACGTCTGGCGGCGGCCTTTTATCGTTCCAAGATCACCGTCCTGATCATGATCGCCATCGCGCTCTTCGGGGCCATGGCGGTGGCGGTGACGCCGCGCCTCTACAATCCGGAAATCGTGGTGCCGGCCGCCGAGATTTTCATCATGCGGCCGGGCTCCAATAGCGAAGAGGTCCACCATCTGGTGGTGCGTCCGTTGGAGGCCCTCATGGCCTCCCTGCCCGGCGTCCATCACACCTATGGCTATGCGGTGGATGACATGGGTATTGTCACGGTGCAGTTCCAGGTGGGGGCCAACGAGGAAAAGAGTCTGCTGGAACTCTACAACCAATTGAGCCGCAATCTGGACAAGATGCCGCCGGGCACGGAGCAACCCCTGGTCAAGTCCATCGGCATCAACGACGTGCCCATCATGACCGTCACTCTGAGCGCCGCCAGCATGACGCCCATGGCCTTGCGCCAAGTGGGTCTGCGCCTCATGGAGCAGCTCCAGAGCGTGCCCGATGTGGCCAACGCCGAGGTGATCGGCGGCAGCCCCCTGGCGGTGAATATCTGGCTGGATCCTGCTCGGCTTGCCAGTGTCGGGCTCAGTCTGACGCAGGTCAAACGGGCCCTGCAGGCGGCCAATGTGGTGCTGCCCGGCGGCAATCTGGTCCGCAACAACCAGCAGATTCCCCTGCGTATCGATGCCGCCTTTGCTTCTGCCCGAGGCGTTGGGGATTTGATCATCGGCAGCCATGACGGCCGGCCGATCTTCCTCAAGGATGTGGCCCAGGTGGAAGAAGGTCCGGCGGAAACGGACATGGCGACCACGACCACCGCCGGCCCCGCCAATCGCCTGGGCCTAAGCGCCGGTACCACGCTGCCGGCGGTGACGATCTCCCTGGCCAAGCGCTCCGGCGCCAATGCCGTGACCGTAGCCGATGCCATCACAGCGAAATTGAAGCGGTTGGAGTCCGAAGCCCTTCCCCAAGGGGTCCATGTCACCGTCACCCGCGATTACGGCCAGCGGGCCGATGATGCCGTCAATACCTTGATCGAGCATCTGGGTATCGCCATTGGCGTGGTGGCGGTCATCCTGCTCCTTTTCCTGGGTTGGCGGGAGGCCGCCATCGTCATCCTGACGGTGCCACTGACCCTGGCCGTAGTGCTGGGTATCGGCTGGCTCACGGGTCAAACCATCAACCGCATCACCCTTTTTGCCCTCATTCTGTCCTTGGGTTTGCTGGTGGATGGCGCCATCGTGGTCATCGAAAACATCCACCGGCACATGGGGGAGTGCGAAGGAGGCAAGTTTGCCCAGTGCGTGATCACGGCCACCAACGAGATCGGCAACCCCACCAATATCGCGACACTGGCCGTGATTCTTGCCTTCATTCCCATGGCCTTTGTGACGGGGATGATGGGTCCCTTCATGCTCCCCATCCCCATCTTTGTGCCCATTGCCATGATTGCCTCGGTGCTCCTGGCCTACACGGTAGTACCTTGGGGAGCCAATCGCTTCCTGCAGAAAAAGGCCGCCCGCCAGGCGGGGGAGTCCGCAGCCCATGGCCATGGCCCCGATCCCCTGCAAAAAGGGTATCTCGCCATTTTCAGGCCCCTATTGGAGTCGGCGGGCAAACGCAACCTCTTTTTTGTGGTGGTGATCGTGTTGCTGATCCTGGTGATGGCAATGCCTGCCTGGCAATTTTTCCGCCCCCAGGGCACCAACGGTCCCCTGAGCGCCCTGGGCGTCAACGTCAAGATGTTGCCCGAAGGCAATGTCAGTGATTTTCTCATTCAAGTGGATACTCCTGCCGGAACGGCCCTGGATGAAACCGGGCAAGTGAGCGAGGCGGTGGGCAACGTCTTGAGCAAGAATCCTTACGTGGAAAACTTCCAGACCTACCTGGGGCGCTCGGCGCCGGTGGATTTTGCCGGCCTGGTGCGCGGCGACATGATGCGCCAGGGGAGCAATTATGCCCAGATCCAGGTCAACCTGGTGCCGCGTGATGAGCGTCCCATGTCCCACGCGGTGGCTGTTGCGGTGTATCAGGCCCTGGCCCCGGTGCGCCGGAGCTTTCCACAGTCGGTCATCAAGATCTTCGAAGTACCGCCGGGGCCGCCAGTGCGGGCCCAGGTGGTGGCCGAACTCTATGGCCCGGATTATCAAAAACTGCGGGAACTGGCGGGTCCCGTCGAGACGGATTTTCGCAAAGTCTACCGGATGACCAATGTCGATGACTCGGTCACCGCGACGGTGCCCGAATATGTCATCCATCTGGATCGGCAAAAGGCGCAACTGGCCGGCGTTGCCCCGGCCCGGGTGGCGGAACTGGTTCATGATTATGTGGCGGGCGCCAAGCTCGGAGACCTGCGCTCCGTTTCGGCGCGGGAGCCCGTGGACATCATCCTGCGTACCCCCCGGGCCGATCGCGCCTGGCGGCAGCAGATCCTCGACCTGCGGGTGCAAAGCCAAAGCGGCCAGGAAGTGCCCCTGGCAAGCATCGTGCAGATCCGTGATGCCACCCTGGACAAGCCCATTTATGATCGCGACCAGCATCCCGTGGTCTACGTGACCGGCGACCTGCTGGGTTCCAGTCCGGTTTACGCCGTCCTGACCCTCAACCACCGGCTCGACGGCAAGGTCCTGGACGGCGTTCCTCTGACGACGGCCAATCTCGGCTTCACTCCGGCCCAACCCGACGACATCACCCATTACCAGATCCTCTGGGGCGGCGACATGCGCCTGACCCTGGACGTCTTCCGCGACCTCGGGGCGGCCTTCATCGTGGCGCTGGTATTCATTTACCTGATGTTGGTGGCCTACTACCAGTCGTTCATGATGCCCATCATCGTCATGGGCGCCATTCCTCTGACCCTGGTGGGCGTGTTTCCGGGACACTGGCTGCTCGGCACCCCCTTCAACGCCACCTCCATGATCGGCGTCATTGCCTTGGCTGGTGTGGTGGTGCGCAACTCCCTGCTGCTGATCGACTTTATTGTCGACTATCGGCGCCGGGGGTACCCTTTGGATGAGGCTGTCTTGCAAGGCGGTGCGGTGCGTTTCCGGCCAATCCTGCTGACGGCGCTGGCCATCATGTTCGGCTCGGCCATCATGGTCACGGACCCCGTATTCGGGGGTCTGGCCGTCTCCTTGATTTTCGGCACTTTCGCCTCCACTATGTTGACATTGATTGTGATCCCGCTGCTCTACTTCCTGTGGGAGCGGCGCCTGGAACAGCGACGACAAGGAGTTTGAATCATCATGAATAGTGAACGTTGGGTGCGGGCGATAGCCGGTATTTTTATCCTCCTGAGCGTGATCCTGGGCGCTCCGGCCAGCCCGGCCTTTGTCAGCCAATGGTTTCTGGCCGTCACCCTCTTTGTGGGCCTGAATCTTCTGCAGAGCGGCTTTACCTGTTTCTGTCCACTGGAGCGCATCCTGATCGCCGCCGGCGTCCGTGACGCGCGGGTCTGCGGGCGGTGAGTGGCGTTATGGGCGAACTGCTGCAATTTCTGCAAGCGCAGTGGATGCTGGTGCTTTCCGCCATTGTCGTGCTGGTGCTGCTCCTGCGCGGGCCCCTGAGCCGCCGCATCGCCGGTATCGAGGAGGTGGACCCCAGCGCCGCCGTCCATCTCATCAACCACGAAGATGCAGTGATCATCGATGTGCGTGAACAGGAGGAATGGTCGCGCGGCCATCTGCCCAATGCCCGGCACATTCCTTTGGGGGATCTGTCCAAGTATGTGAAGGATCTGGAAAGGCACCGCGGTCATCATGTGATTTGCCAGTGCGCCAGCGGGATGCGCTCGGCGCGCGCCGCGGCCCTGCTGAAAAAGGCCGGATTTGACAAGATCTACAGCCTCAAGGGCGGTATCCACGCGTGGCGGGGCGCCGGTTTGCCCGTGGAGAAATAGCATGTCCTCCGTGCCCGTGCTCATGTACTCTACGCCTAGCTGTCCCTATTGCCGCATGGCAGAGTCTCTGTTGCGTAGCAAGGGCGTGACGCCGGAACAGATCCGGATTGACCGCGATCCGCAGCAGCGTCAAGTCATGACGACGCGCAGCCACGGGCGGCATACGGTGCCGCAAATATTTATCGGGGAGCAGCATGTGGGTGGTTATGACGATCTCGCGGCCCTCGATAAAAAAGGCCTGCTGGACGGCTTGCTGCGGGGGAAAAGCTAAAGGGCCCATAGAAAGAGCCTAAATTAGCGGCTTGGGAGGTGAGATGTCTGCGATCATGGTAGTTTGCCCGGCCTGTGGGGCGGTGAATCGGTTGGCGGCGGCGCGCCTGAGTGAGAATCCCAAATGCGGTAAATGCCATGCGCCGCTGCTCCCCGACCATCCCGTCAACCTGAGCAGCGACCGCTTTGCCTCTTATATCGCCAGGAATGACCTGCCGGTGGTGGTGGATTTCTGGGCGCCCTGGTGCGGGCCGTGCCGGATGATGGCCCCGCAGTTCGAGCAGGTGGCGCGGGAAATGAACGGCACGCTGCTCTTTGCCAAGCTCAACACCGAGGCTGAGCCGGATATCGGTGCCCGCTACCAGATTCGCTCCATTCCTACCCTGGTGTTCTTCCGGGCTGGGAAAGAGGCGGCGCGGGTGAGCGGGGCGCTGGGGGCGGCGGAATTGCAGCGCTGGCTCAACGCGCAGCGCTAGGCCGCGAGCCGCGGTGCCGATGCAGGGAATCTGCAGCGGACGATAGCCGCAGGGGCCGGCCTTGGGGTAAACTGAATCGCATTTTTACGCAAAAGGATTAGCATGGACGAACAAAACGCGGTTTTCATGATTGAGCGGCTCTATATCAAAGATGCCTCTTTCGAGTCTCCCAACGCCCCTAAGAGTTTTTTGATGAGTGAGGCGCCGACGGTGGACGTGGGTTTGAACACGGCCACCGCGCCGGTGGAAGGTGCGGATGATCTCATGGAGGTCGTACTCACGGTGACGGTGAATGCCAAATCGGGTGAGCATACGTACTTCGCCATTGAGGTACAGCAGGCGGGCCTCTTCCGTATGCAGCATATTCCCGAAGAGCATCTGCCGGTACTCCTGGGGGTGCATTGCCCGACCATTCTCTTCCCTTACGCCCGCGAGGCAGTGGCCGACATGGTGGGTCGCGGCGGCTTCCAGCCCTTGCATCTGCATCCCGTCAATTTTGAGGCATTGTACCAGCAGGCGCAAACCGAACAGCAGCATATGACGCAGTAGGCTGCAGTAGGCTCATGAACTGGGTGGTGCTGGGGGCGGGGCATTGGGGGGTGGCGCTGGCTGTCCACCTTGCTCGCCAGGGGCATTCCGTACGCTTGTGGGGGCGCCATCCCGAGAGCCTGCCCTGTCCATCGGCCGGTGGCGATCTCTCCCCCCATTTTCCCCAAGTCTCCAGGCCAGCCCGCCTCACCTGTACCACGGATCTTGCCGCTGCCGTGGCGGGTTGCGCGGGTATGGTGCTGGCGGTACCGAGCCACGCGGTCCGTAACACATTGCTGTCCCTGCGAGAGTCCCTGCCGGCGGGCCAGATGGTGGTGCTGGCCAGCAAGGGTCTGGAACTGGAAACGGACCTGCGGCTGGACCAAGTACTTGGACAGATCCTGAAAGAACGGCCCTTTGCCGTCATTTCCGGCCCTACCTTTGCCGCAGAGCTCGTTGCCGGCTTGCCGGTGGCCATGACGGCGGCCTCAGCCTCAGCGGATTTGGCGCAGGAGGTGGCGCGCAGTTTTGGAAACGAGCAGATGCGGGTCTATACCAGCGACGATGTGGCAGGGGTTTGCCTGGGGGGCGCCATCAAAAACGTGCTCGCTATCGCCGCCGGGATTTCCGATGGGCTGGGGAATGGTTTTAGCGCCCGCGCGGCGCTCATTACCCGAGGCCTCGCGGAATTGCGTCGTCTGGGCACGGCCCTGGGAGGGAGGACCGAAACCTTTATGGGTCTGGCCGGGGCCGGCGATCTGATCCTCACCGCCACCTCGGATCTCTCCCGCAATCGCCGCGTCGGCCTGGGCCTGGGGCGCGGACTGCCGCTGGCCCAGGTGCTGCGGGAAATAGGCCAGGAGGCCGAGGGCGTGCGTACGGCCCAGGCCCTTTTTCTCCTGGCCCAGCGCGAAGGGGTGGAAATGCCCATTACCGAACAGGTGTTCCGGGTCCTTTACCAGGGGCTCGCGCCGCGGGAGGCAAGCGATGCGCTCATGCAGCGGGAGTTGCGCTCGGAATTCACTGTTTTGGGGCAGGGTAGTTCTGCCCATGGGGCCCCTTAGGGGATGGCCATCCTTCGTCTGCCGACGCCCAAAGACCGGGACGGCCCCCGGCGCATTCCCTTTGCGCCCTTCCGCACCATTGGCTTCCTGCTCGTGCAATTTGTCGTCCTGGCGTTGTTGCTGCTGGGCGTTTTGCTGGTGCACACGACCCAGGATCTGGCAACGCTGGATGCCCATACCCAATATATGTCGGATTTGGCCCTGGCATCCCGGGACGCCTTGCAGCGTTGGCGGAGTGAGGGGGCCACTGCCGGTGCAGCGGCCCTTCGGCAAGCTCTGGAAGGGATTGCTAACGACGCCTATGCCCTGGATACCCGCAGCAACGAGAGATTAGCGCATATCCAGTCGCTGCTCGATCAAAGCGGAGGCACCCATTTGCGCGAGGCATTGACCCTTCTCGCCAGCCTGAATCTGCAGGAGCAGGCGCGTGGGCGTGAACTGCTGGCGGCAGCGGGGCGGGATGCCCGCTATACCCTGATCGGCACAGCCGTTGCCTTGGCGGCCTTCGTGGTTTTCCTGGTGGTTACCCTGGTGTTTTTCCGCCTGCGCATCCTGCGTCCCCTGGAGCGTCTGCAGCGTGCCATGATGGCGTTGGAGATCGGTGCGTTCACGCGGGTCGTGGATGGTGCTGCGGATCCGGGCATCAGTCCGTTATTGAGCTATTATAATCAGATGCTTGGTCGCCTGGAGCTGCTCGAAAAAAACCGTCGCCAGTACTTGCAGGACCTCCAGCGGGAGGTGAATAACGCCGCCCATACGCTCATTGCCCAGCACGCCGCCATGGCCCGTTCCGAGCGTCTGGCGGCGGTGGGAGAAACGGCGGCGGCACTGGCCCATGAGTTGCGCAACCCCCTGGCCGGTTTGCAAGTGGGCTGTGCCAACCTCAAAAGAGAGATGACCGATCCGGCCTTGGCGGCGCGCCTGGGGCTCATGGAGGAAGAGCTGCGGCGGATGAGCCGTCTCTTGGACCGGCCATTGCGGGGGGCCCGCCAGAGCCATGAACTGGGGCAGCCGGTGGTCATGCGGGAAACCCTGGAAGGGCTGTTGAAGCTGTTGCGTTATCAGGTTCCAGATGGAGTGACCCTGCACCTGCTGCCGGGGCCGGAAAGCATTTGTATGCTGCCCCTGGACCAACTGCGTCAGGCGGTGCTGAACCTGGTCCTCAATGCCGTCCAGGCGCTGGCGGGGCAGGGGGGG
>NZ_RIZI01000012.1 GCF_003721225.1 Acidithiobacillus sulfuriphilus | reverse complement strand
GTTTTCATGTTGATATTCTGGTTGATGGCCAGTTCAGGGTTGTAGAGGTATTCGATGTTGCCCTGTTCCACCTGCTTGAGGTAGTTCTGGAAGTCGGCCTTGGCCTGGTCCCAGCTGATGCCCATCTTCTCCACCAGGTCTTCGCAGGGGGAGGCGTGCCACTGCAACTGCACGATCTTGAAGGGATCGGCACCGCAGGCCAGGGCCGCGAGCTGCACATCGGCAATGATGGGAACACTGTAGTTCATGTCGTGGGCCTTGCCGATCCACTGGTTCTTGTCCATGGTGGTGATGCAGCCGGTGTCGATGCCGATCATGACGTCGGCCTTGGCCTCTTCCCGCGCCACCTTGATCTTGCGGTTCATGGTGAAGCTGCGGGTGAACTCGCGCTCGGAGATGATGTGACGGAAACCGAAGCCGCAGCAGTCGTACCAGGTGGAGTAGTCGATGACCTGGGCGCCCAGGGCCTGGGCGACGGAGGTGCCGACGGCGGTACGGTTGCCGCCCAGCACGGTGTTGTCGTAGACGGCGTCTTCATGAACCATCTTGTAATAGTGGCAGGCGGCATGGACGGTGACGCGGATGTTGCTCATGTCCACCACCTGCAGTTCCGAGGCGATGCGGTTGCGCATGACGTGCAGCCATTCGCTGTAGTGGACCACTTCCTCGGGGATGACGATCTTGCCGTCCACCAGGCGTCCCAGCTTGCCGAGGATCTTCTTGACCTTCTCCCGCAGTTCGGCGGACTCGATGAGGTATTTGCGGATCTCCTTGTAGTTGCCGAAGGAGGTGCCGCAGTGCACCAGGGGGAAGAAGTGGCCGTTCTCGAAGCCATGCTGCTTGCCGGAGACGTAGGCCTGATGGAAGTTGCGCAGGAAGACGGCGGCCAGGGATTCCACATTGCCGATGCCGGAGCCGTGGTAGTTCCAGGCGGTACAGGAGGTCTGGTCGGTCTCGTCGAGGTA
>NZ_RIZI01000119.1 GCF_003721225.1 Acidithiobacillus sulfuriphilus | reverse complement strand
GCCCTGAGGGATTGCGCCGCCATCGATGCCCGCATCAAGGGCCAGGATCCCACCCCCGTCTGGCCCGCCCTCGCGGATCTGGTCCTGCAGGCGCAAGGATTCCGTGATCTCGGCAAAGCGCACCGCCATGCGCGCCGCCACATCGCCGTCGCTCTCCAGGGCCATGCGCACCTCCAGCGCATCATAGGGCGGCTGCGGGAACTGGACCCGCAGATCCCAGGCTTGGCTGCTGGCCC
Organism: Acidithiobacillus sulfuriphilus; assembly: GCF_003721225.1. Classification (GTDB taxonomy): domain Bacteria; phylum Pseudomonadota; class Gammaproteobacteria; order Acidithiobacillales; family Acidithiobacillaceae; genus Acidithiobacillus_B; species Acidithiobacillus_B sulfuriphilus. Next base: position 13,538 of record NZ_RIZI01000119.1, on the reverse strand, counting down.
GACCGGCCATGCCCATCATACCCAGATCAGCGGCCAGGGACGGGGAAATGCGGCCCAGGGTCACCACCCGGTCGCGCAAACCGCCGTGCTCGGCGAGGATCTCCTGCAGGCGCGCCACGACCACGCCCAAGGCCCGGCCCGCCACCCGCAGGGCCGCACACTGCCGGGCATCCAGATCAAAGGCCACGCCGCCGGGCGCAATCCGGTCCATGAGATACCGGTGGCCGAAGTAGCGCTCCTGATCCCGCAGGAAGTCTTCCTTGAGGCGGGAAAACTGGGTGAGGGCAAAGGCCAGTCCAGCGTCATTGCCCAGCGCCCCCAGATCTCCCAGGTGGTTGGCCAGACGCTCCCGCTCCAGGCACAGGGCACGCAGCCACTGGGCCCGGGGGGGCGGGGTCAGGGCGAGGATCTGCTCCACGGCCCGGGCATAGACCCAGCCGTAAGCCACCGTGCTGTCCCCGCTCACCCGCCCGGCCAGGCGCGCCCCGCCGGCGATGTCCTGGCCCTGGAAGAGACGCTCCGTCCCCTTATGGGTATAACCCAGATGCGCCTCCAGGCGCAGCACTTCCTCGCCCAGAACCTGAAAGCGGAAATGGCCGGGTTCGATGGTGCCGGCGTGGACGGGACCGACCGGGATTTCATGCACTTCCGCTCCGGAGACCGGCACGAAGGCATAACGATCATCCCCGGCGCTGCCGAGATCGCTGCCCGGAAAGTCCGCACGCAGGGGAAACTGATCCTCCGGCCAGGCCTGGTGACGCAGCCAGGGGCGTTGATCCGCCAAACCCTGGGCGCGAATCCCCAGGAGGTCGTACAGGGTCCGTTCCATGCGGTTGGCGGCAGGGAAAATAGCGGCCAGGGAGGGCGTTTCCAGGCGCGCCGCGTTGACCTCCTGCTCGGCCAGGAGAAGGCCCTGCTCGAAGAGAAAGGCGCCATGCACCAGAAAGCATCCTTCCGCGGCACGGCGATCCTCCCCCCACAACCCCATGAGGCGGCCGCCCTGGCCATGAATGGCCTGACCCAGGGACAACCACAGGGGGGCGGCGACACGGCCGGACCACACCGGCGCCGACCCGGCCCAGCGCCGGAAAGACCCCAATGCCCGCAGTTGTGGACTTGGCATGATCGCCTCCTTGCTCAACTCAGGAACGCAGCGGCGTGCTGCATCCATTGCACCAGGACGACCGGGATGAATACCCCCAGCAGCCCCACCAGCGCCAATTGCACGAAAACCGGGAGCATGGCGACCGGCGCCGGGCCGCCATGGGTCCAGGGGGAACGCCCGAAAACCATTCCCTGCAGGCGCGGAAAAATGGCCGCGAAGGCCACGCCCAGGCCCAGCAGCAACAGCGGGGTGGCCCAGGCCTGGGCGTGCATGGTGCTGGTGATGATGAGAAATTCGCTGAGGAAGAGTCCGCTGGGGGGCATCCCGAGGATGGCGAGGATCGCCAGCATCATGGCCCAACCCAGGACCGGGCTGTGCTCCAGCAGTCCGTGGATCCGTTGAATCTCGCGGCTGCCCGCCGTCTGCACCGCCTGGCCGACGGAGAAAAAGACCGCCGACTTGGTGAGGCTGTGGCTGAGCATGTGGAGAATGCCGGCAAAGCTGGCCACGGACCCACCCACTCCGAAGGCAAAGGTGGCCAGCCCCATGTGCTCCACCGAGGAGTAGGCAAAGAGCCGCTTCACGTCACGTTGGCGCAACATGGAAAAGGCCGCCACCAGCAGCGAGAGCAGGCCGAAGCCCATGAGCAGATGCGCCGCGAAATCAGGACCCACGGCGCCGTCCACCAGGACCTTGGTGCGCAGGACGGCATAGAGGGCCACATTGAGCAGCAGCCCCGAGAGCACCGCCGAAACCGAACTGGGACCGCTGGCATGGGCATCGGGAAGCCAGTTGTGCAAAGGGGCCAGGCCCACCTTGGTGCCGTAGCCCACCAGCACGAAGACGAAGGCGATGGCCATGACATGGGGCTGCAACTGCCCCCGTACCCCGTCGAGATGGGTCCAGAGCAGGGCCTGACTGCCGCTGCCCAGGATCCGCTGCGCCGCGAAGTACAGCAGAATGGTGCCAAACAGGGCCATGGCCAGGCCCACGCCGCAGAGAATGAAATATTTCCACGCGGCCTCCAGGCCCTCGGCGGTACGAAAGAGGCTGACCAGGAGCACCGTCGCCAGGGTCGCCCCTTCCATGGCCACCCAGAGGATACCCATGCTGTTGGTCAGCAAGGCCAGCAGCATGGTAAAGAGAAAGGTCTGGAACATGACGTGATAGAGGCGCATGCGCCCCCGGGAAAGCTGCCAGTGCGCCGCTTCCCTGACCATATAGCCGCGCGAGAAGAGCGCCGTGCTGAAGCCCACCACCCCGTCGACGAGGACCAGCAGCATACTGAAATCGTCCACCACGAACTGCTCATGGCCCGCCGTAAAGCCGCCCGTCATGGCCACCTGTCCGGCCAGCGCCAGGATGGCGAGCAGGGTGAGGCCGTTCACCGCCACGAAGATCCAGCCGCCCGGCCGCCCGTATCCCCACAGCCCGAGCAGGGGGATGCCGACAAATGCGCAAGCCAATACCAGTAGAATCAGCATCATTCCTCGCGAATACGTTCGAGATGGGAGAGATCCATGCTGTCGAAGGTCTCGCGCATCTGGAAAAAGAAGATCCCGAGGATGACGAAGCCGATGAGCGCATCCAGGGCCACACCGAGTTCGACGATCATGGGCATCCCCAGGGTAGCGCTGGTGGCCGCGAAGAAGAGCCCGTTATCCATGGCCAGAAAGCCAACGACTTGGGAAATGGCCTTGCGGCGGGTGATCATCATCAGGAAGGACAGGAGCACCGCCGCCAGGGCGATGCCCACCATGCCGCGGGTGATGGTGCCCGTCAGGGCGCTGATGGGCGCGGCCAGACTGAAGGCGAAGATCACCAGCACAATACCCAGCAAGAGCGTGGTGGGGATATTGATCACCGCTTCCACGTCGCCACGGACCTTGAGACGGCGCAGGAGGCGATGCAGGACGGCGGGAATCAGCAACGCCTTGAGCCCCAAGGACAGGGCAGCCGAATACCACAGTTCCGTCTGGCCGGTGAGGAGGGCCACCAGGGCCGTCCCCAGGGCAAGGACGAAGCCTTGCCAGGCAAGCAGGTGGATGAGGGTCAGGAGGCGCCGCTGCGCCAACATGGCAAAGCCGATGAGCAGGAGCATGGCAGCGAGCAGCTTCAGCAGCGACGTCCCCCAAACGGCGATATGCGCGCTTACCAGCATCTCAGGCCCCCAACATGAAATAACTCAAGAGCCCGATCACCCCCAACAGAAAGGCCGTGGCCATGAACTCCGGAGCGCGGAAGAGGCGCAGCTTGGCGAGCAGGGTTTCGATGACGGCGAGGACCGCGCCGGCGGCGAGGAGCTTGAGCGCCAGCCAGAAAGCGGCCGCCGGCAAGGCCGCGAGATCGCCCGCCGGGGCGATTCCCCAGGGCAGGAAAAGGGCAATGCCGATCCCCACATAGAGCAGCAGTTTGATCTGCGCCGCCCACTCCACCAGGGCCAGGTGGCGGCCCGAGTATTCGAGGATCATGGCCTCGTGGATCATGGTCAGCTCCAGGTGGGTAGCGGGATTGTCCACGGGGATACGGGCATTCTCCGCCAGCAGCACCATGAAAAAAGCGGCTGCGGCAAAGACCATGCTGGGATGCAGGGCGAAGCGCAGACTCTCCAGATGATCCACAATACTGCTCAGGGAGGTGGAATGGGACAACAGAGAGGCGGTGAACAGGGCGGCCAGCAAGGCCGGCTCCGCCATGGCCGCCACCAGCATCTCCCGGCGCGCCCCCAAGGTGCCGAAGGCGGTGCCGGTATCCATGGCCGCCAGTACCTGAAAGACCCGCGCCAGGGCGAAGAGGCCCACCAGGGCGATGACGTCGGCCGCCGGCGCCAGGGGCAGGGCGGTGGCCAGGATGGGAACGATCCCCGCCGCCAGCCACATGGCCGCAAAAAGGAGGTAGGGCGTGGCGCGAAAGAGCCAGGACGTCCCCTCGGCGATGATGGACTCCTTGTGGAAGAGGCGCAGGAGATCCCGGTAAGGCTGCAGGATCCCGGCCGGCCGCCGGTTTTGCAGCAGGGCGCGGGCATTCTGCAGATAGCCGGCAAAGAGCGGCGCCAGCAGGAGCACCAGCAGGGTTTGCAGGACTTGGAAGAGGTTCGCGGCCATCATCGCAGCAGCGCCAGGAGCAGGAGCAGGGTCAGGAAGCTGTACAGGAGATACACCGTGATGCGTCCCTGCTGCAGGCGCACCATCTGGGCCGACAGCCAGGCCGCAGTGGCGGCCAGGGGGCGATACAGGTAGGCGGTGACGGGTTCCCCCAACTGCAGACCGAGGCGCGGCGCCGCCGTTGACAATGCTTCCCGGCGCAACTGGAAAACGGGGCGGAAAATGCGCAACAGGGGCTCGACAAAACCCAGGGGGCTATCCTGCATGCGTGCCGTGCGCAGCGGAAAGCCGCAGGCCCAGACGCCGGCGCGGCGCAACGGGCGGCCAAAGCGCCACCACACCAGCACAAAGGCGACGCCGAGGGCCAGGGCGATCCCGAAGAGGAACATGACCGGGCTGTAGCTGGCCCGCTGGGCGGAAACCGGCGTCAACCACAGCCAGCCCTGTTGCCCGAGGCCTTGTCCCACCATCTCCCGGATCACCGGATCGAGAAGGCCGATCAGAACGCCCGGGAACAGGCCCAGGGCAACGCAGGCCATAGCGAGAAGGCCCATGGCGCTACGCTCCCAGCGCCCGGTCTCATGGACCGGCAAATGGGCCCTGGGCTGCCCCAGGAAGGAGATGCCGTAAAACTTGACCATGGCATAGGCCGCCAAGGCGGCGGACAGCACCACTCCGGAGGCCGCCAGGGGCAGGACGGCGCTCAGGGTGCTTTGGGGCAGGGCGGGGGCCAGCAAAAAGGCCTGCAGGAGCAGCCACTCGGAAACGAAGCCATTGAGGGGCGGCAAGCCCGCAATGGCCAGCACCCCCACCAGCATGAAAAAGGCCGTCTGCGGCATCCGCTGGATGAGGCCGCCCAAGCGGTCCATGGCCACCGTCCCGGCGGCATGCAGCACGCTCCCGCTGCCAAGGAACAGCAGGCTCTTGAAAAAGGCATGATTCAAGGCGTGATAGAGGGCCGCAATGAGGGCCAGGGCCGCCAACGCATTAAGACCGTGGGCGCGGAAGATCAGCGCCAGGCCCATGGCCACCATGATCAGGCCCATGTTTTCCATGGACGAATAGGCCAAAAGCCGCTTCATGTCGGTCTGCGCCGCCGCAAAGAGGACCGCAAAAAGGGCGCTGGCCAGGCCCACCAGCAGGACGAAAGGGCCCCACCATTCCGCCGCCTGGGGCAAAAAGAGAAAATCCACGCGCAGCATGCCGTAGAAGGCCGTCTGCAGCATGGCCCCGCTCATGAGGGCGGAAACCGGTGCGGGGGCGGCCGGATGGGCCTCGGGCAACCAGATATGCAAGGGCAGGAGGCCGGCCTTGGCGCCGAAGCCGAAGAAGGTCAGCAAAAACGCCGCCGACGCCCAGAAAGGACTGAGCTGGGCCTGCATCATGGCGGCGAAACTCCCGCCCTGCAGGATTTGCACCCCCGCCAGCACGGCAAAACCAAGGAGAATGGCCAGGGCGCCCAGGTGGGCGATGAGAAGATACAAGAAACCGGCCCGCCGGCTGCCCTCCTCCTCATGTTCCGTCACCACCAGAAAATAGGAGGCGATGGCCATGATCTCCCAGGCGACCAAAAAGGTGTAAGCGTTGTCGGCCAGCAGGACCAGCCCCATCCCCAGCAAAAAGCCCTGGTATTGCAGAAAGAGCCGACGCAGGGCAGCCGCTGGCAGCGGCCGGAAATAACCGGTGGCAAAGACCGAAACAGCGGCGGCGAGCAGTCCGAGCAGGATCAGGAAAAAACCCGAGAGGGGATCCAGGCGAAAGGACCAGGGCAGGACGGGGAAGGGGCCGGAGATCTGCAGGACGTCGGGCGTTGCCGTCGAGGCCCAGAGCCCCGCTGCGGCGAGGAGCAGTCCGCCCATGGTGCTCAGGGGGAAAACCGCGCGGCAGGCCAGGGTCTGGTACCCCCCCAGGGCAAAGCCCAGCAACCCCAGACCCAGCCACGAGAGCAGGGCCGCCATGGCCAGATCCAGAGGCAGGACCGCCGTCATTGCGCCACCACGACGAGCAGGGTCGTGGGACCGCTGCTGGCGTTGTGCCAGTTATGGGGCAGGCGCGGATCGTAGTAGATGGCGTCGCCGGCCCGCAGTTCGCTCGCCGTTCCCTGCTGCTCGAAGCGCGCCGCGCCGTGAATGACCATGGCAAACTCCTCGCCCTCGGCACTCGCGTAAGGGTGTTCGCCGCATTCGCCGCCCGCTTCCAGGACCATCAGCAGCGGCTGCATCTTCTTGCGCGCCAGCCCCCGCGCCAGCGGTTCGATACTGGCATGGGAACCGGCACTGTAGACCTTGCGCCGTTCACCGGCACGCATGACCAGCGGCACCCCCTCCGTATCCCCTTCATCGAAGAGCGCGGCAATGGAAACCCCCAGGGCCGCGCAGATCTTCTCCAGGGTCGCAATGGACGGAGAGTTCTGTCCCGCTTCGATCTGCGAAAGGGCACTGGCGGAAACATCCGCCCGCTCGGCCAGGGCACGCAGGGACAAAGCCTGCTCCTCACGCATCTGCCGAATCCTTTCGCTGACTTTCTGCATGGCGGGCAGTGTACGTAAAAACGGACATGATGCCAATAATTATGATCAGACCGCCTTTCGGACATCGCCTCCAGGGCTGTCATGATCCTGGCGGCGGCCCGGCAACCGCCTTGGCGCCCTTCTCCCGTCATGTCACAATCCAAACAATGATCTCCCCGCCAGCCACGATACCTGCGGCATGAGCCACAACCCGCTCCGCAGCGTCCTGAAAGTAGGAAGCAACACCATGGTGTCGCGTCTGCTGGGTTTCGTGCGCGACGTGATCCTGGCGCGGCTCTTTGGCGCCGGCGAGATGGCCGATGCCTTTTTCGTGGCCTTTCGCGTCCCCAACCTCTTCCGCCGCCTCTTTGGCGAGGGGGCCTTTTCCCAGTCCTTCGTGCCGGTCCTCGGGGAATACCGGACCACCCGCAGCCCCGAGGAAACCCGGGCCTTTGTGGAGGACGTGGCGGGCTGGCTCGCCCTGACCCTGGCCGTGGTGACGGTCGTGGGCATGCTCGCCGCCACCGCCATCGTCTATGCCATCGCCCCCGGCTTCGCCGGCAACCCGGCCAAATTCGCCCTCACCGTGGAACTGCTGCGCATTACCTTCCCCTATCTTTTTTTCATCTCCCTGGTGGCCCTGGCGGGGGGCATCCTCAATACCTACGGGCGTTTTACGGTGCCCGCCTTCACGCCCGTATTCCTCAATCTCAGCATCATCGCCGCCGCCCTGTGGTGGGCCCCGCACCTGGCCCAGCCGGCGGTCGCCGTAGCCTGGGGGGTATTCGCCGGCGGAGTGCTCCAGATCCTCTTTCAGTTGCCCGCCCTGAAACGGGTGGGCCACCTGCGCTGGCCGCGCCTGCGCCGCCGCGATCCCGGCGTGCTCAAGGTCCTGCGCCTCATGGGACCGGCCGCCTTTGGCGCCTCGGTGGCGCAGATCAACCTCTTCCTCAACACCATCCTCGCCTCCCTGGTGGGCGCCAATGTCGTCTCCTATCTCTACTATTCGGATCGACTGGTGGAGTTCCCCCTCGGCGTCTTCGGCGTCGCCCTGGGGACGGTGGTGCTGCCCATGCTCTCCCGCCAGGCGGCGGAGCAGTCGCCGCAATTCCGCCACACCCTCGACTGGGCCCTGCGCCTGACCTGGCTCATCGGCCTGCCCGCCACCATCGGCCTGCTGCTGCTGGGCGGACCGCTGCTCATCAGCCTCTTTCGCTACGGCGCCTACACCGCCCAAGATGCCCGGGAGAGCTATCTCAGCCTCCTGGGCTACGGCCTGGGCATCCTCCCCATCATTGCCGCCCGGGTCCTGGCGCCGGCCTTCTACGCGCGGCAGAACACCCGCACACCGGTGAAGTTCGGCATGATCAGCGTCGCCACCAATATGGTCCTCAGCCTCATCCTCGCCTGGCCCCTGCAGCAACTCGGTCTGGCCCTGGCCACCAGCTTCGCCGCCCTGGTCAATGCCGTCCTGCTGGGGCGGCGCCTCTATCGCGATGAAAGCTACCGGCCCATGCCGGGCTGGGCCCTCTTCCTGGCCAAATCTTCGGGGCTGGCCGTGCTCATGGGCCTGCTGCTCTATTATTTCCGCGGCGCCGATTCGCTGTGGCTGGCCCTGTCCATGGGCGAACGCTTCCTCCGCCTAGGGGTGCTCATCCTCCTCGCCGCCCTGCTCTACCTGGCCGGGGCGTGGTTGCTGGGGGTGCAGGAAATCCGAGAACTCTTGCACCGGCGGCTGCCCCATGCCGGATAAGCCCAGGCCCCTGAGCACCATCCGCATGCCCGGTGACGTGCGCGTCTTCACCCTCGCCGAGGCCCGCGCCCTCTTTCCCCTGATCCAGCGCATCACCGCCTCCGCGTACCAGGAACTCCAACCCATCGCCGCCAGCCTCCGCGCGGGAGTCGCCCAGCGTAGCGAACTGGAGCACCTGGAACAGCGTTACGAGGCCATCATCCACCGTTGGGTAGGCAAGATGGAGCGCCTGGGCGTGGTGGTAACCGGGCTATGGCTGGTGGATTTCGATACGGGCGACGGCTACCTGTGCTGGCGCTACCCGGAGGCGGACCTGGGCCATTACCATGGCTACCAGCAGGGTTTCGGGCAACGCCGTCCGGTGCAGGAAGTCATCGCGCAGGAGCACCCTTCCTGGGCCGAAAGTCCGAGGCCATAGGCGGCTTTGTGTGCCATTGGCCGGACTCTTGTCCCCGCGCGCACCGGGTTATTTTCCCATGGTTTTTGCGACTTCAGGCATGGCATAATCCAAGCATGGATATCATGTTGCTCATGCTCGCCCTCGCCGTCATCCTGCTCGGCGCGGAGGCCTTCACCAATGCCCTCGAACACCTCGGCGATCGCATGGGTATTTCCGAAGGGGTTACGGGGTCCATCTTCGCCGCTGTGGGCACCGCGCTGCCCGAAGCCATGGTGCCCATCGTGGCGGTATTCGCAGCCGACCGCGGCAACCCGCATCTGGGGGAGGAAGTGGGTGTCGGCGCCATCCTCGGTGCGCCCATGATGCTCTCCACCCTCACCCTCTTCCTCATGGCCCTCTTTGCCATCCGGGGGCGTGGGATCAAGGGAGCACTGCAGCCGGAGCCGACGGGGTTACGGCGCGATCTGGGCTGGTTCCTGGCCGCCTTCAGCCTCTCGGCCGTGGCCCTGTTCGTACCCCACACCGCCATGCTGGCGCGCGTGGCCATTGGCCTGGCCCTGGTCCTGATGTACTTCCTCTACGTCTTATCCACCCTCCGCGCCTCCGCGGCCCTGGTGGCCGATGGCCACGGAACCGAAGCCGGCCAGCCGCTTTACCTCGGCAAGGTTGGGCTGCCCACCGCCATGCCCAGCATCCTCGCCCAGCTTGCCCTGGGCCTGGCGGCCATCGTCATCGGCGCCAAACTCTTTGTCTCGGGCATAGAAGGTCTCTCGGGCTGGCTGGGCATCTCCGCCCTGGTGCTCTCGTTGCTGGTAGTGCCCATCGCCACCGAACTGCCCGAAAAGATCAACAGCATCCTGTGGATCCGGCGGCGCAAGGACACCCTCGCCTTCGGCAACATTACCGGCGCCCTGGTCTTCCAGGGCACCCTCCTGCCCGCCATCGGTGTCCTCCTCACCCCCTGGCAACCCTCCCCCCCGGTACTGCTGGGCATCGGCATCACCCTCCTGGCCAGCGGCTACACCTATCTGCTGGCGCGACGCGGCAAGATGCGGCCCTATCATTTCGCCTTCAACGGTCTCTGTTATGGGGCCTACTTTTTCATTCTCACCTGATTTGCCGCCCCTCACCCCATCGCTCAAAATTTTGTTACAATCACAGCGCGCCCCGGTAGCTCAGTGGATAGAGCAACCGCCTCCTAAGCGGTAGGTCGCGCGTTCGATTCGCGCTCGGGGCACCATATAGAACAAGGGCTTAGGCTTCTGCCTAGGCCCTTGTTCTTTGCCCTATTGATTTTACGCTGCAATTATGCCGCACTAAGCCTGAGATGCGAGCGCGGGAGTGCAGCGTGGCAACCACCTGCCAAAGACCAAGAATGGCGACGCTCGCACGGTGCCCTTATCCAGCCGGGCCATAGCGACACTGGAAGCCCTGCCGCGCAACCTGGACGGGCGGGTGTTCGGCACAACCTACGAAGGCATTCATCAGGCTTTTGTGCGGGCCTGTCGCCGCGCCGCCATCGATGGCCTCACCTTCCACGACCTCCGCCACGAGGCCACCAGCCGCCTCTTTGAAAAAGGCTTCAACCCCATGGAAGTCTCCACCATCACCGGCCACAAGACATTGCAGATGCTGAAACGCTATACTCACTTGAGGGCGGAGGATCTGGCGAAAAGGATGGGGTAACCGATGAAGTCAGAGGATATCGTCGGAAAAGTTACCCATATCGAGACGATTGCTGAAGGCTCCGGTATTCGTGAATTGCTTAGACTCAGGCGGGTCCACGGTGACGGTCGCTGGAAAAAGAAAAAGGGACTCGCTCGTGTGCGGCTCCCTGGGGGTGAAATTATCTACGCGGAGGTTCATTGGTATGAAGCACACGGCGTCGGAAAAGTTGAATACAAGATCAAGCATCCCATCCATGACGAATGATCCGGCATTCTGGCTCTGCGTATCCAATGCCGACTATGAGGTTTCCCTTGAGCCTCGCAAGGTTTATGAGGGGTTGCCTGACCCGGAGGCGCAAAAGTTGGGCATGATTCGCGTGATTGATGAATCTGGCGAAGATTACCTGTTTCCTGCAGCTCTCTTCCTCCCCATAACACTTCCTCATGATGTCGCTGTTGCCGTTCATCGTCTGGCCGGCTGATATGACCGTCACCCAGGATGGCGGAAGTGCATTGGTATGAAATTTGTGGTCTGCGTCCTGCCCGGCGAAGACATAATGATCGGACACGTCTATGAAGCTATCGGCGACCCCGACCAGCATGGCATGATCAGAATCATTGACCAGAGCGGCGAAGATTACCTGTATCCGGCGAACTGCTTTGAGGCGGTTACGTTGTCGGATAGCGCTGGGCACCGGCTGCACGACGCATTGGCAAGAATGAGCGCATAGCAATATGACCATGCCGTTCGAGGTTTGCGACTAGTCGCGGATTAGCCTTATCCCCAAAATCCACAGCCAAGCCCCGCCAAGAGCGCACTTGCGGGCTGAGGATTTGGCGAAATTGCTAGGGTGAGCAGTGTCTTGGGTATGGCTGGAAGCGGTCTGGCACGGCTGACTCTTCTAAGCCGCCTGTGCGGCGGATAACACCATGTGCCCGCTTTTGAAGCTGCTCTATCCAACGGCCAAGGGTCAGGTGGGCGAGTGGCGGGTGCGATCCGCCATCTCCGGTCTGGGCGCGGCCCAACTCCCTGGCGGGATTCGCCGCATGATCCGGCAGATCTCCCGCTTCGCTGTAGCCGGTGTAGCCAGCTTCTGGGTGGACGCCAACTGCGTGCCCGTCCTGCTTGCGGATCCATGGCACCGCGACTTATCTACCGTATGTTGCATGTAACAATGCTATGCGTCATACTTGTTATAAGTAACATATCGAAACTTACGAGGAACTGTTTATGACCACCCCTGTCGCCACTAGAGTGCAAAAGCGGCGCAACGCTCTCCGGGCCGCCGGGCTGCGCCCGGTCCAGTTGTGGGTGCCGGATACGCGGCAGCCGGGATTCGCCGCCGAGTGCTGGCGGCAATCCGAGCTCGCCTCCCAGACGGATCGGGCGGATGCCGCGTTGCTGGAGTTCCTGGACGAAACCTTGTTGGACGTGGATGGCTGGACGTGAATCGCGGAGATCTGGTGACGGTGGCCATGCCGGGGGATTTCAGCAAGCCGAGGCCGGCACTGGTGATCCAGTCGGACCAGTTTGCCGCGCACGCCACGGTGACGGTGCTGCTGGTGTCGAACACGCTGGTGGACGCGCCGCTTATTCGGGTGACGGTGCATCCTTCCGAGAGAAACGGCCTGCGCAAGCCGTCTCAGGTGATGGTGGACAAGGCCATGACCGTGAAGCGAGAGCGGCTTGGGCCGGCGTTCGGAGCCGCCAGTGAGGAAACCTTGCTGGAAGTGGGGCGTTGCCTGGCGGTGTTCCTGGGGATCGCCAGGTAAGTTGTGGCTCCATGGTGGCTTCCCGTGAATTCATTTTCCGGCCCCATCCCCCCCGACGGCGAAAACCTCGCGCCGAATCCGTCCATTCCGATCCACCTCAGCCATCACCCAACAGTAGTGGGCGGACATGAACGGGAAAGGAGTTGCGTATTTTGCGGGCATCGCCTACTTTCTCATCCATGACCGACGTTTGGTGATTCTGCCCACAGGCTTGTCCTCTGAAAATGGGGATAAGCGAGTGGCCCGGCCGGCAAGCCACCAAAAAGGACATTACGATGACGGACAACACCGAAAATCTATTGCTGGAGCACCTCAAGCGGTTTCAGTCAGGCCAGGATCGCATCGAGCGCAAGCTGGAGGAGGTCATTAGCCGCTTGGGCAATCTGGAGGTTTCCGTTGCCAGTCTGCGCCGTGACTTCGCGCACTCCGAAGAAAACGCAGCGTCCATGGGCATCCGCATGGATCGCATGAACGAGCGCATCGAGCGCATCGAGCGGCGATTGGAACTATCTTAAGCGGTTCTGGGTTTGTCCACCGCCACCCGGCCCTGCCGCGGACCCATCCTGTGGCCCGGCCCATCATGGGCAAAGAGGTCCATAGCGCCATCGATGACCGCTGCCTGGACGGCCTCATCCGCCGCCTGCCGGCACTGTGGCTAGGCGGCCGAAAACGGGGCGCATGCCGTGCAGCCCGTCAATACGCCCCCTCCCGCCAAAAGACCACCTTCACGGTACGCAGGAGGATGACGATGTCGTACCACAGGGACCAGTTCTTCACATACCAGACGTCCAGGGAGGCGCGTTCGGCGAAGGTGGTTTCGGAGCGGCCGCTGGTCTGCCACAGGCCGGTGATCCCGGGGCGCACCTGGCGATAGAGGAGCATCCCCTCGCCATAGCGGTCCAGTTCCCGATCCAGCAAGGGACGGGGCCCCACAAGGCTCATCTCGCCCTTGAGCACATTGAAGAGCTGGGGCAGTTCATCCAGGCTGGTGTGGCGCAAGAAGCGCCCGATGCGCGTTACGCGCGGGTCATCGCGCAACTTGAAATTGCGCTCATACTCCGCGCGCAGTCCCGGATGACTGGCAAGGTATTCCTGCAAGCGGCTTTCGGCATCCAGCACCATGCTGCGGAACTTGTAATCCATCATCAGCATGACGGGAAGGGAGAGTGGCCCCGCGCCCCTGCGAATAGCCGCAACCCACGTTAGAAAATATTTATTTCCAGAACT
>NZ_RIZI01000118.1 GCF_003721225.1 Acidithiobacillus sulfuriphilus | reverse complement strand
GCCCGCCGTCGCTGCACGGCCAGCACTTGCAGCGGGTGTGGGGGGCGAGGGGGAGGGCGGGCGGGTGGCTGCAGTCCAGGGCAATGAGCAAGTCAGGCCAAGGGTCGGCGGCGTCATTGCCCACGCCAACCAGGGCATCGGCCTCTACCCAATCCCCGCCCAGGCGGTAGGCGAGCTCAGCGGCTCGCCGTGCCTTTTCGCCATCCTCGGCGTGCCAGAAGCGAATGCGCGCCCGTCTTTTATACATATCCCCTGCATCCCGGTATTGTATGCTAAAAATAACACAACAGGCGCAGAGGCGAGAATGGTTCATGGCAAGAAACCGGGCGGAAGCTGAGGAGGATTGGAGCGCGCTGCTGGGGGCGGAGGGGTCATTGGCGAGTTGTTTGCCGCATTTCCGCCCGCGTGCGCAGCAGGTGGCCATGGCGGAGGCGGTGGCCAGGGTCCTGGTCGAGGGAGGGACTGCGCTCATTGAAGCGGGCACCGGGACGGGCAAGACCTTCGCCTATCTGCTGCCTGCCTTTCTCTCGGGCCGCAAGGTGCTGATTTCCACGGGGAGCAAGGCCCTGCAGGACCAGATTCTGGAAAAGGATGTGCCGCTGCTCCTGCAGGCCCTGGGCCGTCCATTACACATCACCCGGCTCAAGGGGCGCAGCAATTATCTGTGTCGTCACCGTTTGCAGCGTTTTGCGGCCGAGGGTGTGGTGGCGGCGGATCTGGCACGGCAGTTGGAGGTGGTGGCGTGCTGGGCGGGGCAGACGCGGGACGGGGATATCGGTGAACTGGCGGCCCTGGCCGAGGATGCCCAGGTCTGGCCCCTGGTGACCTCCACCAAGGATAACTGCCTGGGCAGCGACTGCCCGGACTATGCGCAATGTCATGTCATGGAAGCGCGGCGGCGGGCGCAGGAGGCCGATATCCTGGTGGTGAATCACCATCTCCTCTTCTCCGATCTCGCCTTGAAGGCGGAGGGACTGGGTGACTTGCTGCCGCGGGTGGAGGCCATGATCATTGATGAGGCCCATCAGGTAGCGGATCTCGCCAGCCGTTTTTTTGGCCAGCACCTGAGCAGCCATCAGCTCCTGGAATGGGCGCGGGACAGTATGGCCGAAGGGCTGCTGGAGGCCCCCGATGATGGCGAAATCAGCGCCCGTGCCGAGGCCATGCTGACGGCGGTGGAGGCATGGCGGGCGTTGTGGACGGGAATGGCGGATCGCGGCGAATGGCGGTCGCCGGGCCAGGATGCTGCGGGCTGGGCCTATGCCGCCCTGCTCACGGCCGCAGGCGCGCTGGCTGCCCCATTGGCGGCGGCGGCCTGTCGCGGCAAGGGTCTGGAGCAGTGCGCGCGCCGTGCCGGGGAACTGCTGGAGGCGCTGGCCTTTTTTGCCGGCGCCAATGCCATGGCTACGGTGTTCTGGTATGAGCGGCGCGGTCGCGGCCTGAGTCTGCACGCCACTCCCCTGGACATCGCCGAGCCCTTCCGCCGTCACCTCCTGGATCGGGTGGAGCGGCTGGTGCTGACCAGTGCCACCTTGCGTGTGGATGGCGGTTTTGCCCACCTGGAACGCGCCCTTGGCCTGGAGGGGGCGCAGGGCCTGGCGCTGGCCTCGCCCTTTGATTATGCCCGTCAGTCGGTGCTTTATCTGCCGTCTCGTCTCCCCGATCCCGGTAGCGCGGGTTTCACCATTGCCTGTCTGGAGGCTGCCCTGCCGGTACTCCGGGCCGCGGGGGGGAGGGCCTTTTTTCTCTTCACCAGCCATCGCGCCCTGCAGGAGGCGGCCGCCTGGCTGCCCGGGCGTCTGGACTATCCCATCCTTGTCCAGGGCAGCATGGCGCGGCCGCGTCTGCTCGAAGTCTTTCGCCGCCTGGGCAATGCGGTCTTGCTGGGGGCGGCGAGTTTCTGGGAGGGAGTGGATGTGCAGGGCGATGCCTTGTCCTGTGTTATCATTGACAAACTTCCTTTTACCAGTCCGGCGGATCCCTTGTTTCGCGCACGTTCCGAGCAGTGCCAGTCCAGCGGCGGCGACGCCTTCCGCGAGGTGCAGATTCCCCAGGCCGTCATTGCCCTGCGCCAGGGGGCGGGCCGCCTGATTCGCTCCGAGGCCGATCGTGGCGTGCTCATGCTCTGCGATCCCCGTCTGCAGTCGCGGTCCTACGGCCGTATTTTTCTCCACAGTCTGCCACCCATGCGCAAGGTCCACGCCCTGGCTGAGGTGGAGGCCTTTCTGAGGGGTTGACCATGCCGCGCCTGCTGGCGATCGAAACGGCGACGGAGGCGTGCTCCGTAGCCATTGGTGACGAAGGCTGGATCATCGAGGAATTCGCCGTGGCGGCCAATGCCCACAGTACCCTGCTGCTGCCCATGCTGGAAAAGGTGCTGGCGACGAGCGGATGGTCCCTGGCGCAACTGGACGGCATCGCCTGCGGCGTCGGGCCGGGGGGCTTTACCGGGGTGCGCATGGGCGTCAGTACGGTGCAGGGGCTGGCGATGGCCGCGGGCTTGCCGGTCTTCCCGGTGTCCAGCCTGCGCGCCCTGGCCATGGGGTCGCCCCGGGCGCAGGTCCTGGCGGCATTGGACGCACGCCGGGGCGAGGTCTATGGGGCGACTTTTTTGCGCACTGCAGCCCCTTTGCCGGAGCGGCTAGGGGTGGAACGGGTCTGCGCGCCGGAGCTGATCTCCTGGCCTGGAGAAGGGCAGTGCTGGGGAATGGGTAGTGGTTGGCAGGCCTATCACGCTATTTGGGAGGCAGCCCTCGGTGAACGCTTGCTGGGCTGGGATGGCGCGGTCTTTCCCCATGCCGCCGATGTCCTGCGACTGGCTTTGCCAGCCGCCCTGGACAGCGCGGGGTTGGATGCGCTCCTCTTGGAGCCCCATTATATCCGCCCTTCCCAGCCGGAGGAGCAACGGCCATGAAAGTGCGGCCAATGCTGGCGGAGGATCTCGATGCCGTAGCGGAGATGGAGGCGCACATTTCGCCGGGGCCGTGGACGCGCGGGATCTTTCGCGATTGCCTGCAGGCCGGTTACGAGGCCTGGGTTCTGGAAGGGCCGGATGCGATGCTGACGGGCTTTGGCGTTCTTTCCGTGGGTGCGGCCGAGGCGCATATCCTCAACCTGGGCATAGCGCCCACCTATCGCCGTCGCGGTCATGGCCGCCAGATGCTGGCGCATCTCCTGCACCGCGCCGTCCAACTGGGGGCCCAGCGTGCCTTTCTGGAGGTGCGGGTATCCAATGCCGGGGCGCAGAATCTCTATCGCGCCCTGGGCTTTCATGAAATTGGCGTGCGCTTGAACTATTATCGCAATGTGGAAGGGCGGGAAGACGCACTGGTCTTGTCCCTGCTTCTGTCCCATTCCCAAATGGATCGAATGTCCCATGCCCAGTAAGGTTGAAACAATATGGAAGTGAATCTGGCATCTGCCGATACCGAAAACATTCGCGACGAGATGTTGCGGCGCCGGACTTTTGCCATCATCTCCCACCCCGATGCGGGCAAGACCACCCTGACGGAAAAGCTCCTGCTCTTCGGGGGCGCCATTCAGTTGGCGGGGACGGTGAAGGCGCGCAAGAGCGCCCGCCATGCCACCAGCGACTGGATGGCTATCGAGAAGGCGCGCGGCATTTCCGTGGCGAGTTCGGTGATGCAGTTTGTTTACGGCGAACACGTCATCAACCTCCTCGACACCCCCGGTCACCAGGATTTTTCCGAGGACACCTATCGGGTGCTGACGGCGGTGGACTCGGCGCTGATGGTCATTGACAGCGGCAACGGCGTCGAGGCCCAAACCATCAAGTTGCTGGAAGTCTGTCGTTTGCGCGATACGCCCATCATCACCTTCATGAACAAGTTCGACCGCGAGTCCCGCGATCCCATGGAACTTTTGGATGAGGTGGAATCGGTGCTGGGCATCCAGTGCGCGCCCATCACCTGGCCCATCGGCATGGGCAAGCGTTTTCGCGGCGTTTACCATCTGTTGCGGGATGAAGTGCTGGTCTTTGCGCCGGGGCAGGAGAGTCGGGAGCAGGAGTTCGAGCGGATCCAGGGGATCGACCACCCGGAGCTCCTGCGTCGCTTTCCCGATGAAATGGCGGAGTTGGCCGAACAGGTGGAACTGGTGCGCGGCGCTTCCCATCCCTTTGATCTACAGGCCTTTCTGGCGGGTCGGCAGACGCCGGTGTTTTTCGGCTCGGCCATCAACAACTTCGGCGTGCGGGAACTGCTGGCGGCCCTCATCGACTGGGCACCGCCGCCCCAGCCGCGGGAAGCCAGCGGGCGGATGGTGGAGCCGGCGGAAAACGCATTCAGCGGCTTCGTATTCAAGATTCAGGCCAACATGGATCCGCAACACCGTGATCGGGTGGCCTTTTTACGGGTCTGCTCCGGGCATTTCACCCGGGGGATGCGCATCCGTCATCTGCGTCTGGGGCGCGATATCCAGGTGCACAATCCCATTACCTTCCTCGCCCAGGAGCGCGAACTGGTGGAAGAGGCCTATGCCGGCGACATCATCGGGCTGCACAACCACGGCAGTATCCAGATCGGCGACAGCTTCAGCCAGGGCGAGGCCCTGCAGTTTACCGGCATCCCTTACTTCGCGCCCGAACTCTTCC
This sequence comes from Acidithiobacillus sulfuriphilus, assembly GCF_003721225.1. Lineage (GTDB taxonomy): Bacteria > Pseudomonadota > Gammaproteobacteria > Acidithiobacillales > Acidithiobacillaceae > Acidithiobacillus_B > Acidithiobacillus_B sulfuriphilus. The sequence goes on along the minus strand of NZ_RIZI01000118.1, from coordinate 8,877 downwards.
GCCGGGTGCGCCTGAAAAACCCCCTCAAAGCCAAGCAGTTGCAAAAAGGTCTGCAGCAATTGGCGGAAGAAGGCGCGACCCAGGTCTTTCGCCGTTTGCAGGGTGGGGATCCCATTCTCGGCGCCGTGGGCAGCCTGCAGTTTGACGTGGTGGCCGAGCGCCTGCGCGGCGAATATGCCGTGGAAGCCGTCTTTGAGCCGGTGACGGTGCAGACCGCGCGCTGGATCGAGGCGGAAGACGACAAGACCCTGGCCGACTTTACCCGCAAGCACGAGGAGCAACTGGCCGAGGATGCCGGCGGGCGGCTGGCCTATCTGGCGCCTTCGCGGGTAAATCTGGATCTGACCATGGAGCGCTGGCCGAAGGTGCGCTTCCATGCCACCAGGGAACATGCAGCAGAGGCGTGAGCGGACGCGCACGCGCTGGCTGTTGCTTGTGGTCCTGCTCGCGTTGCCCGGGTGGGCGGGGGCGGCGGGCCTGGAAGCCCTGCGCAATGCCGCAGAACAGAGCCCCCAAGCCCTGGCCCGTCTGCGCAACCTGGCGGAGCAGGGCAACGCCCGCGCCGAACTCTATCTGGGCACCCTCTATGCCCCGCCCATCGTCAAAAAGGAACGAACGGTGGGCAAGGATGCCGCCACCGCCCTGGCCTGGTACCGCCGCGCTGCCCAAGGGGGCTGTGCACGCGCCGACTTTGACCTGGGTCTGGCCTATGAGGAAGGAATGAGCGTCCCCAGGAACCCCGCCATGGCCCGGCATTACTTTGGGCGGATGGCCGCCCTCGCCCGCCGGGAGGCCGTGGCGGGGTCTTCCGGGGCTAGGGAAGAGGGGTTTCCGTATAAGCGATATTGGCCGCCTCCGAACTGAATGCCGGCATTTCCTTGCCGGCCCGCAAACCCGCCACCCAGTGCGGGTTGAGAAGCAGCGACTTGCCGGACAGCACGAGTTCGGCATCCGCCAGGGCCGCCTCGGCGCTGGCGCGATCATGGATCTGCCCACAGATCAGCAAGGGCTTGCACGTCCTCTCGCGGGTGAGCTGCGCCATGTTGCGGCCACTGCCAAAGGCCTCGTCGGAGAACCGATAGGTCGATACGGAAATACCGTCAATGGGCAAGGCATCCAGATAACCGATGACTTCCTGCCATTCCCGGACATCGGCAAAGAGGGAGACCTGCATATCCACCACGCCCCAATTGGAGATGCGGAAGAACAGCAACTTGTCGGCGGGAATATGTGGCCGCACGGCCTCGATCACCTCCCGGGCAAAGCGAAAGCGGTTTTTGCTTGAACCACCGTAAGCATCCGTGCGCCGGTTGGAATAGGCGGAAAGGAACGCGTTGATCAGATAGCCGTGGGCACCGTGGATCTCGATGCCGTCGAAGCCCGCCGCCACGCCGCCCTTGACCGTCTCCACAAAGCCGTTGATCACGTGGGCGATGTCGAACTCGCTCATGGCATCGGGCAGAGGGTAGGGCTGGCCCGTGAGGGGATTGGGCTGCTCCGGGCGGATGGCGCTGGGGGCAATGCAGCGACCAGCCGGGTTGACCTCATTCCAGGCCACCCGCCCGCAATGGAAAATCTGCAGGATGGAAACGGCACCGGCGGCACGGATGCGGTCGGTAACGCCGCGCCAGGCATCAATCTGCCGCTGGGTAGTCACCCGCGCCTGACCCGGATAACCTTGGGCGCTCTCATAATCGCTGACGACGGCCTCGGTGGTGATCAGCGCCACGTCATTTTCGGCCCGCCGTACCAGAAACTCCAGCACGTCCTCGCGGGGGATGCTGTCCTTTTCCGAGGACATGCGCGTCATGGGCGCCAGGCCGATACGATTGCGCAGGGTAAAGCCGCCGATGGAGAAGGGGGAAAAAAGGTCTGCAGATTTCGGTGCTTGGCTCATAATGGTCCCCTGGAAAGGCCTTTTCATAAGATACCGCGTGGTCGGTATCTTATGAAAAGAATAGCAGGCTTCTTTTCGGACTGTCAAAGGACATGACCCTTAAACCGAAAAAACAGCAGGTGGCGGATCCAGAAGGGCGGTAGCCGGATGGGCAAAGTCCCGCGCCGTTTTCGCGCCGGACCGGTATGACGCGCTACTCAGGCGGAAAGGCTTTGCGCCAGGCGACGGTACTGGATGGCTTCGCCGATATGGTCGGCCTGGAGATCGGTACTGTTTTCCAGGTCGGCAATACTGCGCGCCACGCGCAGGATGCGATGATAAGCCCGTGCGGACAGGCGCAGGCGCTCCATGGCGCGGTTGAGCAACTGCTGACCGGCGTTATCCAGGGCGCAGGCCCGATCCAGGGCGTCACCCTGCAACTGGGCGTTGCGGCATTGCTGGCGCTGCCACTGGCGTTCCATGGCGGCCACCACATGGAGGCGCAGGATCTCCGAACTTTCGCCTTGGGGCGCGGCCTGCAGATCCTGAATGGGGAGGGGAGGTACTTCCATCTGGATATCGATGCGATCCAGCAGCGGCCCCGAAAGCCGCCCACGGTATTGGGCAATCTGCGCCGGGGTGCAGCGACAGGCTTGCAAGGGGTTGCCCAAGTGGCCGCAGGGACAGGGATTCATGGCGGCGACGAGTTGAAAGCGGGCGGGAAAGGTGGCGCGTCGCGTGGCCCGGGCAATATGGATCTCGCCGCTCTCCAGGGGCTCGCGCAGGACCTCCAGCACTGGCCGGGGAAACTCGGTCAGTTCATCGAGAAAGAGCACGCCGCCATGGGCGAGGCTGATCTCGCCGGGCCGCGGGTTGGAGCCGCCGCCCACGAGGGCCGCGGCTGAGGCGCTATGGTGGGGGGAGCGGAAGGGGCGCTGTCCCCAGCGCTGCACGTCAAAGCCGGCACCATGCAGGCTATGGATGGCGGCCACCTCCAGCGCCTCCTCGCGGCGCAGGGGCGGTAAAAGCCCGGGCAGGCGCGCGGCTAGCATGCTCTTGCCCGTACCCGGCGGGCCGGAAAGGAGCAGGTGATGGCCGCCTACCGCCGCTATCAGCAGGGCCCGCTTCGCGCCTTCCTGGCCGCGCACATCGCGCAAATCGGGGTATGCGGAACGGGTGGCCGGAGCGGTATTCGCCAGGGTGGGAGGCAACGGGCATTGGCCGCGCAAATGGGCCGTGGCCACGGTCAGGGAGCTTGCCGAAAAAACCGCCGCGCAATCCGCCAAGGCGGCTTCCTGGGCGTTGTCTGCGGGGACGAGGATGCTGCGCGCCGCCTTGCCCGCCGCCAGAGTGCTGGCCAGTACCCCCGCCACCGGCCGCAGCGTGCCGTCCAGGGCGAGTTCGCCCAGCACTTCGATATCCGCCAAGGCGGTAACCGGGATCTGCCCGCTGGCGGCGAGAATCCCCAGGGCGATGGGTAGATCAAAACAACCGCCGGCCTTGGGCAGATGGGCGGGGGCGAGATTGATCACCACGCGCCGGGCGGGGAATTCAAAACCACTATTCTGAATGGCCGAACGCACCCGGTCGCGGGCCTCCTTGACCGCCGTTTCCGCCAGCCCGACCACGGCGAAGGTGGGCAGGCCTGGTCCCAGATCGCATTCTACCGTGACCTCGGCCGCCTGTACGCCGGTCACTGCCCGGCTGTGCACCACGGCGAGGGTCAAGCGTCAATCCTCGCCGGGCTCGTCCGTAACGCCGCCCTCGGCTTCCAGGGTAGTAAGGCGGTTTTCCAGCGCGGTGACGCGGGCGGCCAGGCGGCTCACCAATTCCTGTTGCACGTCGAATTCGTCGCGGGTGACGATATCCAGGCGATCCAGGGTATTGGCCACGATGGCGCGCACCTGCTTGTCCACATCCTCCTTGACGGTACCCAGGCGGGCGATGGTGTCGCCAATGGCGGCGGCAATGTCATCGGCTATCTTGTGTTGCATCGGTTGACTCCTTAAAGGCCCATGGCCTGGCGGATGAGAAAACGTTTGAGGGGAAAGAGGAAGCCCGTAGCGAACATGCCGGCGTCACGGAGGGTGGCAAGGCCGCGATGGTTGTTGGAAAAGAGGTGGCTCAAACCGCCGCAGGCCAGTACGGTGGCGAGATTGTCCGGCCGTCGTTGGGCCTGGAAAGAGCGCAGCGTCGCCGGCTCTCCCCAGTCCTCCTGGCGGGTGATGGCGGTGCCGATGAGCGTTGCCAGGGTTTCGGCATCCCGTAGCCCGAGGTTGACGCCCAAGCCGGCGAGGGGGTGTACCCCATGGGCGCTATCGCCCAACAGCACCGCGCGCCGGCCGATATAACGGCTGCTGTGCAGGCCCGACAAAGCAAAGGCGGCGCGCGGCCCGATCTGGTAAAAACGGCCTAGTTGCGGTCCGAAGGCCTCATTCAATGCCGCCAGAAAAGCGCTGTCATCCATGGCCATGAGGCGTCTCGCCAAGGGGCGCTTGGCGCTCCACACCAGGGAGGCCCGCGGCTGGCCATCGTGGTCATTGCGAAAGGGCAGGATGGCCAGGGGACCGCTGTCCAAAAAACGCTGGTAGGCGATGTGACGGTGGGGCTTCTCCATCCACACCGTGGCGGTGATCCCATCCTGGCCATAGCCTTCGCGGAAAAGGGGGGCGTTGACCACCTGTTTGCGCAGGGGCGACTGCCGACCCTCGGCAACGGCCAGCAAGGTGGCGGAAAGCCTGCCGCCCTGATTGCTCCGCAGAACGATTTCCGGCTGGCATGGCGCTGTTTCCACCAGTTCTTCGGCATAGTGCAGCACGGCATCATCGGTCGCGCCGATGGCCCCGTGGATGGCCTGTTCCAGGCGCCGGTTTTCGCAAATATGCCCCAGCAACGTTTCCCCGCCATCCTCGGCATCGAGATGGATGCTGCCAAATCCCTGACCGTCCCAGACGCGCATGCGCGCCACCGGCGTACCCAGGGCGGCCACATCGATGCCGATGCCGGCGAGGAAGCGGCCCGAGCCCAAGGAAACGAGGCTGGCCCGTTCATAGGGATCGGCAGCGTGGCAGGCTTCCCGCGAGCGCCGTTCAAAAAGCCGTACCCGCAACCCCATCCGGCCCACGGCCAGGGCTAGACTCGCTCCCACCATGCCGCCCCCGGATACCACCAGATCGTTACGCAAGGAATCAGACATGGCGGGGCTCCGTGATGAGGTCAGGGATGGTGCTGGCCGCCGGCAGCTCAATGCCAGCCAAGCGCGCCGCCAGTTCCCGTTTGATGGCTGGCAGCCGTTCCAGCGCCACCAACGCGGTCGCCCGGACGAGGCGCAGGGGCAGGAGGCGGGCGCCGAAAAGACGATTCATGGTCTCGGTGAAGGCAATGGTCTCCAGGCGGTCGCGGCGACGGATGCGGGCATAGTCGGAGAGCAATTTGGCATCGCCCATATCCTCTGCGCCGGCGGCGGCTCGCCGCAGCAATGCTGCGAGGGTGATGACATCGCGCAAACCCAGATTATAGCCCTGTCCCGCCAAGGGATGAATGGTCTGCGCCGCATTGCCCACCAGGGCCATGCGCTGCTGGGGCTGGGCCCAGAGGCGCTGGAAAAAGAGCGGGTAGACGCTGCGCGGGCCGCTGCCGATGAGGGGCGGGAGGCCCCTCGGCCGCTGCCGGTTCAGGGCTTCGAGAAATGGGCCTTCGGGGAGGGCCAGGATGCGGCTGGCATCCTTGGGGCGCAGACTCCAGACGATGGAAAACTGGCCGTCGCCAATGGGCAGGAAGGCCAGGGGACCGCTGTCGAGAAAGTGTTCATAGGCGATGCCACAGACCTTTTCCCGGGGTGTGACGGTGCTGACGATGGCGTGACGATTGTGATCCCAGCCCAGTCGCTGCAAATGGGCCAGACTCTGCAGATGGCCATGCCCACCGTCGGCCACCACCACCAGTTCGGCCTCCACCTGCAGTTCCGGCCATTTCAGGATCACCCGGTCAGGGTGCCATTGGAGATCCTGCACCGGTCCGGCCGTCATTTGCACCAAATTGGGGCAACGGCCCAAAGCCGTCTCCAGTGCATCTCCCAGGTGGTCCAGACTCGCCACCTCTCCCAGTATACCTTCGGGGCTGCCGAGCAATTGGGCCTCCAGTTTGACTTGGCCCGAAGCCCCTTGCTGGGTGATCTGCACGGTGCGGATGGCCGCCGAACCCTGCAGCGGCAGGGCTACCTGCAGATCCTGCAGCAGGCGGCGGGTGCCCAAGGCCAGGGCGACGGTACGATCGGGCTGGGGAGGGCGTGCCTGTTGCGGGGGAAAAGTATCCAGCATGACCATGTTGATGGGGGTGTCTGCCAAGGCGAGGGCAAGGCTCCTGGCGATGGGGCCATTGCCCAGAATGGCGATTTGTACCGCTTGGGTTCGCATCTCCCGCACCTCCGAAAAACAGGTATCTCGTCATTAGAACGAAAGCCAATCATATCGGCAAGAGGTGCAAGCCCATCCAGTATGCACCATATTGGTGCACAAGATTGGCTCATCATCCGCATATTTTTATTAATTGATGTTAAAACAATAAGATAAATGATAGGCATGAGCTTTGCTTATCTTCACACGGTCATTTTTACGGATTATTTCGAGGATCCACTCATGCAAGGGAGGGAGCAATGAAAATATCTCATTGGACGGGGTTGCTGGGGGCAATGCTTTGCTTGGCCAGCCCTTTGGCGCAGGCGGATACCGCACCGGTGTTTAATTCCGGAGATACGGCCTGGATGCTGACATCTACGGCGCTGGTGCTGCTGATGACCATACCCGGCCTAGCATTGTTTTATGCCGGTATGGTACGCAAAAAGAACGTCCTGGCAACGGCCGCCCAGAGTTTCGCCGTTACCTGCGTGATTTCGGTGGTGTGGATGTTCGCCGGCTATTCGCTGGCATTTACGTCCGGCAGCGGTTTTATTGGCGGGTTGAGCCGCTTCTTTTTGCAGGGCATGGGGCTGGATGCCGTCAACGGCCTCGCTCCGACCATCCCTGAGTCGGTCTATATGACCTTTCAAATGACCTTTGCCATCATTACACCCGCCCTCATCGTCGGCGCCTTTGCCGAGCGGATGAAGTTTTCCGCCCTGCTGTGGTTCACCGCCCTGTGGTCGTTGCTGGTCTATGCGCCCATCGCCCACATGGTCTGGGGCCCCGGCGGCTGGCTGGGCGGTGATGGCGTGCTGGACTACGCCGGTGGCACCGTAGTGCATATCAATGCAGGTGTGGCGGGCCTGGTGGCAGCCCTGGTCATGGGTAAACGTATCGGCTTTCGCCATGATGCCATGCATCCCAACAACCTCATCTATACCCTGATTGGCGCGGCGCTCCTCTGGGTGGGCTGGTTCGGCTTCAATGCGGGCTCGGCGGTGGCGGCCAGCGATCGCGCGGGAATGGCCATGGCCGTTACCCAGATCGCTACGGCGGTAGCGGCCCTGGGCTGGATGTTTGCCGAATGGATCGTGCGCGGCAAACCCACCCTGCTGGGTATGACCTCCGGTGCGGTGGCCGGCCTCGTCGCCATCACCCCCGCCTCGGGCTTCGTCGACCCCATGGGTGCGCTATGGATTGGCCTGGCGGCCGGGGTGATCTGCTTCTGGGCGGCGGTCTATCTGAAAAACTGGCTGGGTTACGATGATTCACTGGATGCCTTTGGGGTCCACGCTATCGGGGGAATCGTAGGAGCGCTGCTGACCGGTATCTTTGCCGTCAAGGCCATTGGTGGCACGGCGGGCGTTCTGGAAGGCAACCTGGGGCAACTGTTGATTCAGGCCAAGGGAGTGGGGGTCACCATCCTGTATGATGGCATCGTGAGCTTCGTCATCCTCAAGGTGATCGACTGGACGCTGGGCTTGCGGGTCAGTGAAGAGCAGGAACGCGAGGGTCTGGACGTCACCCAGCATGGCGAACAGGTTTACGAGTAGTCGCTTTATACAGCCAAGGACGCAACGGGGTGGCATTGCCACCCCGTTGCGTTTAAGGTTTATGATGAATATATGGAAGCGCCCTTGCTGAATCTGTTCGATAGCCATTGCCACCTCGATGACGCGATCTTCGCCACGGATCGCGCCGAGGTATTGCAACGGGCACGCCAGGCAGGCGTTACGCAGATGGTCGTACCCGCCTATAGCGCCGCTTACTGGGAGCGACTGCGATCCCTTTGCGCCAGTGATCCCAATCTCCATCCCGCCTATGGCATTCACCCGGGCTTGGTAACGGAACATACGGACCGGGATTTGCAGCGGCTGGAGGACTACCTTCCCGAGGCCGTCGCCATCGGCGAGATCGGTCTGGATCGTTGGCCGGGGGCACCGGACCTTGCCCCCCAGCAGCGCTTTTTGATGCGGCAATTGGGCATGGCGCGGGCGGCGGGCCTGCCGGTGATTCTCCACGCCCGCCATGCCGTAGAGGATCTTCTGCTTACCCTGCGGCGTTATCCCGGAGTGCGCGGGGTGGTGCATAGCTTTGCCGGGAGTGCTGTCCAGGCCCGGCAACTCATCAACCAGGGCTTCCTCCTGGGTTTTGGCGGTGCCATCACCTACCCGCGGGCGCAACGCCTGCGTGCCTTGGTGAGCGGCTTGCCGGCAACGGCCATCCTCCTGGAGACAGATGCCCCCTATCAGCCCTTGTGGGGCCATCAAGGCGAGCGGAACGAGCCCGCTTTGTTAGGCGAAGTACTCAACGTCATGGCCGGTTTGCGCCGGGAAAGCGCTCGGGACCTCGCCGCCATCACCACCGCCAATGCCCGTACCCTCTTTTCCATTCCCGCACAGGAGCAGCCAGCATGACCCATCCCTTTGCCCGCACCGAGATTCTTCTCGGTGCCCAGGGCGTACGGAACCTCGCCGATCGCCATGTGCTCATCGCCGGTGTCGGCGGGGTGGGGGGCTACGTCGCCGAAAACCTCGCCCGGGCGGGTATCGGCCGTTTGACCCTGGTGGACCACGATGTGGTCGGCATCTCCAATATCAA
>NZ_RIZI01000117.1 GCF_003721225.1 Acidithiobacillus sulfuriphilus | reverse complement strand
TTGACCCTGTTTGAGACCCCGATTTCGGCACTTGGAAATGGCGCCATTACGCCGACCATCGGTGGCACCATATTGCCGGCCGGTGACAGCCGGCATCCGTGATCTCCAGGACCAGAATTCGGCCATGTTGATCGTGCGCTCGCCGGACCACCCATCCGGCTTTCTCCAGATTGTTTACGATGACGCTGACGGTTTGCGGGGTCAATAAGGACAATCGCGCCAAGTCGGCACCCGAGGCGCCGAGGTAGGATGCGATCATCGTCAGCACCGAGAACTGCGGCCAGGTCACTCCCAATCCGGCGAGCGTCTTTGCAGGAAGGGCATGAAGCGATCAGCTTGGCGGGGTTTCGGGTGCAAGAGAATCTGGTGCATCGGCATATCGCGACCACTTATAGTGTCGCATCAATACCAAAGGTATTCCATAGCCCTTGCTGGCCGGCACTCGAAACCCAGATTTTTCGATCTCCGGGGTTTTTCCGTATCCATCCCGACTCCTGGAACCGCGTCATCAACGCGGCCCCCAGCGCTCCGCCGATATGGGGGCGACGCTCGCTCCAATCGATACAGCGCCGCGCGAAAAGCCGCTGCTGATGACGTAGGGCGGGCAGATCCAACCCGAAGGCCGCGAATCCGTGTTCGCCAACCTCTGTAACCTGATAATCGCGTTCCTGTAGGTTGATCCACCCGTTGCGCTGTAGGGTATCCGCCAAGGCAACCGCGAGACTCCCCGCCAGATGATCGTAACAACTCCTTGCCTGGCGCAAGGGATCCACCGCGGCGTGGTCTGGGCGATTCTTGAGGATCGGCGGGCCGGACAACGCCATCAGATTCTCCAGGATTTCGGCTACCGCCGGACTGGCCAAACGATAGTAGCGGTAGCGTAGGCAGCGTTCCACCGCAAGCAGTCCACCATCCACCATCCGGGCCAAATGATGGCTGGCGGTCTGGGGGGTCACCCCTGCCCGGTAGGCCAGTTCACTGGCGGGTAACGCGTCGCCTCCGACCAGGGCCCAGGCCATGGCGGCACGGGCCGGAACCCCTAGCAACGCGACCACTTTGGGCAGTTCCATGTGCGCACTTCCTCCCTATTCCATATTTCGATCGTCATCGAAACCAGCGGCTCCTTCATGGGAGTATAGTGGCTGCTCTTTCGTGACCGCGAAAAAAAAGGAGAATGCCATGTCCCTGCACCCCATCACCGCCACGCCAGAGCGGATGCCGTGGATCCCCGGCAGCCAGGCACTGGGGGAGCTGTCCCTCTTCCAAGGCGAGGAAACGGTTCATTTCAAGGTCTTGAGCGACCGCCGATCCGAAGGCGGCGGCATGGCGCAGATCGTCCGCTTCTCCCCACCGCCAGGAATGCTCATCAAGATCGTGGCGAATGCCCGCTCCGAGGAGCATATCTACATTCTCTCCGGCGGCCACTGTGACAAGTCGGGCCGGCAGCGTCTCTTCCCGGGGGATTACCTCCTGCATCCCAACGGATTGGCTCATGGCGCTTTTTTAGCCATCGAGACCACCGTGTTTCAGGTTTATAGCGGAGAACCGGATGAACTTCTTGATTTCCAAATGATCGCCGCCAACGGTTAGACGGACTAGTGCATTCGGCGAAAAGAAGTTTGGAGGTCCGAAACTGGCGAGAATCTCTCGGCAGCATGGGGTAGCATGATTCCGAAATCCGTTATGTATGGGGTATCCGATGCCGAATGAGCCGCTTCGTCTTCAAATGGAGCATGTAGCAACCCCGTTGGGGACCATGTTGCTCGTCACCGATATTCAAGGTTGGCTCCGCGCGCTGGATTGGGCGGACAGCGAAAGCCGGATGCGGAGGTTGTTGCAACTGCACTATGGTCGACAGGGCTTTGATCTGGGAATGGGTGCTGTTCAAAAAAATATTCATGACTGCCTTGATGCCTACTGGAGTGGTGACCTGAGCGCGCTCAATGCGGTTCCGGTGAAAACGGGCGGCACCTCATTTCAGCAATCTGTCTGGACCTTTTTGCGCACGATTCCTGCAGGACATACGCGCAGCTATCAAGAACAAGCCGGGGCAATAGGCCGAGGCTCCGCTGTTCGGGCCGTTGCCGGTGCAAATGGGGCGAATCCCGTGGGTATCGTCGTTCCCTGCCATAGGGTCATAGGTTCAGACGGTTCGTTGACGGGATATGCCGGGGGTATAGAGCGGAAACGCTGGCTATTGAGGCACGAGGGCGGCAACTTTTAGGCGCTGGATCTTTCTGGGTCGTCGCGCGCACCTTCCATCAGCGTGTGGCCGTTAATATCTTCGGTTGAACCCACAATCGCATAGCCCCATAGGCGCGCCAGGGTCTCCATGCCTCGGCGATGGCCAGCAGTTCAGCCGGGGTAGGGCGGCCGTTCTTTGTTTCCAGGGCGCGCAGCAACCCCAAGTCCGAATGCGGGAATGCGTCCGGGTCGCGGTATCCGCGCATGGCGATATAGTGAGCCGTCCATGGGCCGATACCGGGCAGCTCACAGAGTTTTTCTATGGTTTTATTGGGTGATGGTTGAGGCTGAAAGAAAAGCCGATCCTCATGCACGGCTGTAGCGAGGGACTGCAAAGCCTTTTCCCGCGCGCGGGTTAATCCAATAGGTGTCAGGTTGGCAGTCATGACAGCGGCGGGTAACGGGAAAATCATGGAGATGCCGGTCTTTTCCAAAGTCGCTGCGAAATCTCCCTTGAGGGGTTCTCCAAGGGTCGCAACGAGGCGACCGGACAGCGTGGTGGCCGCAGCGACGCTGATCTGTTGGCCCAATACCGCCCGGACCGTTAGTTCAAAGAGATCCCAGCTGCCAGGTACCCTGAGCCCGGGTCTTTCCCTCACCCGCGCTGCTAGGCGTGGGTCTGCGGAAAGATGCGTATCAATCATCCCGATGTTGGCATCCAGATCAAACAAGCGGCGGAGTCTTGCGACAATAATGCCTATGGGGGGAACTTCAGTGGCATGAATAGTGGCTAAAAGATGATTGGTTTCCCGCTCTTGCTGGACTTCGACAATGCCGTGCACGCCATCCAATTGAAATGAGCGGGCATATTTTCCGGCGTCCACGGCTTCTACCCCAGGGATGGCCCTTCCGGCGAGAAAATCGATCATGGCCTCCCAGTCATAGGGAGGGGTGAACGGAAGCTTCAGCGCGATGCCCGCAGCCATGTTGCCGTTTGATGTCGAGGTGTGCCGCATTGTTTTCGGAGCCCTTCCATAGTTTCGTCGCATGGCATCGTTGAAACGGCGGACACTACCGAAGCCTGCGGCGATGGCAACATCCGTCATCGACAGCGTTGTCTCCACAATCATTTTTTTCGCCAGAAGAACACGCTGGGCCTGTGCTACGGCTATCGGCGTAGTGCCCAGTTCGCGGGCGAATAGCCGTCGGAGATGTCGTCCACTGACGCCCAATCGCTCAGCCAAATGTTCCACGCAGTCATCGTCGAAGGCGCCCTCACTGATCCACCGCAAGGCATGGTCAACCAGGTTGGAACCAGCCTGGGTGCGTTGCTTGGCGGGATTCACCTCGGGGCGGCACCGCAAACATGGCCTGAATCCCATCTGATGGGCCGCCGCCGCGCTGGGAAGAAAGAGGCAATTTTCGATCTTCGGCGGTCGCGCAGGGCAAATCGGACGGCAATAGATCCCGGTGGAGAGAACCGCCGTGTAGAACTGGCCGTCAAACCGTGCATCGCGGGTAAGAAGGGCGCGATAGCAAACTTCACGGTCGAGTTCCTGTTGATTCATGCGTCATTTATAGGACAAGTCCTCTTGGATGTCTCGCCATTTTCGGACCACAAAGGTTGCGTTTGCATACCATAATATGATCTTTATGATCTTTGCTGCCGCCTGGATCGCAATCCTGGCAAAATCGACAGATGGACGATGCAGCTTAAAGGAATAGTGCTAGGCTGACCTGCATGCGCCGCATCAAGCTGCGAGTGGAGTCGCCGTTGGCCCGTCAGACCATCTTCTGAAGAATGAACCATGCGCATTGACCACCTGGATCACCTCGTCCTGACCGTGGCGGATATGGCCGCTACGGTCGCCTTCTATACCCGAGTGCTGGGAATGCAGGAAATGACCTTTGGCGATCAGCGCAAGGCCCTGATCTTTGGACAGCAAAAAATCAACCTGCATCCGGCAGGGCATCCCATAGCGCCCCATGCGGCCAGCCCCGCTCCGGGGTCGGCGGATTTGTGCTTCATCACAACGGATGGTATCCATGAGGTCATCGCCCATCTGCAGGACTGCGGAGTCGCCCTGGAAGCCGGCCCGGTTCCCCGTACGGGCGCCACAGGGCCGATCACCTCGATCTACTTCCGGGATCCGGATGGCTATTTGCTGGAGGTGAGCAGTTATGATCCATCAGAGCGGGCTCCGTGACCGCTGAACCGCGTGTCGCGCTCGTCACCGGCTCCACCTCGGGCATCGGCCTCGCCATCGCGCAGCGCCTTGCCCATGCGGGATATGCGGTGGCCTTGCATTCCCGCAACTCCCCAGAGACCGGTCTGCGGCAGGCTGCCGCATTGGCGGACGCCGCGACCGTTCTGGCAGATAGGGCGCCTGCGAGGCGCCCACCATCATCCACGTGCCGGGGTCACCGTCAGGCGGGTTTTGCCCCAAGGCCAGCGTAGCAGCCAGTAGGTCGCGACCCAGGCCAGTACGAACAGGAGCGGCAGGACGACGCCGCACAGGTTTATGGCCGCCTGGGGATTGTGCCAGACGGGAGTGAGCATCTGGAGCAAGAACAGCACGTGGTCTGGCGGAAGGGGTGGGTATGAGAGTTCGGGCCCCATCGGGATCAATCCCAGCCAGGCCAGCAGCACCAGCAGCACCAACACGGTCATGCGCCAGGTAAAGGCCCACCACAACGGTACGGCCATGAAGAGGGGAAGCCGGGAGGTAATGGGCGTATCCCCGACGGCGAAGGCCCAGCGCTGTCCCCGCCAAGGAAAGGGCCGATAAGTGGGATAGCGGCGCCACAGGAGTAAAGAGGAGAAGGATAGCGCGCTGATCAGGAGCAGGCCGAGAAAAGGCAAGACATAAACCAGGAAGATGATGAACAACGCGTATCCTGCTCCCCCGGAACTGTTGTGGCGGGCATAGAGGAGGAAGATCTCGTACCAGGCATAGACCATCGCCAACGCGGGAAGAAAGAGGTACAGGAGGGCCGACCAGGACAGGTTGCCCCAGAGTTCCAGAGCGACCCGCCAACGGGGCGGTTGGGGCGTGCGGACGGAAGGAATGGACGGATTCATGGCTGACCCTTGGTGGGGGCGGAGGGATGGCGATGATAGGTGGCCGCCGGGCCGACGGCGTAGCCGCGGGCGCGCAGATAGGCGATGACCCGCTCGCGCTGGGGGTAGGCCGTGCCCCCTTCGCCCAGGGAGAAATTTTCGATGTCATGAATGACCCCTTCCACCTGGTCCCGGGGAAGCCCCCCCGCCTTCTCGAAGCGTTTCAATATCTCAAGAACCATATCCCAGTTATCAAGGCTAGCGGCGACATCCAGCGGCCTCCTTTCTGACCCGGAACCACAGGTGGGGCAGCCCGGCAGATTGAGGTCGGCCCCATGGTCCAGGAGGGTATGGAAGGCCCGGGAATTTTCGTGGCTGATGGCGCAGTTCAACGGGGTGGCGAAAATGGAAGACACGTCGGTGTAGAGGTTCACATTGCCGCCATGGGCGATGGCGGCCTTGAGGAAGGCCTCCTTGCCGGGTTCGGTGGCGTCGCACATGACGCCGTGTTTGTCTGGCAAATGGGCGTTGGGGTTGGCGCCCTTCGCCAGCAGGCGTTGGAACTTGGCGAGGTTGCCCGTATGGAGGGCGTCGAGCAGGGCCCTGTCGGGGTTGGGGTTGTCCCAGGGCATGAGGAAGTGGCGGGACAGCAGGGCGCCCGCCACCAGCAGGGTCGTGATGATGAGGATGATGAGCCATTTGGGCATGCGCTTCTCCTAAGGGTCATTACAGGGGACAACCGCGCCCGGAAGCCCGGCGCCGGAGCGCTTCCAGGAGGGTGTCGATATCGTGATAATGCTTGGGATTTAAGCCCTCAACCGCAGTGTGCGGAGGGGGATCGAGGGGAATCCGGCGGCCCGGGGCGGAGGGCAGCGGGTTGGGCATGGCATAGGGAGAAGCCGGCAAAGGCAGCAGGGGACCGTCCTGAACGGCAGTCAAGGGATCCCCCTGCACCGCATAGACGGTGGCCAATCGCCCCGCCTCGTCATAGTTCAACCCCAATTTTCGGGCGACCCGCGGGTGCAGGGCGGCGGGATCAAAGACGGTGGCTGGCGCATGGAGTTGCAAAGCGGCGGTGGTGGCGAGCCCGCCTCCCAGGGAGTGGCCGGTAGTCCCGATCACACTGTTCCTGGGTAGTTTCTTTTGCAGTTCCTTGGCGAGATCCCGCGCTTGTTCATACTGCTCTGCAACCAACCCGACCGCTTGCTGGCCGTTGGTCATCCAGTCGTTGATGGCCGTCAGACCATCGGTGCCGCGAAAGGCGAGTAAATATTTCCCGCTTTGGCGATCCCGCAAGAGGATGGCATCGAATCCCGAGTCTTTGTCATGAAAATATTTATTTTCTATTCCGATCGATCGGGGATCAACCACGGTCCATTGGGGCCCGCAGGGGCCGCCTTGGTTGGACATGGTCACGTCCACGCGGTAGGCGCAGGCGGACGCTTGCGCAAGACGGTAGGCGGGGCGGAGTTCGGCGCAGTCGGGGGCCGGCCCGGCCCCCGACTGCTTGGCGGGTTTGTCGGGTAGATAGCAGTAGCCGATTTCGGCAAGGCGCTGGCCGTAGGCATTGGCGATGCAGAATGCATCGGCGCCGCAGGCGTTACGCTCCCTGAGCCATTTCTCCTGGCGGTCTTCCACGGCCTTGAGCGATTGGGTGTAGTTGCCCGCCTGCTCCATCAGCAGGGTAAGGGTCCTGTAGTTCTTGTTGAGTCGCTCGTCCAGGAAGTTGAGCCGGGGATCGGCGCAGATGGCCTTTTCAGGGACTGTGCTGGCCCTGCGGCAGTCGAAAGAAGCGGCGTCCGCCGGGTCCGGCCCTGCGGCCAGGACCATGATGCAGAGGATGGACAGGGATGGGGTGTCGAGACGGGAAGGGGCCTTTGCGGACCTTTGAAATATCCCGGTTGGCATGTTGCGCTCCCTTCATTGCCGTCTTCATTCAAGCACAGCCATTAGGGCGGCACAATATAGCCGAAAATCACTCTATAGAATTCCAATAGCATGAAAATAATGATAAAAAAATTAGGTCTAAAAGTGTCATAAAAATGGCGGCGGTGGCGCACCGGAATACGTCGGGCTGGGGGGGGGTTAAGCCGTTTGCTGGACAGCCGGCTCCGGCGCCGAACTGCCCGGAGGACGAATCCGTCCGGGCATGCCAAGGCGCCTCCCCGTATCCATTTTTATCGTCCTTTCGGACGCCATCGATTTGTCCGCGGTTCAATCGAGGGGAAATGCGTAGGTCAGCAGGACTTCGTTCTCTCCCGGGTTCCGTGCGTAGAGATCGCCATTGGACAGATGAGCTATTTTCAGCCCTACCCGGCTACCGTTATCCAGTTGGTAGGCAAGGCCCAGCTCCAGACGAAAGAGGAAAGTGCTCCCCAAATCTTTACTGCTACCCTGGCGATAGCCGCTGAGTGCCGCCAGGGGGGTCAGTATCCAGTGGGGGGTCAAGGCGATGTTGGAATAAAGACCACCGTAGCCATCGACGCCGCCATCACTGTTGGCCAGAAGACCCCAGGCGAACCCGATACCATACAGCTTGTCGCCCGTCTGATATTCGACATTGATTTCCGCCGGGGTGTGATTGTATCCGTAAGCGTTTACGGCCCCGACCAGGTTGAATACACCAGCTCCGACACTCAAATAGGGAGCGCTATTACCCATGATCTGAACGGCCTGGGCTGCCGGGGCCAATAATGACAAGGCGATGAACGATCCCGATCGCAGCATGGGCCGGCACAGGGAAAGGAACGGATATCGCATGGGATTCTCCTTTTTCTTGTTGGAACGAGCAATTATCGCAAACTTGGGGTTGCTGCCGATGTCGCCAAGGCGGGATATGCCATAACCCCTTTTTATTAGTTTACCCAAGGCGGCCGGTTTTGTCCCAGTAGGCACGAAGGCGCGAAAACGGATTCGCCTGGTCATGGCGATGCCTTATATCGATTTTGCGCAGAGCGAGGCCATTGACGCCGAGCTATTCCAGAACCGCCGCCCCTTCCCGTGGATCAGCGTGGAGCACTTCCTCACCGGCGGGGGCTACGGGCTGCTGCGCCGATCCTTGCCGGAGGTTGCCCTCTGCGCGCAGGAGTTTGACCGTAAACGCGGCCACCATCAAGCCAGCCACGACGGTTACGCCTGGCAGTACCGCCCCGGCTTGCCCATCGTGGTTATCAATCGCATGAATTGGCAAGTGCGCTGGCGGCGCCTGCGGGGGAAGGATGCCGACGGTTACCCCCTGACGGGCTAGATAGCCCTTCCCCCTCGTTACCCCGATTACCCGTCCGCATGCCTTGCGCCGATTTGGCTATGGCATGGCTTCTGTTGCTTTGCGTCGACGGCGTGTATGCTCAATATACTGGAAAACGGCAGGTATGGGAGGTCGTTTTTTGCTCCCGGGCACTTTGGCTGTTGTCCTGCGGCGCATCTTGCCGGGGGCGGGATTTCGCCCGGAACAACGATGTCATAGGCCGGATTTAAGATGAAACGCGACCCGATGGCGAGCACGATGTCCAGCGACGGCCGGCGTAGGCTGCGTAGCGGGGATCGGGAAAGTCCGTCCTCTTGGGCGGCGGCTGCTTCCTTCAGGGCGTCTGGTGGGGTGAGGGGTCTGATGGAGGTGATATGGATCGGCGGATTTTTGAGCAGTTGCGGAAAACGGGACGCCTACCTTCCCCCAAGGGCGTGTCCCTGGAGGTGGCGCGCCTCATCGATGCGCAAAACACGACCAGCCGTGATCTGGCCCAGGTCATTCAGTCCGATCCCGCTCTCACGGGCAAACTCCTGCGTCTTGCCAATATCGCGATTCATTTCGAACGGCGGCCGGTGGTGGCCGTTGGCGAGGCGATCCTGATCCTCGGCTTTGCGCAGGTCAAACGCCTGGTCCTGGCCCTTTCGCTGATGAGCGATCCGGGGCGGCCATGTCCTACCTTTCCTTATGCAGCATTTTGGACGCGCTCATTACTGACGGGTCTGGTGGCCCAACGCTTGGTGAAACAGTTGGGGATGGCTCCGGTGGACGAAATGTTTACGGTGGGCCTGTTGAGTCAGGTGGGGCGTCTGGCCCTCGCGTCGCTCCACCCGCAGGACTATGCGGCCTTGCTTGTCGCGCCGGAGGCGGCCGATCCCCACTGGCTGCGCCAGCAAGAGCATGGGCAGCTTGGTGCGGATCATGATGAATTGACGGCGATTATGCTGGAGGATTGGGGCTTGCCGCAGATCTATGTGGAGGCCGCCTATTTTCAGGAGAGTAAAATTGCGCTTGGTGGAGGCCTACCCGTCGAACGCCATGTGCTGGTGGCGCAAATGCTCCATCTGGCGGATTTGGTGAGTGGCCTGTGCCTGTCGTCTCCTGCTGCTGGCCGCGAAGGGCAGGAGGAGGCCCTGGCCTTGGCGGGGCGTTTGGGGGTGAGCAGAGAGTCGCTGTTCGCCCTGGGGGAGGAGTTGCTGCGGCATTGGGGGGAATGGAGCGGCCTTTTGCAGGAGGTGGTTCCCATCGTTGCCCCCTTTGCGCCCATGGTGCCCGCGGCGGCCGGTGCCGATACCGTTGGCCCAGCGAAAAGCATCTTTGGCAATATGGCAATCCTGCTGGTGGCTGCGCCCGGGAAGGGCGGGGATGGCTTCCCGGAGGGCTTGATCCGGCATGGCCATGAGGTATTGGTGGTCGAATCACCCCTTGGCGCTACGAGTTTCGATCCGCTACGGCTGGCCCAGATGGTCATCGTGGATTGGCGCCTGCCGGACGGGCCATGTCGCAACGACTGTGCGGCACTGCGCGCGGCGTCCTGGGCGGAGCCGCCCTATGTCCTTGGCGTCGGTCCAGCTCTGGACGAAGTGCAATTGCTGGCCGCCTTTCAGGCGGGCCTGGATGCCTACGAGGCGGCCCCCCTCTCCAGCCAGGTCCTGGATGCCCATCTCCAGGTAGTGCTGCGCCTGCAGGAAACGCAGCGCACCCGTCAGCGGAAATGGCAGAAGCTGCACAGCTTTGCCGCTAGCCTGGCCCACAGCAATCGCGAATTGCGTCAGGCCGCCCTGACCGATTCCTTGACCGGTCTGCGCAATCGCCGTTATGCGGTGGAGCGTTTGCAGCAGGAATGGGCCGTGGCGGAGCGCCATGGGGGGAATTTGGCGGTAATGTTGCTGGATCTGGACCAGTTCAAGGAAATCAACGACGACCATGGCCACGAACTGGGCGACGAGGTCCTGTGCCAGTTCAGTATGGCCCTGCGTGGGCTGGCGCGGCAGCAGGATGTGTTATGCCGCATCGGCGGAGATGAATTTCTGGTGATCTGCCCGGAGACGCCGCCGGCCGGGGCGCGGGCCCTGGGAGAGCGGATCTGCCAGGGAATGGACACGGTGCCGTTGCCTGCCGCAGCGCAAGGACGCCTGC
The DNA here is from genome assembly GCF_003721225.1 of Acidithiobacillus sulfuriphilus. Classification (GTDB taxonomy): domain Bacteria; phylum Pseudomonadota; class Gammaproteobacteria; order Acidithiobacillales; family Acidithiobacillaceae; genus Acidithiobacillus_B; species Acidithiobacillus_B sulfuriphilus. The sequence goes on along the minus strand of NZ_RIZI01000117.1, from coordinate 2,518 downwards.
ATGTCAGTGTGGGAATCGCCAGTCTGCAGGATGGGGTGCGCGATGCCGAAGCCCTGTTGCGCGCCGCGGATCATGCCCTCTATGCGGCCAAGCAGGGAGGGCGCAACCAGGTGGTGGTCTATGCGCAGGCCGGTGCCCAAGGCTAGCATCACCGTCCATTTTCAAATGGTCCGCCAACCGCTTGGGCACCGGGCTAAAGTTGCCGCAGGCGTTCGAGCAGCTCCACGGCCAGGGCCGCACCGGCCAGGTCCAGTTCCAGATCGCGGATCAGACGCCGGCTGAGGCGGGCCCGATAGAGATCCAGGGCGCGAAAACGCCAGTGTTGCGGGCCGCTGCCGCTGGGATGGATGACGCCGTAGCGAACGAGTTGGACCGCCTCGCCCTCGGGACACTGGAGAACGGCGCAAAAATGGGAAAAGTCCAGAGAAAAGCCCCCCTCCTCCAGTAGTTCCGCTTCAAAAACAGGAATGGGTGTCGGTGCCATGCGCTTTGCTCCTCAACGGTCATCGCTCAACGGCGCGGGTGGAAGGTGGAGACCTCGGCGAGCTGGGTAAACAAGGCCGTTTCTTTTTCGCTCAGGGTTTTGGGCACGACGATCTGAAGGATGGCGTAGAGATCGCCGCTGGTTTTCCCACCCGGACCCGGCAAACCCTTCCCTCCCAGGCGCAGTTTCTTGCCGCAGGAACTGCCCGCCGGAATTTTCATGCGCACCGCTCCCTCCAGGGTCGGCACCTCGACGCTGGCGCCCAAGGCCGCTTCCCAAGGCGTGATATGCAGATCGTGGTAGAGATCCCGCCCCTCCACGCGGAACTTCGGATGGGCCAGGAAGCGGATGTGCAGGTAAAGATCCCCGTTGGGGCCGCCGCCCATGCCCGGCCCCCCCTGACCGGCAATGCGCAGGCGCTGTCCTTCGGTGACGCCCTTGGGGATCCGCACCTGGAGGTTCTTGGGCTGGCGGTGCATGCGCCCATCGGGCCCCAGGGCCGGGATCTCCAGGGTGATGTTCTTTTGCGCGCCTTGGGCAGCGTCTTCCAGGCTGATGCTGATGGCCGCTTCGCTGTCTTCACCATGGGCCTGAAAGCCCGACGACCGGAATCCGCCCCGGCCCTGCGCGCCAAAGAGGGAGTCGAAAAAATCACTGAAGCCGCCCAGATCCGGGCCGCCGTGGGGGGCCCCCGACGGGTTCCAGCCAGGTGGCGGGCGGAAATCCTGGCCAGGCCGCCAATTGGCGCCCAACTGATCGTAGGCGGCCCGCTTTTCGGGGTCCTTGAGGACCTCGTAGGCCTCTTGCAGGTCCTTGAAGCGCTCCTCGGCGTCCTTTTCCTTGCTGACGTCAGGATGATATTTGCGCGCCATCTTGCGGTACGCGGCCTTGATCGCGTTGGCATCGGCGCTGCGCTCAACGCCCAAGATCTGATAATAGTCTTTGTATTCCACCCGGTCCCCCTTATCATTGCTTATAGCAGGCGGTCGCCCGACTGCAAGGCGATGCCCCAACAATGGGGCCGCTCGCCCCTATTTTCAAGGGTGGCGCAGGTGGGCGCCCTGAGGAGACCGAGTGCAAGAGATGAATGGTTTGAACCCGCGCCAATGGGAGGCGGTGACGGCCCCGGCGGGCCCGGCGCTGGTTTTGGCGGGTGCCGGTTCCGGCAAGACGCGGGTGTTGACCAGCCGCATTGCCCATCTGCTGGAAGGCGGCGTGCGGCCGGGGGAGATCCTGGCGGTGACCTTCACCAACAAGGCGGCGCGGGAGATGCGCGAACGTCTGGGCAGGATGGTCAGCCTGGATCTGCGGCCCTTGTGGATGGGGACCTTCCACGGCGTGGCCCATCGCCTATTGCGCCTGCACCACGGCGCCCTGGACTTGCCCGAGGGTTTTCAGGTGCTGGATGCCGAGGATAGCCTGCGTCTCATCCGCCGGGTGATGCGCGAGGCGCAGTTGGACGAGAAACAATGGCCGCCGCGGGCCATGGCCGCGCGTATCTCGCGCTGGAAGGACGAGGGCTGGGGGCCGGAACAGGTGCGTACCCAGGAAGGGCGCGGTGCCGTGATTTATGCCCAGGTCTATGGGGCCTATGAAAGCGCCAAGGCCCGTTCCGGTCTGGTGGATTTCGGTGACCTCCTGCTCTATGCCCTGCGCCTGTGGCAGGTCCCGGAGATCCTCGCCCAGTACCAGCGCCGCATCCAGCATGTCCTTGTGGATGAGTTCCAGGACACCAACGCCGTGCAATATGCCTGGCTCAAGGCCCTGGCCCAGCATCAGAACCTCTTTGTGGTGGGAGATGACGACCAGGCCATCTATGCCTGGCGCGGTGCGCGGGTGGAGAATCTTCTGCGCTTCGGCGAGGATTTTCCGGCCACGCGGGTGGTGCGCCTGGAGCAGAATTACCGCTCGACGGGTGCCATCCTGCAGGCCGCCAATGCCGTGATTGCCCACAATCCCGACCGCCTGGGCAAGACTCTGTGGACCGAGCATGGGGCCGGTGAGGCGGTGCAGGTCTATACCGCCTATAACGAG
>NZ_RIZI01000116.1 GCF_003721225.1 Acidithiobacillus sulfuriphilus | reverse complement strand
ACCACCGGCACGGCGGCATCCAGGGCGTAGAGCAGAATGGCATCGGCAGTCTCTTCCCCCACTCCATGCACCGCCAAGAGGTCCCGCCGCAGTGCGACGGGATCCTGCCCCCGACCCAGTTGCCCCGGATCTTCGGCCACGCCTTGGGCGGCGAGGAAGGCACAAAGGGCGCGCAGGCGCCTGGCCTTGACCCGGAAGTAACCCGCCGGCCGGATCAATTGTGCCAGGTCCGCCTCGTCCATGCCGAGGATGGCGCGCACCCCAAGGGCATCCGCCGCGCGCAGCGCCGCGATGGCCAGCTCCACATTACGCCACGCCGTATTTTGGGTAAGGATGGCGCCCACCATCACCTCAAAGGGCGATTGGGCCGGCCACCAGTCCTGGGCGCCGAAATGGGCATGGAGGCGCTCATAGACCAAGGGCCAGCGGGTGACGGGGGAGTCTGCCATGGCTTATTTGCCCCGCCGCCCCCCCGGCCGAAACCCCGACAATCCCGCTCCTCCGGGGCTCCGTCTCCCTCCCTCCTTTTTGCCAAAGGGAGCCGTACTCGATCCGGCGCCGGTAAAGCTGCTCCGCGGTGCCTTGCGTCCTGCCGGGGCTTTTTCCCGCAGTCCCTGCTGCACCGGCGGCACCCGCTCCACAAGCCGCTCTCCGCCGCCATGGGCGGAAGCGGCCTTCGGCGTCATGCCCACCGTCTCCAGAAGTGCTGCCAGTTCCTCCTCGGGAAGATCTTCAAAATAGCCCACCTTGAGGTGACGCGGCATGCCGATGATGCCATAACGCACGCGCAGGAGACGGCTCACCGTCAGGCCCACCGCCTCGAAAAGCCGCCGCACCTCCCGGTTCCGCCCTTCGGCCAGGGTGACGTGATACCAACGATTGGCACCCTCCCCCCCCGCTTCCTGCAAGGAGAGAAAATGGGCGGAGCCGTCATCCAGTTCCACTCCCGTAAGAAGTTGCTGGCGCTGTTCGTCGTTCACCTCGCCCAGGACGCGCACGGCATATTCCCGCTCCACCTCCGCCCGCGGATGCATGAGGGCGTTGGCCAGATCGCCGTCATTGGTCAGCAGCAACAGCCCTTCGGTGTTGTAATCCAGGCGTCCAACGGCAATCCAGCGACTCCCGCGCAGGCGCGGCAGGCGGTCAAAGACCGTCGGCCGGCCCTGGGGATCCTGGCGCGTGGTCAACTCCCCCACCGGCTTGTGATAGCGCAAAACCCGCAAACGCGGCCGCACCCAGCCGGGGACGCGCAGGGGCTCGCCATCCACGGCCAGACGGTCCGTGCTGCTGACTCGATCGCCGATCTTCGCCACCAGACCGTTCACGCTCACCCGCCCGGCCGCAATCCATTCTTCCATGCGCCGGCGGGGACCGAGGCCGAAGCGGGCGAGCACCTTTTGCAGCTTTTCATCGTTTGTCATAACAAGTACGCCCCGCACAGGGCGGGGCGCTCCTCTGAAGTGGAAAGCCGTTCAGGACGCCTTACGCTGTCCCTCGTCCTTCAGGCGGGTGATACCCAGCATCTTGAAGAGCACCTTTTCATAAAAGGGCTCGGAAACGCCGATCTTCATCTTGCGGATAAAGTACTTCTCGAAGGCCACCTTGGCCAGATGCACCCAGCGCCCTTCGGCAAACCAGTCCACCGTGCGCGGCTTGAGTTGCGGCAAGGCCACAAAGGCCGCGCCGCGGTCACCCATGTCAGCGAAGCAGACGGCATTCCAGGTACCCATGGTCTGATTCCCGGTCTTGCCTTCCAGATCCGCCTTGATGTTGTGTACCGCAGCCGCCACCATGGACTCGATCATGTAACCGGTCTTGGGCGCACCCGTAGGTACCGGCGTCTGCTCCACCGGCGGGATCGCAATGGCAATCCCTGCGGCGAAGATGTTGCGGTACTTCTTGCTGCGCTGGTATTCATCCACCAGCACGAAGCCGCCGGGATTGCACAGCCCCTCCACGCCGGCCACGGCCGGGACGCCCTTGAACGCGGGGATCATCATGGAGAACTTGAAGGGCAGCACCATTTCCTTGACGGTTTCCCCCTTGTCGTTCACCTGGGTGACATACATCTTGTTGTCTTCCACCTTGGTGACTTTGCAATTGGTGTAGGCTTCAAAGCCTTCTTCCTTCAGGCCCCGGCTCAGGATGGTCTGGGAATCACCCACCCCCTGGATACCCAGATGGCCCAGGAAGGGCTCGCTGGTCACGAAGGTCATGGACGGGATCTTGTCGCGCAACCCCCGCTTTTTCAGGTCGCTGGCCACGATCAGGGCATACTCGTAGGCGGGGCCAAAGCAGCTTGCTCCGGCCATGGCGCCCATGACGATGGGGCCCGGCTCGCGCAACAGATCCTGATAGGCCTTGTAGGCCTCTTCGGCATGATCCAGGGTACATACCGATTGCACCTGGCCTTCATGGGGATCGGAGCCAGGCACGTTTTCAAAAGCCAGTTTGGGACCGGTGGTGATGAACAGGTAATCATAATGGACCTTGCTGCCATCGGCCAGGTCGATCTGATTGGCCTCGGCGTCGATCCGGTCGGCGCGCTGCGCAATGAAGTGGATGCCTTTGCGCTCTACGTAGGGCTTGATGGGAAAGGACACGTCGTCGCGTTCTTTCCAGCCGACGCCCACCCAGGGGTTGGAAGGGACAAATTGAAAATAATCGTTGGCGCTGATCAGCGTCACCTCGTGGGCCGACCCGAGGGCCGCCTTCATCTCATAGGCGGCCGGCATCCCCCCGGTCCCTGCTCCCAGAATCACGACATGTGCCATTGCTGTATGCTCCTCGCTGAATACTGCTTGTGCTGGATAATCCGGCTACCTGATCATTCGAGCCGCGCCCGTATTACTCGCCCTTTTTTTGTATCGAGGAGTATAGCAAATCTCGTGGATGATGATAGATTTTATAATTAGAATATAGTTATTTGCCCATATACTTTATGAATGGTTCTTTAATCCGCGACATTTGCCGACGACGACAGGGCAACCGCCTTTTCATCCTGGATCACTTCCAACTCGGGCAAGGCACCCAGGGTGGGCAGGGCGAAATAGGCCAGGAAGGCATCGGTGGTAGCCCACAATGCCGGACGGCCGGGGGTATCCCGATGTCCCACCACGTCAATCCAGCCACGCTCCTGGAGCTGGCGCAGCACCTGCGCACCCAGACTCACGCCGCGCCACTGTTCTATCTCCGGGCGCGTGATGGGTTGGCGATAGGCGATTACGGCGAGGGTTTCCAACACGGCCCGGGATAGGCGGCGCGGCCCCTGGGCGTGCAGACGCAGCAACCACGGGGTGTAGCGCGGATGGATGTGCAACTGATAGCCACCAGCCACCTCGCGCAATACGAGCGGCCCCGAGCCCTGCCCCAGCAGCCCCTCCAGGGCCGCCTCCCAGTCGTTGCCGTCGTCCTTCGCCGCAAAGACCGCCGCCAGTTGCTCCCGGGTCAGGGGCGTGTCGCTGGATAAAAACAGGGCCAGCAACTGATCCTGCACGAGATTCGGGGACGCGGCCATCTGCTGGAAAACACCTCCGCCAACGGCCGAATTTAGATTCATGGCGCCACCACCGCCCATTCGCCCCCTCCCGTACTCGCCAATAGCAACGAACGCTGGCGCAAGAGTTCGAGAATGGCCAATAGCGTCATGGCCAGATGCAGACGGCCGCCATTTCGGGGCAGCAGGGCGGGCAACGGCCAGGGCTCCTGGCGTGTGGTGCAAAGCTGCAGGATATCTGCCATGCACTGGCGCAGGGCCAACTCGGCGACGGGCAGGTGGTGCTGTATCGCCGCGCGGCGCAAGCGTCCCTGTACTCCCCGCCAACTCTGCACCAGATCGGTGAGCGTGGCCGCCGCCAAGGGGACAGGCAGCGGATCATGGGCAACGGCCAGCGCCGGCCAGAAGTCACGCCCGGCCTGGGGAAGCTGGTCCAGGGCCTGGGCGGCGGCCTGCACCACGGCGAGGGCCTCAAGCCGGCGCGCCAATTCCAGGCGCGGATCCATTTCCGCGTCATCGACGCTGGGCGGCACCGGCAGGAGCATGCGCGCCTTGATCTCCGCCAGCCACGCCGCCATCAGCAAATATTCCGCGGCCAGTTCCAGATTGCGCCGCCGCGCCTCTTCCAGATAGTGCAGATATTGGCGTGTGACTTCCGCCACCGGGATATCGCGGATATCCATCCGATTGCGGCGGATCAGCCAGAGCAGCAGGTCGAGGGGCCCGGAAAAGGCGTCGAGAAAGACTTCCAGGGCATCGGGCGGGATATAGAGCCCCTCCGGCATCGCCCCCAGATCCACCCCCTTGACCTGCGCGGGAAGCCCTTCGGGGCGCATGGCTGCGGGGCCGGATTCATGCCCCGCTTCAGAGTAGTGCGCGGCCATGATCCAGGCGCATGGCGCTGCGCACTTTTTCCAGGGTCTCCGCGGCCCTGGCCCTGGCCCGTAGCGCCCCGGATTCGACGATTTCACGCAACTGTGCGGGGCGCGCCGCCCAATACTCGGCGCGTTCGCGGATGGGGGCCTGTTCGTCCAGCACCGCAGTAATCACCGGCTGCTTGCAATCCAGACAGCCGATCCCCGCCGTGGTGCAGCCCTCCCAAACCCAGGCCCGCGTCTCCGCGCTGGAGTAGACCTTGTGAAACTCCCATACGGGGCATTTTTCGGGGTTGCCCGGATCGTTGCGCCGCACTCGTGCCGGATCCGTGGGCATGGCCCGGATCTTTTTGCCCACCTCCTCCGGCAATTCCCGCAATGGAATGGTGTTGCCATAGGATTTGCTCATCTTTTGCCCATCCAGGCCGGGCATTTTTGCCGCCTCCGTCAGGAGGGCCTGGGGTTCGATAAGGATTTCGCGCCCCCGGCCTTCGAGATGAGCCATCAGTTGCGCACGCAACGCATCGCTGAGGCCAGCCTGGGCCATCAAAAATGCCTGGGCCTCGGCCACCGCCGCCCCGTCGCCCGCCTGCTGGTAACGTTCGCGCAGGCCGAGATAGGTCCGGGCCGCCTTCTTGCCCATGGCCTGCAGGCCCTTTTCCACCTGCAGCGGGGCATCCGGATCGCGCCCGTAGAGGCTATTGAAGCGGCGCGCCAGTTCGCGGGTGATCTCCAGGTGGGCCACCTGATCAGCCCCCACCGGCACCTGTCGCGCGCCGTAGAGCAGGATATCGGCACTCATCAGCAGGGGATAGCCGAGAAAACCGAAGGTGGACAGATCGCGATCGCGCAGTTTTTCCTGCTGATCCTTGAAGCTCGGCACCCGCTCCAGCCAGGACAGTGGGGTGAGCATACCCAGCAGCAGCGCCAGCTCCGCATGTTGCGGCACCTGCGACTGGATGAAGATGGTCGCCCGCTCCGGATCGATGCCCACCGCCAGCCACTCCACCACGAGATCCCAGACGGCCGCGCTGATCCCCTCGGGCGTCTCATAATGGGTGGTCAGGGCGTGCCAGTCGGCCACAAAGAAGAAACAGTCGTGCGCCTCCTGCAGACGCAGCCAGTTTTTCAGCACGCCGTGATAATGCCCCAAATGCAGGCGGCCCGTGGGCCGCATCCCGGAGACAATGATTTCACCCATCACATTCCACCCATCTGCAGGAACAGATTACGCAAGAGGAAAAAAACCGGCCCCATCACCGTCCCCAGAAGCCCGGTAAAGAGCAGCACGATCAGAATAATGAAGCCATAGGGTTCGAGGCGGCTGAGGGCATCACTGGCCGGTCCGGGCAACAGGCCCACAGCCACCCGACCGCCATCCAGGGGCGGAATGGGGATCATATTGAGGATCATGAGGATCAGATTGATGCTGATCCCCGCCACGCCCATGAGCTGCATGGGCTCACTGATATAGGCCAATGGACCGGGGAGATGCGCGCCGGTCCACAACACCAGCGTCCAGAAAAAGGTCATGAGCAGATTGGCAACGGGACCCGCCAGGGCCACCAGGACCATATCGCGTTTGGGGTTGCGCAAGCCGGCGAAATTGACCGGGACCGGCTTGGCATAGCCGAAGAGAAAGGGCGAACCGAGCAGCAACAAGAGCCCTGGCAGCAGAATGGTTCCAAAGGGATCGATGTGTTTCAGGGGATTGAGGGTCAGCCGACCCATGAGCATGGCCGTAGGGTCACCGTGTTTCCAGGCCACATAACCGTGCGCCACCTCGTGGACGGTAATGGCAAAAATCACCGGTATGGCCCAGATGGCAACGACTTTGATGAACTGCGCGGTATCTAACATGAGCGGAGTATAACAATCTCCCCAGGGAAAGTGGAAAATTCCTGGCCGCTCTGCGCGGCATCCCCTAGGAGGCGGAGGACAACCCCAGCCGTGCCGGATCCCCCGCGCCCTCACGCAGGATCCGGGGCGGCCAGGTCAGCAGATCCACCACCGTAGAGCAGAGCGTGCTGCCCGGGCCACTCAGCAGGACCAGATCCACTTGCCGCCCCAACTCCTCACAAATGCGTTCGGGATCCGCCAGCGCCTCCGCATCCCCAGGCAACTGCAGGGTAGAACTCATGAGCGGCTCCCCCAGACCGTCCAGCAGGGCGCGGCACAGGGGATGGTCGGGCAGACGCACGCCAATGCTGCGCTTGCGCGGGTCAGCCAGACGCCGGGGCACATCATGGGTGGCCGGAAGGATGAAGGTATAAGGCCCGGGGAGGACCCGGCGCAACAGGGCAAAGACACGGTCATCCAGCTTGGCGTATTCGGCCAACTGGGAGATGCTGGAAAATAGCAGGGAAAGGTCATGCTGGAGATCGAGCTGGCGGATCCCGCGCAAGCGCTCCTGGGCCTCCCGGGCACCGACCATGCAGCCCAAGGCATAACAGGTATCCGTAGGATAGACCAGCAGGCCGCCACTGCGCAGGACGTCCAGCGCCTGCGCCAGCAAGCGGGCTTGTGGATTGACCGGATGAATGTTCAGACAAAGACCCACTATCAACTCCTCCGATAACGGCACGAATCATGGCCTCCGGGCGGCAGGCAACCAACGGCCTCCCTGGCGCCCCGATGATACGCCGCAGTCCCGCTTTCACCAAAGCCCGCCAGGCCGCAGCGGGCCGCCAAGGCCCTTCCTGACAGCCATCAGGGCCGCGCCCTGGCACCCCTCCGTGCCTAATCCTGCACACGCCCCGTTCTGCCATCTCTACCAAGGCCGAAGTGATTGGCCAGGGCAGGAATTTTGGGGTTCCCTGGCAAAAGACGTATAGTTGCCTGACAGGCCGCGCCTACCATTGTGGCATTTGCCCGCAATGCCGGAAACGGCGCGCCGCCTTTGCGCAGGCGGTGCCGATGTGGATGTCCATTACGCCGCCGACAAGCAATAACCGCGTTGAGGAGAAGATACCATGCCCGCAAATAGCACGCGCCCCCTCTGGTCCCTGGCGGACATTCCCTATGGCGCCATTGATCTCCAGAAAATAGCCGCCGACACAGATTGGTTTTATCTTCTGGCCGGAGCCTCTTTTGTCGAGATTCTCTCCGACCTCTACACCCGCAATCTGGTCAGCTATTATGCCGGCGACGAAGAAGCCATTGCCTGGCTGGAAACAGAATGGGAAGTGGAGGAAATCCAGCATGGACGTGCCTTGCGCCAGTATGTGGAGACCGTGTGGCCGGACTTTGACTGGGAGCGGGCCTTTGCCGGCTTTCGCCAGGACTACAGCCCCTATTGCCGCCCCGAGTTGCTGGGCCCCAGCCGCGCCTTGGAAATGGCAGCGCGCTGTGTGGTTGAAACCGGCACCTCCAGCTTTTACGCCATGATCCAGGCGGCCAGCCCTGAGCCGGTGTTGGCCCAGCTTGCCAGCCGCATCCGTAATGACGAGGTGCACCATTACAAGTATTTCTACCGGTTTTTTCGTCATTATCAGGAACAGGAAAACAACTCCCGTTGGCGGATTGGCCGGGAATTGTGGCGACGGGTGGCCGAAGTCGACCAGGAAGACGCCTATCTGGCCATCAAAAATGTCTTCCAGGTACGCAACCCCGGAATGCCCTTTTCGCACGAGGATTTTGAACAATTCCGGGGGCGCATGAGCGTCTGGGTACGGCGCTATTACCCCTTTGACATGGCCCTCAAGATGCTGCTCAAGCCCGTGGATTTGCCCCCGACCCTGCAAAAAGCCGCCCTGCCCCTCCTAACGCGGGGAGCAAGGCGGCTGGTGGCCGCTTGAAAAGCCTGCGAGCGGTCAGGCTGCTCCTAGCGAGGAGCGGCCTGACGGAATTGCAGGTTACTTACAGCTTGTTCATAAGGGCTCCCACGGAGGCGCCAACGGCTCCGCCGACGGCCGCCCCCACCGCTGGATTGCCGCCGGCCACGGCTCCCAGCACCGCGCCGCCTGCGGCCCCAATGGCACCGCCACTCAAGGCCCGCTGCTGCGTAGGCGTCATGGACGCACACCCGCTGCCCAAGGCCGCTACGCCACCAGCCAAAGCCAAGGCTAGAATTTTACGCTTCACACGACACCCCTCTGCCTGATTTTGATGAACGGCTGCCCAAGGGCAACGCTTCCATACGCTCTCCCCATGCCCCAGAGAACCCATTTCCTACGGGTCAAAGCGCTCAGTCATCATCACCCCAGCGCCGATCATCGCCGCGGTGCCAGTGGCGCCAGCGCGGGCCATGACGGTCGTACCACCCTGGCGGGGGCGGGGGTGGCGCATAATAAACAGCGGGCGGGGCGTAATAGGCAGGCGCCCCGTAATAAGCGACGCCTGGCACACCGATGGACAAACTGAGCGCCGGACCGCCCCAACCACCGCCGTCGGCCAAGGCATTGCCCGACATCACGGCCGCTCCCAACAACAAGGCACCCAGCCCGATGATGCTACGTATTGTTCGTGTCATTTTCTTCTCCTTATATTGATATGATATATATAGGAGGTGCGGCCTTCGTTGCCGGCCGCGCCTCCAGGCGCAGCCATTGGGCCTGTTCCACCTGCCCCACTACCGCGCGCAACTGCCTGGCCGCCTGCATATCCTGATGCGCCAGCAGGTGCGCCACCTGATGGGCATGGGGAGTTTCGTGATGCACGAAGATCCCCAGGGCAGCAAACGGCGCCATCAGGATGGCGGCAAATAGATAATCTCGAATAGGGTTGTGCATGGATTTCCCCCTGAATGAGTAGGTGTACGCAATTCATGAGCAGAATCCGTGCCAGTCATAATAAGTCATTGTATTTATACATACTTACCAATTCCATTCCAGTTTTGCCCGTGATGCTGGGGAGATCGCTCCGGCGATTTGTCGCCGCAGGCCAACAAAACTCCGATGAAAACCGGATTTATCCATCAAAACCAATCTGTTAAAATGGTTGCTCGATGTCTACACCGAGCCCACCTTCGGGCCTTGACGGCGACTCCCCCCTATAGGAGAGTAAACGGGGCAGCAAGGAGCCCCTTTGACCCGCTTTTTATTATTCATCATGACCCTGGCCGCCATGGTCGCTGCGCATGCAGACGTTACGGATTGGCTCGCGGCTGGCAACACCCTGCAGTCCATTCAGAAAGGCTTGGCGGGAAGGCCTACGCCGGAAGGGCTGAAACAGTGGCTTACGCAGAGCGCGGGGATTGCCAATAATGCCCAGCAATGCGTAGCGAGGGAGCAGAAAAATCTGGATGCCATCCAGCAGGATCTTGCGGTCCTCGGTCCGGTGGTGACGGGTGAACCACCGACCCTCACCACCCTGCGTGATCACCTGCAAAAGCAGCAACAGCACGTCAATAGCCAACTGGCCACCTGTCGACTGCTCACCGTACAAAGCACGGAGCTAAAACGGCGCGTCCAGAACGAGCAGGACCGGATCCATACCGCCACCCTCCTCCATCATGGCCCCAATCTCTTTCAGGGCGGTGCCGCTCTCCTGGCCACCTTGCCCTTTGCCTATAGTTCCTGGCAAAGCTGGTGGCGTGAACTCGGTGGCCGGGCAGCGCTGGGCAGGACCAGCGTGCACTGGGGTCTGGGGCTTGGCCTCGCGGCATTCGCCATTGCCCTCGGATGGCAGCGCCGGCAACGATCTCGCCGGCCGCGGCCAACCATGCTCCGTGGCCATGGAGCTGCCTGGCAGGCGGCGCTGGACCGTTATCTGCCACTGTTCTCGGGGGCAGGCGCGGCGGCCGCTTACCTGGAGATCCAGGGTGCCCCAGAACAATGGCCATGGGCACTCTGCATCGGGATTTTGAGCTACGCCGCGGGCGCCGCGCTCTTGTATCTGGTCCTTGCACCCAGCCACCCCCTGCCCCGCCAACTGGACTGGCCCCCCAGGATCAGCCGCTCCCTCCTCCTGGAACTGCGCGGCATACTCCTCCTGGTGATACTGAACTTTCTCGTAGATTGGGTACTACTCAGGATGGACTTGGCGGATGTCGGTGGACAAATGATCCGGCTCCTCTTCCACGTGGCCATCCTGATGATGCTGCTGCGGGTACTCTGGAATCTGGGCACGGTGCGGCCCTTCGCTGCCTGGTCGTCCCCGCGCATCGTTGCGGGACTGGTCATCCTCGCCACAATGCTGGTCGAATTTAGCGGCTACGATGCCCTGGCGGCCTTCCTGTTTCGCGGCATCACCCTGACGCTGCTCGCCATTGGCCTGGGTTTGATCCTTAACTTGCTGCTCCGCGACGGCATCCTGCGCATGAGCCACAACAACGGGGCCTGGAAACAGTTGCTGCGGCGCCGGCTGGGCCTGACCGCCGAACAAAGTCTGCCCGGCACCCGCTGGCTGCGCGGCATGCTCTATTTCATCCTCTGGATCCTGGTAGGTGCGGCCATCCTCCGTGCCTGGGGGCTCTCGGAGAACGGCTTTGGGATCCTTTGGGCACAGCTCTCGGCAGGTTTTACCGTGGGCGGATTCCATCTCGCACCGCTACGCTTGCTTCTGGCATTGCTGATGTTTTTACTGCTGCTCAACGTGAACACCTGGGTGCAGCAGCGCCTCGGCAAACACCCGCTTTTTATGGATCATCTCGCTTCCGGCGAGCGCCACTCCATCCTGACCATCATTCGCTATATCGGAGTAATTATTACTCTGTTGGTGGCCCTAGGCGTAGCGGGCATCAACCTGAGCAACCTCGCCATCATTGCCGGCGCCTTATCCGTGGGCATTGGTTTTGGCCTGCAAAATATTGTGAACAACTTCGTTTCCGGCCTGATCCTGCTTTTTGAGCGGCCCATTCGCGTGGGTGACTGGGTGGCGGTCGGCAAAACCGAAGGCTACGTCCAACGCATCAGTATCCGCTATACGCTGATCCTGACCTTTGATCGAACGGAAGTCTTTGTGCCCAATTCGGAATTGATTTCCGGCCAGGTCACCAACTGGACCTATAGCAATTCGGTACTCCGCCTGATGATCCCGGTCCAGGTATCCCAGGACAGCGACGTAGCCCTGGTCATGCGGGTCCTGGAGGAGGCGGGGCGCAGCCACCCCGATGTCCTGCAGGATGATCCCCGCGGCATCCCCCCCACGGCATTATTTCTGAACGTCGATGAAAACGCCCTGCGTTTTACTCTGCGGGTATATCTGGAAGACGGCAATAAGAGTTTCAACGTGCAGACAGAACTGCGCGCGAGGATGGTGGAGAGCCTGCGCCAGCACGGCATCATCCTGGCCCATCAGCAACAGGATGTGCACCTCATTCCCGCCCGCGAACACCCCACCCCAGCCCGCCAGCCAGAAAAACCACCCGGGATGCCCGACCCGAGTGGCGGCTAGGAAATGGGTGTGGGGCAACGAATGCCGGGGTCTGTTGCCACGGCAAGGCAAACCGGTCTCCATCGTACTTGCAGCTTCGAAGCCCGCCGGAGATGATCCGTGCGTATGGCACCCAGACGGCCTAGGTCGCAAAGATATAGGATCAAGACAGGTACTGCGACACAGGTACTTGACGTGGCAACCATCAGACGCTAGCATCTGCACCACTTTTCCCCGGTAGCTCAGTCGGTAGAGCGGGTGACTGTTAATCACTAGGTCGGCAGTTCGAGCCTGTCCCGGGGAGCCAAGAAATCAAAGGCTTAGGCGTTATCGCCTAGGCCTTTTTTATTGGGTTTTCGGAAAGTCAGAAAACCTCTCACCTGCTCATGACGTTTCCGGCAGCCAATATTCAGGATTTTTTAGCGGGTGGGGTCAACGACGGGCAGTTTTCGGTCGTAGACAGCCACCATCTTCGCGGTTTTGTGGCCGCTGCTCTTCTGTTTATCGCAGTTGCAATCGGACCCGCCCTTCACCTTGAGGTCGTGGAAGCGAATGGGCTTGCCCAGCTTGCCGCCAAAGGCCGGACGGTAGACAAATTGCCCGTGATCCCGGCCCACCCGGCTGAGAGCTTGGCGTTTTCTGGATTGCGTGGCCCGCCCATGTTGGCCGTTCTAATCAAGCAAATCCGTTGCACATGCCGTTGGTCCAGCACGAATCGTGAGGTGTTGCGCACAGCAACACGCCCTTTCCGGAGGACCTGCTCTCGAAAGAACATTTTCGGTGGATGGTACGCTGCTGGAGGCGGCGTCTGTCAAGGTAGTTGTCGCGTTTCCCATTTTTTAAGCGGCCTTTTTATCCTGCCGCTGCGGGTTCAGATCTACCGCACC
>NZ_RIZI01000115.1 GCF_003721225.1 Acidithiobacillus sulfuriphilus | reverse complement strand
CGTCAACGTGGTCTTCCCGTGGTCCACGTGACCAATCGTTCCCACATTCACATGCGGCTTCGTCCGCTCAAATTTCCCTTTGGACATCAGACCTTCTCCAAAACGATGAACCATAGAAAGACAATAAAAATGGAGCCCACAACCGGATTCGAACCGGTGACCTCTTCCTTACCAAGGAAGTGCTCTACCGACTGAGCTATGTGGGCCAAAAACTTGGAGCGGGTGATGGGAATCGAACCCACACCATCAGCTTGGAAGGCTGAGGTTCTACCATTGAACTACACCCGCACAACCGCCAGCTCATCGACGCTACCGCGGAACCCGCATCCTCATCCACGGTGCGCCATTAATCAATTAAAGTGGTGGAGGGGGGAGGATTCGAACCTCCGAAGGCAGAGCCGTCAGATTTACAGTCTGATCCCTTTGACCGCTCGGGAACCCCTCCCACGTTTAGCGGCGGATTGTGCTGCTTCCCCACGGGCTTGTCAAGCAATTCAGTGACAACCCTTCCCTGCGAGGTCTTCGGGCAGTTCGCAACCGTGACATTCACTCATCCCGACTCTCCCGCGCGGTCCGCTCCATTTCCTCGGCCACGGCGGCACCATGGTCTGCCAGGGCCTCGGCCAGGAAGGGATAGAGTTCGCTTTCCTCCTTGGCATCGTGCTGGCGCAGAATGATTTGAACGGTGCTGTAGAGATCGCCGAATTCCTCGGCATCTTCCGCGCCGATGGCTTCGGCCATTTCCGTAAAGAAGATCCGGAGATCCTGGTGGCCTTTGCGCAAGAGGGCCGTGAGCGGATGCTCGCCACCGCCTTCCCAGCCCTCGAAGGCGGGGAAGAGGGTCCGCTCTTCCACCACCATGTGCCCATCCTCGATTCCGCGACGGAACTTGGTCAGGGCTTCCCGAGCCTCCTGCCAGCGTCCCGCTTCCACCGCTTGGGCAGTAGCGGCAAGGATGCGGTCCAGGCGCTCGTGGTCGCTCTGCATGGCTTGGTCAATGGAACCCATCAGCAAGCTCCTGTCATCGGGGAAAGTCCACCGGGTTTCGCTAAAGATTTAGAGATAGGCCAGCTAGCCAAGAGGCAAAACCTGTCCATGCCTGCATCTCAGGTTTGGTGCTGGCGGCAGGAATCGAACCCGCGACCCACTGATTACAAATCAGTAGCTCTACCGACTGAGCTACGCCAGCATTTACTTTGTAAACAATATGTTATACTGGATTCCTTTTACTGCTCTTGAATTTTCTCTGCAAATTTTCTGCACTCAACTTGGATGGAAGTATATCTTGAAGGGCTCCAGAGTGGCAACGATCAACCCGCGAAATGTGAACGGGAATGGCCGGATCACTCAACTGGTACCACTGCTGCGGACAGTGAATCCGCAGCATGGTCATCAACGGAGAAGGACGGCGGCCATTGCCCGCCTTGGGATGGTACGGTTCGATGATTGCTACCCAGCCGATCCCAGAATCAGCCCCTCCATCCGCCCGAGAAACTGCTCCTTACGCGTCCGTCGGCGCTTATGGTTGAGCTCACCATCCGCAAAGGTCAGTTGATGGCCCATGCCTATCTCCCCGTCATCCAACAGATCTTTCGTTATCCTCTCACAACTGGGGCTTGTTCATACCTTCCTTAGGGAAACTGTGAACAACCCCGCAAAGTTGGCATAACAGTGTGATTTTGATGCGATCATGGCCAGGGCTGTAAATTTATTGGTGCAACGATCTACTAGTCCGCTTTAAAGGTGCTGAGATTTTCCCGCAGCGTATGGGCGGATTTCTTCAGCAATCCGGCTTGATTGCGCGCCGCCTCACTCGCATCGGTGGCAGCGCGCAATGCCGTTGAAATGTGGAGGATGTTTTCGGTCACTTGCTGAACGACAGAGCTTTGTTTCTCGGCTGCGGTGGCCACTGAAACCACCTTTTCCGATACGGAATCAATCTGCCCGGTGATCAAGAAAAGCGCCCGCCGGGCCTCGTCGCCCTGTTTGGCTCCTTGCTGGGCCTGTTCTTTTCCAGCCCCCATGGCCTGTATGGCGTCGTCGGCATCATGCTGGATGATTTCCACGATGGAGCGGATCTCCGCGACGGCCTCCACGCTACGATTAGCCAGCCCGCGCACCTCGTCGGCCACCACCGCAAACCCTTTCCCACTTTCCCCGGCGCGGGCGGCCTCAATCGCGGCATTTAATGCCAGCATGTTGGTTTGGTTGGTGATCTCCTGAATGGTGCTGACGATATCGCCAATGCGGGTACTGGATTCGCCAAAACGGCTGACCGTATGGGCCGCGCCCTCAATGCTCGTGCCGATCTCTTTCATCGCGTCAAGGGTTTGTCCGATCACGCGCCCTCCGTTGCTGGCTTCCTCCATGGCCTGTCGGGCGACTGATGAAATTTCCTCCGCACGCTGGGCCACATCCGCGGCGCTGGCACTCATGGCCTTTACTGCGGTAACGATGGAATCGGCCTGGCCGTTAGCATTGGCGGTTACGGTCCGGAGATCTTGCGATAGCGTGTCGATCTCGGCACTTTTCTGGGTTACTTCATCGGCAGCGCTGCGCACGTTGCGTATCAGTGCCCCAAGTCGGTTGCTCATCTCGTTGACGGAGGTGCCAATGTTGGACAGCATGCCACGCATGTCCTTGGTGTCGACACGGGAACGAAGGTCTCCTCCCGCCACCTTGCCTACCACCTGGCTGGTGTTGCGCAACTGTACCCGGATGGTGCGATTCACCATCGTCGCGATCACAATCACCAAGGCTATAGCGCCAACTCCTGATAGGAGCAAAAATAAAAGCATGCCATGGTATATGGCATCAGTCCTTTTGGACAAATCCGTTGCGCTTGCACTCAGTGTAGCAAATAATTGTTTTGCTGCGATGTTGTATTCGCTGTAGCGTGGTTGCACATCGGCTTTGTAAATGGTTCCTACTTGATTGAAGTTGTTTGCTTGTATTGCTTCGATCTCTTGCGCTAACGAAGCGCGCAGTCGTTGCCCTGCCGCCATCAATTTCAATAACGCCTGTGCAGGTCGGGAGTCGGGTTCAGCGAGCACTAGGCGACGAAGCTCTTGGATATGCAAGTTATTGGCTTTTTGATCCTCCTTAATCCTGGCTAACTGTGGTCCGTTGTTGACGGTAGCCCCGTTGCCATTGTTGTAATTGCTGACCGAATAGGAGATTTGCTCCAGCGCCTCGCGCGTGTAGACAGAATTCCAAACTATTTTTGCTGCGAGGGTGCTTTCTTGCTGTGCGGCATATAACCGGGATGCCGCTGCATCCACCCTATGCAGAGAATAAAAAGCAGTGAATATGCCCATAGCCATTGCGGCAGCGGCAAAAATCGCACCACCCATGATCGCTTGATTTACGTCCATTTTAATTTTTGGCATTTTTCCCTCCGAAACAAGATGATGCGTATATGTTCATATATCCAGCGGGTGCGGAGCACCATTCAATACTGATGCGTTGTCTGGCAATATCCACCCATTAACAGGATGCCCCTTGCCATCTCTGGTGCAAGCTAACGCCTCGATGCGTTGATGCCGAAGAGTACCCGGGCATGGGAATTTCGATCCTCCCTCCAGACGGAAGATCAGGAGCTCAAATTTGTTGGTACCAGCGAGCTTGGAGCGCCCGTCCACTTCCTGCAGGATATCACTCATGGCGGGGCTCATTTTTCATGGCGCCTATGGTTCCTTTGGCCATGCCTGTCAGGGATGCGGCGTGCTTGGCAGCGCTCTGGCTCATGCTGGCAATAACCTGTTCGGCCAGCTTCGCGTCGCTGATGTCGCGCCAGGAGGCGCCGTTGCCGATGTCCCGGGAAACGCGCATCAGCGGAGCCCCATATCTTCGGGGAGGGCGGTCGCGCTCCCCGCAGGAGTCGCGGGGCGGTTCCAGCGCCGGCGCCCTGCCGATGATGGGTGAAGCTACAACTGGAGTGAGTGGACTTGCTGGAATCGGTAGAAGCAATCCCCATGCCATATATCGCGGTCTTTTACGTGGCGTTCCCATACCCCGTTACGGCACGTGCGGGCGTTTTCTTTAGGGTCTGCTGAAAATATTCCTGCGGAGTGGCGCTGCGCCGCCTAGCCGGCCATGACTGCAAGTTCCGCCGCCGCCATGATCATTGTGGGTCGCACGCTGATGGTGACGTGCTTGCGCCCCGGCAAGTGGTCACAGAGCCATCCGATCTGGTCGGCGGAGCGGATTACCAGCTCAAGATCACGCAGGGCGTCGGGGCCGGTGGGAAGAGGCATTGGAGTCGCTGAAATCATAGGAAAATAGTACCGGAAATAGGGGCTTTATACAAATGTTTCCAGTCAGTTAGAGCATTGTCGGTGTGCATTTTTCAAGGGCCGGCAACGGTGTCCATGGGCGCCCCTCCACCAACATCGCCCACTGCGCTGTGGAGAGTTCTATGTCGCCGGTATCGGCTCTGGGCCAGTGCAGGCGCCCCCGATCCAGAGGGCGATACAAGAGCCAGAAGCCCAGGCCATCCCGGAGCAGCAGCTTCAGTCGATCGCCGCGCCGGTTACGAAAAACAAAAGCGTGGCCGCAAAAAGAAGCCGCCAGCCAGATGCGACTGCGCGGATTCAACCACATGGGCTTTCGAGGACCCGCACCAAGGTTTGCAAGCAGGTCGTATCCACCGGGGCGGTTCATTCAGTGTGGGCTGCCACCGACCCTCGTGATGAGCCTGAGCTTGTTTTTCGTGGCGGACGGGCACCGCCGTTAATTAAATTTTAGTAAAATATAACAATAAATACATTTAACTTTTATTAATCAAGAAGCCCCATCACAATGCCATTCACTCATCGCCCCTCGTGTACGCCGGCGGCCCCAGTGGAGAGGTCTCAACCATACCACATAGGGGCGAGCTATGAGAGCCCGTGACAAACGCGATGAGCGTTCCGGACGATCCGGTCTTGAATGGACAAAAATGGAGGTTTTATGTCTATTTTCAGGCACTTGGAAAAACCAGAAGAAGGTTCGAAGCTCGCGGTTTTCGAGCTTGCACAGGCCATTGATGCCAGCGTGTCAAAGGTGGCGCAGTCCCACAATGGATTCAACGGTGCCCACGCCCGGGCGGCCGGGCGTTATGTCTGTGTACGTTATCACCACAGCCAAGAGCCGTCTTATCTCAGCATCGATGAAGCGCGCCGTTATTTGGAATGGATCCGTGCCGGTCATGTCGGACCCCACTGGGACCTACGAGACTGACAAAACGACTATGGGGCTGCCATGGCAGCCCCGTTATCAGTGCCTTCTTGGGAGATTGTCATGCCATCAAACCTGAATTTCATTATTCTTATACTCATCTCTGGGGTGCCGTTGTTACTTTGGGCGATGGGGCTTTTCGGGAGCGTTCTGCCCGGCGAACATGCCCGACTGATGGCACGCCTGAGTAACGGCGCCGCAGGGTTGTCTTTCATCTGCGCGGCCCTTGCCGCACTGCTATACGCGGTCGGCGGGAAAGCCCTAACGGTAACCCCATTCTCCTTTGCCTTGCCCCGGGACATGGGGGCATTGGCCCTGAGCATCTATATCAATACAGTAACGCTGGTGATGCTCGCTCTGGTTTCTTTCGTCGGATTCGTGGTCTCCCGCTACACGCGCAACTATCTCCAGGGCGAAAAGCATCAGGGGCGGTTTTATACCTGGCTCAATCTCACACTCGCCTCCATCCTCACCTTGATCGTTTCCGGCAACATGCTGATGTTTGTATTGGCTTGGATTGCCACCAGCGTTTGCTTGCATCAGCTCCTGATGTTCTATCCGGAGCGGGCGGGTGCCGTACTCGCGGCGCGTAAAAAATTCATTGTCAGCCGGGTTGCCGAAGCCAGCCTGCTGATGGCCGTATTGCTCATCGGCTCTACCCTGCACACGATGGAGTTTGAGACGATTTTTCATGCCATGGCGGCAATGACCGGGCCGCTTCCGGTCACCATCCAATGGGCCAGCGGGCTCATCGTATTGGCCGCAGCCCTTCAATCTGCCCAATTTCCCCTACAAGGCTGGTTGATCCAGGTAATGGAAGCCCCTACCCCCGTGTCGGCCCTGTTGCATGCGGGTATTGTCAATGGAGGAGCTTTCCTGGTCATGCGCATGAGCCCGATCATGTCCCAGGCCATCACCGCCTCCGACGCCCTGGCCATCATCGGACTGGTCACGATCGCTGCCGCCGGACTGGTCATGCCGACCCAAACCAGTATCAAGGTGTTTTTGGCCTGGACTACCACCGCCCAGATGGGCTTCATGCTGTTGGAATGCGGCCTTGGGGTGTACAGCTT
Organism: Acidithiobacillus sulfuriphilus; assembly: GCF_003721225.1. GTDB lineage: Bacteria > Pseudomonadota > Gammaproteobacteria > Acidithiobacillales > Acidithiobacillaceae > Acidithiobacillus_B > Acidithiobacillus_B sulfuriphilus. The sequence goes on along the minus strand of NZ_RIZI01000115.1, from coordinate 6,269 downwards.
GGCGATGCTGCACCTGGTAGCGCACTCTTTATACAAGGCCCATGCCTTTTTGTCTTCGGGGAGTGGCGTTGATATCTTTCGCGCGCCAGCCGTCCGCCCCGCCCAATCCACGCCAACATTCTGGCAGTGGATCGTCGTGCTCGCCTTCGCGGGTCTCATGACCATCGGTATTGGTGCTGCATTTGGCGTGGCCCCGGAGAGTCAGCCCGCCCTCCTGGCATTGGGTGTAATCGTGGCGGTGGCCATGACTCAACTCTTGCTCCATTCCTTCAAGACAGGCATGGGGGCTGCATTCGTCGCACGTGCGGCTATCCTCAGTGTTCTGGTCGGTACCGCTTACTTCAGTCTGCATGCCGCGTTTCACTTCATGCTGGCAACGAGCTTCCCGACCGTCCGGCTGGTCAACGGTCCCGCTCAATTCCCGCTCATCGGGCTGGTGATGCTCGTGTTTCTTGCCATCCTCCTGATTCAGCAGAGCTTGCCCAATTTGGCCAAATACCCAATCGCACGCAGAGCTTATGTGCACCTCTATAACGGTTTGTATGTCGATATCCCGTTCTCACGGCTGGTGCAACGGTTTTGGCCGATTCAAGCTGTCCCCTATGTGCAACCGAAAGGAGTCTGATCATGGACCGCACGACAACCACGCTTTCGAAACCCTTTGCCAGGACCATGGATTTCAACACCAATGATACCGATATAACCAGCAGAGCCGTTGCTGCTTACGACTCTGCTGCGCTTACAGCCACGGTGGAATCGGCATGCCAGCGGATCGCTCCACTCTGGCCACTCAATGCCTTCGTGGCAGTCAACCCCTATTTTGGCCTGCGTCATCAGGATTTCGAGCAGGCCAGCGAGACTCTTGCCAGGGTTGCCGGTTCCCCCTTGGTCATGCCGCGTCGTTACTATCGGGAGCAAATCTCGACAGGCCGGATTGCTCGCGCTGACCTGCAGCAGGCGCTACAGCAATATGGCCTCGTGACGGGCGCCACAGAGGTGGAAAAGGCCATCGCCAGCGATACATCTCTCCCTATAGGGCAAATCGTATTGGTTTCCAATGTCCTGGAAGACCTGGACGGTACCCCATGGACTGGGTTTGTCATAGAACGAATCAGCCAGTTTGCTGCCGCCTATTTCGATCGAGGCCAAGCCAGTTGGCCTATGCCCTGGCGGAAGGAGTCCCTCTACGAGGCGTGGCGCCATTATGCCGAAATCGATCTGAGCCCCGGGATGATGGGCTTGCAGGGTATCAGGAGCGCGGTCGCTGCGTTGCCCAAGCGGCCTATGGACACGATTGCTTTGGCTCTACAGAGACTCGCCATACCTGCTGACATGGTAGAAGATTACCTCCATGCCGCCTTACTGAATATCGGTGGCTGGGCAGCCTGGACACGTTACCTCCGCTGGGAAAAGGAATTAGTGGGAGGACATGAGGACTCCATCGTCGATCTGCTAGCCATTCGGCTTGCCTGGGAACTGATTCTGTTTAATGCGCGTCAGGCTCCAGAGCTGGGGAATGCTTGGCGGCATGCGGTGCAAGCCCTGCAGCAATCTTCAGCACGTAGCGCGCAAGCACCTACGCAAATAGACTTTGTACTGCAAACGGCCTTTGAACTGGGTTACCAGAAAGAAATCATTGCAAAACTAGCCAGCCGCCCGGGGGAATCGGCAACGAAGCTCAGCCCAACCCGACCTTCTGTACAGGCCGCGTTCTGTATCGATGTGCGGTCTGAGGTTTTTCGCCGGGCCTTGGAAACCGTCGCACCCACCGTGCAAACCGTAGGTTTTGCAGGGTTTTTCGGCGCTTTCATGGAATTTGTTCCCCTTGGGGCCGCTAAGGCGCGGATGCACATGCCCGTCTTGCTGACACCCAGCTACCGGGTGCATGAACATATTCACGATGCCAGTGACGAGGAAGTGGCAAAAGTTATCCACGATCGCCATCAGCGCCTGCACCATGCCAATGCCTGGAAAACCTTTAAGGGGTCGGCCTCCTCGTGTTTCTCCTTCGTGGAATCGATTGGCCTGCTCTATGGTCCGAAACTGCTCAGCGACAGCTTTGGATGGAGTCGTACCGTGCCCCATCCAGAGACGAAGGGGATCCCCCCCAAGTTCCGTAGACGCCTTGTTCCAACATTGGCCGCGGTATCTCATGGGCAGAAAATAACACAAACCCGACAGAAAACGACCCAAACCCCAGCGGTCGGCATCTCCATGGCAGATCGCGGTGCGACGGGAGAAATGATTTTAAAGGCCATGTCGATGACCAGCAATTTCGCACGGCTGGTATTACTGGTCGGGCACGGCAGCAGCACGGTCAACAACCCCTATGCCACAGGCCTCGATTGCGGGGCCTGCGCAGGCCAGACCGGTGAAGTCAGCGTCCGGGTCATCGCTGCTTTGCTGAATGAGCCCAAAGTGCGCGAAGAACTTGCGCAAAAGGGCATTCATATTCCGGCAGATACCCGCTTTGTAGGGGCCTTGCATGACACGACGCTTGATGAGGTTACCTTGTTCGATATCGAGGGATTGGCATCGACTCACGCACAAGATCTGAAACAACTACGTCAGTGGCTCACGCAAGCCGGACAACTGACGCGCATGGAACGGGCCAATTTGCTGGGCATCCCGGATTCGGCTCCGGAGGTTGTTGACGCGCTGATTCAAGAACGCAGTCGGGACTGGTCGCAGGTTTTTCCGGAATGGGGTCTTGCCGGTAATGCCGCCTTTATTGCCGCACCCCGTTCCCGAACGACGGGTATCGACCTTTCCGGAAGAGCGTTTTTGCATGACTACGAGTGGCGCAAGGATGAAGGCTTTGGCGTTTTAGAACTCATCATGACCGCGCCAATGGTGGTCGCCAACTGGATCAACATGCAGTATTACGCATCCGTCGTTGACAACCAACGATTCGGCAGCGGCAATAAGGTACTACACAATATCGTGGGGGGCTCTATCGGCGTATTGGAGGGGAATGGTGGGGATCTACGCGTTGGTCTTCCACTACAGTCGCTTCATAATGGTGAACGGTGGGTGCATGAACCCTTACGTTTGAATGTATTTCTCGAAGCGCCGCAATCCGAGATTGATCGAATCATTGCCAAACACGAGCTCGTGCACGAACTTGTCGAGAATCGGTGGTTGTTCCTTTTTCAGATTGACGACGAGGACGGCGGCATCTACCTGCGCAACACGAACAAACAATGGCAACGAGTGTCATCAGATTACTGACGCCCTCCGTTACCTACCTAACCGTGGGCGAAGGAAGGTCGAGCACTGCTGGGGGAATCTTCGATTTCCGCTGAGGGCCAACCGATGCATGAGTTCGAGCACACGAAATTTATGAGTTCAGGAAACGCTGTCTACAGGGGCTCAACCGTGGCCCTGCTCACCCAGCACGGCAAGGAGAAAGTCGTCACTCCTCTACTGGCCTCCACCATCGGTTGCCAAGTGGTGCAGGTGACCGGCTTCGACACCGACCGGCTGGGCACCTTCACCCGCGACATTCCCCGCTCCGGCACCCAGATCGAGGCAGCCCGGGAAAAGGCGCGCATCGGCATGGGACTGGCGAACTTGCCCCTGGGACTCGCTAGCGAAGGCAGCTTCGGGCCGGACCCGTTCACCGGGATGTTTTCCTTGAACGTAGAGATGATCGTCTGGATCGACGATACGCTGGGCATCGAAGTGGTCGGTGTTGCCTCGGGTAAGACCAACTTCTCTCATCTGCTCACCGCAAACTGGGAGCAGGCCGAGACATTCGCTCGTGCGACAGGTTTCCCCGAACACGGCCTGGTGGTACGCCCGCGGCACGATGACGATCCCCGCATCCGCAAAGGCATTGCCGACTGGGAAACGCTGCGCGTGACCTTTCGCTGGGCCTGCGGCGAGGCGAACAACGGCTGCGCCTTCCTGGAAACCGACGTGCGCGCCCATATGAACCCCATGCGCATGGAGATCATTGCCCAGGCCACACGGGATCTCGCACGCAAGCTTTGCACCCCATGCCCGGCCTGCAACACGCCCGGCTTCCAGATCGTGGAGCGCGTCCCCGGACTGCCTTGCGAGGATTGCGGCGCCCCGACCCGGGAAGCCAGGGCGGACATCCACCGTTGCGTCAGATGCGGCCACCAGGTGACGGCGGAGCGCCCGGAGAAGGCCGCTCCAGCGGGCCGCTGCGACTGGTGCAACCCGTGAAGCCGAAGCAGCGCGACGATCACGCGGCTTTGCCCCGAAACGAACGGGAGCGGATCGCGCCATGAGAACGAATGCCAATGAAGCGCGGGATGGTCAAATGACGAATCTGCTCATTTTCGTCCGCACAACGAACGACCTTGTCCGCGCCTGCCCACAGGTGGAGGAATTTCTCGCGTTCTGTCGCAGCCGCCAAAGCGGTTCATTCGCCAACGGGCGGCTCTTGGGGGCCTGGATTGATGAGCACACGGTCACCAAGCTCCCCCAGGAGATGGAACTGCAGTTACCATCCAACCAGACGATCCTGCTAGCGGTGCGGGAAACTTTCGCCTTGTGGGGGATATGGGCGGTCGCATCGATCGAGCCCGTCTGCCTGGAGACAAAGGCCGGCATGGAGCTATCCCACGATATGGTGCTCGACGCGCTGATTGCGCTTGCGCGATGCGACACCGGGAGGGCCGGCCGCTATTCACCCGTCTTCGCCCGCGACACGCCCAAGGAACAGGTTCGTGCCGAAATCAAACGACTGAATATCCATTATCCGCTTCGGATCGCGGGGCCGATCTATTGCGACCCGGTTACGGGCGGTTTGTCCTTGCAGGACGAACGATTATGCCATTAACGGAAAAAATGACCAGACCCATAGAAGCACGCATTCATTCGGGTTTCAAAGGTTTTGCAGAATCGACCATTGAACATGGCGAAATCCAAATACGACCATTACGCCATGATCCAGTTCCTGAGCGAGGTGGAGGTGCTGCGGCCCGAGAAGGTCAAAAGGAGAGGACAATGGCAGCCGTTGGAAGCAATGAAACCCCAATACCCCCCGTTGGCCCTGGCATGTCGGCGCCAACTGCGGCTCGACTGACCCTCACCCGCCCCGACGATTGGCATCTGCACCTGCGCGATGGGGAAGTGCTGGCCGCGGTGCTCCCCGACACGGCGCGGCGCTTTGCGCGCGCCATCGTCATGCCCAATCTCAAACCACCCATCACCACGGTTGAATCGGCGCGCGCCTACCGCGAACGCATCCACGCGGCGCTGCCGGCGGGGATGCGCTTCGAGCCGCTCATGACGCTTTACCTCACTGACAACATGGCAGCGTCAGAAATCGGGAAGGCCAGGGCGAGCGGCTTCGTGCACGCGGTCAAGTACTACCCGGCCGGCGCGACCACCAATTCGGAGAGCGGCGTCACCGATTTGGCGCGCGCCTATCCGGTGTTGGCGGCGATGGAAAAGCACGGCCTGCCATTGTTGCTGCACGGCGAAGTTACCGATCCGACCGTGGACGTCTTTGACCGTGAGGCGGTGTTCATCGACCGGCACCTCATGCCATTGACGCGCGCGTTCCCCGGCCTGCGCATGGTGCTGGAGCACATTACCACCAGTGCTGCCACCGAATTCATCCGCCAGGCCCCGGACAACGTCGGGGCGACGATCACCGCGCACCACCTGCTGCTCAATCGCAACGCGCTGTTCGAGGGGGGCTTGCGGCCGCACCATTACTGCCTGCCACTCCTGAAGCGCGAGGCGCACCGCGCAGCGCTCGTCACCGCGGCCACGAGCGGCAACCCGAAGTTTTTTCTCGGCACCGACAGCGCGCCGCATCCGCGGCATGCCAAGGAGTCTGCCTGCGGCTGCGCTGGCGTCTACACCGCGCACGCCGCGATCGAGCTCTATGCCGAGATCTTCGAGCGGGCTGGTGCGCTGGACCGGCTCGAGGCCTTTGCGAGCTTCCACGGGCCCGATTTCTACCGCCTGCCGCGCAACCGGGACACCCTCACCCTGGAGAAGCGGAGCTGGACGGTGCCCGAGGAGTTGCGTTTCGGGAAGGAAACGGGCGTGCCGCTGCGCGCCGGAGAAATGGTTGCGTGGAGCTTGGTGAAATGAACGAGTGCAATGTTCGCGCGCAAGACTCCGCTCGCGATGTCCTCGGCGAACGCGTGCATTTATCCGTAAATTTCCGCTGCGTTTCGCTGCGTCTTACATTCTTATTCCATTTCTACATCATTAGGGCAATAATAGCCATGATTATGCACGAGAGGGTAGAGCGGACATGGCAAGGATTGCGAGAGGTG
>NZ_RIZI01000114.1 GCF_003721225.1 Acidithiobacillus sulfuriphilus | reverse complement strand
ATGTTTCATCTCGATAATCCACTTTCCGCCCCCACCCTACGCCTGACTCCATTTCAGAGAGGCGACAACTACCCTGACACCGGGGGCTGGCTACAACACGCACTCGGAATGACCGCATGACCAAGCTCACCTTAAGCCAGCTTTCCAGCCTGCTGTTCCGCGCCTGCGACGACCTGCGCGGCAACATGGACGCCTCGGAGTACAAGGAATACATCTTCGGCATGCTGTTCCTGAAGCGGCTCTCCGACCTCTTCGATCAGGAACGCGAGCAGCTCGGCCGCGATCTGAAGGTCAGGGGCATGGCGGATGACGTCATCGCCGCGCTGCTCACCAATCCGGACAAATACACCTTTTTTGTGCCGCCCGAAGCACACTGGTCGACGCTCCGCCATCTCAAGACCAACGTCGGCACCACGCTCAACAAGGCGCTCGAAGCTCTCGAAGATGCCAACGTCGATGCCCTGCAGGACGTGCTCAAGGGCATCAACTTCAACAAGAAGATCGGCCAGCGCACGCTCGACGACGACACCCTCGCCAACTTCATCCAGAATTTCGAAAAAATCCCGCTGCGCGACGAGAACTTCGAGTTCCCCGATCTGCTCGGCGCGGCTTACGAATACCTGATCAAGTTCTTCGCCGACTCCGCCGGCAAGAAGGCGGGCGAGTTCTACACCCCGGCGGACGTGGTGCGCACCCTGGTCGAGATCGTCGATCCGCAGCCCGGCATGAGTGTGTACGACCCGACCGTCGGCTCGGGCGGCATGCTGATCCAGACCCGCGACTACATCCGCGAATGCGGCGGCGACCCGCGCGACCTGTCGCTGTTCGGGCAGGAGAGCATCGGCACCACCTGGTCCATCTGCAAGATGAACATGCTGCTGCACGGCATTGCCCACGCCGACATCCGCCAGGAGGACACCCTGCGCCGCCCGCAGCACAAAGCCGAAAGTAACGAACTGAAACGTTACGACCGCGTGCTCGCCAATCCGCCCTTCAGCCAGAACTACATCAAGAAGGACATCGAATACCCCGGCCGCTTCGCCGTATGGATGCCGGAGAAGGGCAAGAAGGCCGACCTCATGTTCGTGCAGCACATGCTCGCCGTGCTCAAGGCCGACGGCAAGATGGCACCGTCATGCCCCACGGCGTGCTGTTCCGCGGCGGCGAGGAGAAGGAAGCGCGCAAGCACTTCATCGAACGCGGCTGGCTGGAGGCGGTGATCGGCCTGCCCGCCGGGCTGTTCTACGGCACCGGCATCCCCGCCTGCGTGCTGGTGATGAACAAGAAGGACGCCGCCACCCGCAAGCACATCCTCTTCATCAACGCCGACCGCGAATACCGCGAAGGCAAGGCGCAAAACTTCCTGCGCCCGGAAGACATCGCCAAGATCGTCCACGTCTACCGCAGCCTCGCCCAGGGTGGAGCGGACGTACCGGCCTACGCCCGCCGCGTGCCGGTGGAAGAAATCGCCGCCGAAGACTACAACTGCAACATCCGCCGCTACGTCGACAACGCCCCGCCGCCAGAACCCCACGACGTGCGCGCCCACCTGCACGGCGGCGTGCCCGTGACGGAAATCGACGCCCTCGCACGCTACTGGCGCAACTACCCCGGCCTGCGCGAGCGCTGCTTCGTGCCGCGCCCCAATAAAAATGTAGGTTGGGTTAGCCCGCAGGGCGTAACCCAACAAACCCCAGCGGACGCACCGACGCCACCTCATCAGGTCCGCGAAAAAATGTCGGGTTACGCTGCGCTAACCCGACCTACGGGTTCCATGTACGCCGACTTCGCTCCCGAAATCGCCGACCGCCGCGCCATCGCCGAGATCGTCAAAACCGACCCCGGCGTAGCCGCCGCCCACAGCGCTTTCCTGCAAACCCTGGAAACCTGGTGGCAAGCCAACCTGCCGTTGGTCGTGGCCCTTGCGCCGGCCAACAGCCAGAAAGGCAACGTCTACGAACTGCGCCGCGCCCTGCTCGCGGGCATCGAGCAATCCTTCGCCGCCAACACCCTGCTCACCGGCCACCAGATACGCGGCGCCTTCGCCCGCTATATGGACGACCTCAAGGCCGACCTCAAATCCATTGCCGCCAGCGGCTGGGGGCCGGAGCTGATCCCCGACGCCGACATCCTCGCCAGCCAGTTTCCCGAACTGCTGGCCGAGATGGAGCAGAAGCGCCTGCGCCTGGCCGAACTCGCCGCCCTCTTTGCCGCCGCCGATGAAGAGGACTACGAAGACAGCGACGACAGCGGCGTGCTGCCCGGCGACGAAGTCAAAGCCCTCAAGTCCAAGCTGAAAGAAGCCAGGGCCAGCGCCAAGCTCGCCAAAAAGGAAGGTGACAAGGACGAGCTGACCACCTACCTGGCCGAGGCCGACGCAATCGAAAAACGCCTCGCCCGCCACAAGGCGCTGGAAGACGAAGCCAAACAGCTCAAGGCGGAACTGCGCGCCACCGAGAAAAAGCAGGAAGAACTCGTCGCCGCCGCCCGCGAAAAAATCAGCACCGACGAAGCCAGGGGCGTGATCCTGGATCGCCTGCACCGCCTGCTGCTGCAGACCTATGAAGGCTACCTGCGCGCCGACCAGCGCGCCTGCATCGCCGCGCTGGAAAACCTGCACGGCAAGTACGCCGTCACGGCGAAACAGATCGAGGCGAAGCGGGATGAGGCGGCGGCGAAGCTGAGGGGATTTTTGGTGGAGTTGGGGTATGAGTAAGCTTTTGCCCCGACCAAGCAAGGTAGGCAAGCGGCTACTTGGAACGATGGTCTTAATAGACCCAGAATCGCTACCGTCTGGTACACCGGGTGACCATCGGTTTCATTACATCGATATCGCATCTGCTGCTAATGGGCGACTTTCGATATCTAGTGCTCCGATTGAGTACCGGGATGCGCCTAGCCGAGCACGTCGGGTAGTCAAGAGTGGTGATGTATTAATGTCCACTGTCCGCCCTAACCTCAAGGCATTCGCATATTGCGATCTCCCAGAAGGTAACTTCGCCGCATCCACGGGGTTCGCTGTACTCAGGGCAACCAACGGAACCGATTCCCGCTTCGTTCTATATAGCATCTTGAGCGATAACGTCGCGCAACAAATCGAGCGCTACTCGGTTGGATCAAACTATCCCGCGATCAATTCATCTGATATCAGGCGACTTGAAGTCCCAGATTTCGAACCACCGGTACAAAACCGCATCGCCGAAATCCTTTCGACGCTGGACGAAGCGATAGAGCAGACCGAGGCGCTGATTGCGAAGCATCAGCAGATCAAGGCGGGGCTGATGCACGACCTGTTCACCCGCGGCGTCACCCCCGACGCCCACCTCCGCCCCACCCGCGAGCAAGCCCCCGACCTCTACAAAGAATCCCCGCTGGGGTGGATTCCGAAGGAGTGGGAAGTGAAGCGGCTGGTTGACCTCATAGCCTTTCCATCAGGTCAGGTAGATCCGCGTCAATCTCAGTTCTCGGAATGGACATTGGTCGCGCCTGATCACATTGAGAAGGAGACGGGTCGGCTCCTGGGGATACAAACAGCCCGTGAACAAGGCGCAATAAGTGGGAAATACACCTTTCAACCTGGCGACATTGTTTACAGCAAAATTCGTCCTTATCTTCGAAAGGCGATACTCGCAGATTTCACAGGGTTGTGTAGTGCCGACATGTATCCGCTACGACCAGTTAGTGGGGTGAATCCACGTTATCTTCTTGGGGTCGTGCTTGGTGATCACTTTTCGAAATTCGCGGAAAGCGTTTCAATGCGAAGCGGCTTCCCAAAAATCAATCGTGATGAGATGTCGGGTTATCGATGCGCTGTTCCGCCAAGCCTTGAACAGGAAATTATCGCGGGGATTCTTCTAACCCAAGATGCACTGATGACTACAACGCAAGAGGATATTGAAAAACTCCGCCAACAAAAACACGGTCTCATGCACGACCTCCTGACCGGCCGCGTGCGGGTGCCAGTTGCCGAAACCGAAAAGGGCGGCACGTCATGATCGGCCAGACATGCGTCGGGTTATGCTACGCTAACCCGACCTACCGCTTGCGGTTAATGTGCAGTCTTGTAGGTCGGGTTAGCGCAGCGTAACCCGACATGGATTGGCAATGAACTATCGACGCGCATTCATTCCCGGGGGGTCGTTCTTTTTCACCTTGGTGACGGAGCAACGGCGACCGCTGTTGGCCTCGGCAGAGGCGGTGGACATTCTGCGCATGGCCTTCCGTGTGGTACGGTCGGCGCACCCATTCGCATTGGATGCGATGGTGGTTCTGCCCGATCACCTGCACTGCATATGGAGCCTGTCGCCGGGCGATGCAGACTTCGCGACACGCTGGCGCCTGATCAAGACGTGGTTCACCAAACATTGCGACCCGGCATTGCGTGCGGTGCCGAACCGCGCGCGGGTGACGAAGCGACAACAGGCCATATGGCAGCACCGGTATTGGGAGCACGCGTTGAGGGATGAAACGGACTTCGCCCGGCATGCCGATTACATCCATTTCAATCCAGTGAAGCATGGGTATGCGTCGTCGGCGATGGAATGGCCGTACTCCAGTTTCCGCCGGTATGTTAAAGACGGGGCGTATCCGGCGGATTGGGGACAGGGATCGATGGATTTCAAAGGGGTGGGGCATGAATGACGTGGGTGGATTGTCGGGTTACGCTGCGCTAACCCGACCTACGAAACTAACCACAAGCAACTCGCTACCGGCATCCTTGCCTTATGCCCAAAAAGGGCATTAACATGCCCGAAATGGGTATGAAGAACACAGCCAAGCCGCTCAAGCCGGATGCCGCCGCGACGCGCACATCCGCTCCGGCGCGAACTGGTCTCGCCGATGCGCTGTTTTCGGCGACGCAGCAGCGCGTGCTGGCGTTGCTGTTTGGCCACCCGGGGCGCAGTTTCTTTACCAACGAACTGATCGGCCTGGTCGGCGCCGGGTCGGGCGCGGTGCAGCGCGAGCTTCGGCGGCTGGCCGAGAGCGGGCTGGTGACGGTCACCCGTATCGGCAGTCAGAAACATTACCAGGCCAACCCGGCGGCCCCGATTTTCGACGAGTTGCGCGGCATCGTGACCAAGACCCTGGGGCTGGCGGAAGTGTTGCGCGCGGCGCGCGAAAACGGAACCTCCCCATGACCAGTAAACTCCCCATCAACCTAACCGACCTGCTGCGCCAGCGCACGGTGGAAGGCGAGCGCATCGAATACAAGGCGGGATGGAACCCCGAGAGTGTGCTGCACACCCTGTGCGCCTTTGCCAATGATTTCCAGAACCTCGGCGGCGGCTACATCATCATTGGCGTGGAAGAGCGGAACGGTCGGCCGGTGTTGCCTCCCAAGGGGATCGATCCCGATAGCCTGGATGCGATTCAGAAGGAGATCCTTGGCCTGGGCCATCATGCCTTGCAGCCCAACTATCATCCGCTTTCAGCTTCGTATGAGGTGGAGGGGAAGTCGGTGCTGATTCTCTGGGTGCCCGGTGGCGAGACCCGGCCTTACCGGGCCAAGGTCAGCCTCTCGAAAGAGGGCAAGGAATGGGCTTACTATATTCGCAAGCAATCGAGCACCGTCAGGGCCAGGGGTGAGAATGAGCGCGAGTTGCTCGGTTTGGCGGCAACGGTGCCTTTCGACGACCGCTACAATCAATCCGCCTCGCTGGACGATCTCTCGCCCCGTTTGATCGAGGATTTTCTGCGCGAGGTGGGCAGCGATCTGGCGCATGACGTCGGCAATCTTTCGATGGAAGCACTCGGGCGGCAGATGAATATCGTGGGCGGTCCATCGGAAGCGCCTTTCCCGAAGAATGTCGGTTTGTTGTTCTTCAATGAAGCGCCGCACCGCTTTTTTCCCGCCACCCAGATCGATGTGGTGTGGTTTCCGGAAGGCGCGGGCGGTGATCGCTTCGAGGAAAAGATCTTTCAAGGCCCGCTGGCACGGATTACCCGTGACGCGATTGATTTCATCCAGCGCAACTATCTCAAGGAGACGGTCATCAAGCACCCGGATCGACCGGAGGCCGAGCGGTTCTGGAATTTCCCCCATGCCGCGATCGAGGAGGCGGTGGTCAATGCGGTCTATCACCGTTCCTACGAGATCCGGGAGCCGGTGGAAGTGCGCATCACGGCCGAGGAACTGGTGGTCCTGAGCTTTCCCGGTCCGGATCGCTCCATCCGCATGGCAGACCTGCGTGCCGGCAAGGCGGTCAGCCGCCGCTACCGCAACCGCCGGATTGGTGAATTTCTCAAGGAGCTGGAGCTCACGGAGGGGCGCTCTACCGGGATTCCGAAGATTCTCCGCGCAATGAAGGCGAACGGTTCACCCGCGCCGGTGTTCGAAAGCGACAAGGATCGGACCTCCTTCGTGATTCGCTTGCCTGTCCATGAGCGGGCAGTTCAGGAGCGTGCCCTGGAAGTCACCCCGCAAGTCACCCCGCAAGTCACCCCGCAAGTCCACAAGTTGGTTACGGCCATCCGTGGTGAACTGGCCAGAGCGGAAATCATGGAGGGCTTGGGGCTTAAGGATCGGATGCACTTTGCCAACGATTACCTGCAACCCGCGTTGGATGCCGGGCTGGTCGAGATGACCATCCCCGACAAGCCCAAAAGCAGCAAGCAGAAGTACCGGCTTACGTCAGCAGGAAAGGCATTGCTCGAACAGCAAGCCCGCAGCCCGGATGGAAGCGATGTCTGAATACCTCCACGTCGAAAAGCCCTTCCTCGACCAGCTTGCCGCCCTGGGCTGGACGGTGGTCGACCAAGGGCAGGGATTCATCCCCAGCGACCCGGCGGCGAGCCTGCGCGGGAGCTTTCGCGAGTGGCTGCTGCCCGAGGTGTTCCGCGAGACGGTGCGCGCCATCAACCGTACTGCCGACGGCACGGCCTGGCTGACCGACCGCCAGCTCGACGATCTGCGCGACCAGATTCTGCGCCAGCCGAACCGCACGCTGCTGGAAGCCAACGAGGGGGTGCAGGCGCTGTTCCTCAAGGCGCAGGTGGAGCGCAACGAGGTGACGGGCGAGAGCGACCCGGTGGTTAGCCTGATCGACTTCGCCCACCCGGAGCGCAATGTCTTCCACGCCATCAACCAGTTCCGCATCGACACGCCGGGCTGCGTGAAGCAGTGCGTCATCCCCGATATCGTGCTGTTTGTGAACGGCATTCCGCTGGTGGTGGTGGAGGCGAAGATCGGCGACGCGAATACGGCCAACCCGATGCACGCGGCCTTCGAGCAACTGCTGCGCTATCGCAACGGGCGCGCCGACACGGCGGCTGCCGGGCTGCGCGAAGGCGAGCCACGGCTGTTCCACACCAACCTGCTGCTGATCTGCACCTGCGGCGAGAAGGCCACCTACGGCAGCGTGACGTCGGGCTACGAGCATTTTTATGCCTGGAAGGACATCTGGCCGGAGAGTAACCGAGCCTACACGCCGCCGCTGGGCGTGGAGCGCGAACAGGAGCGGCTGATCCAGGGGCTGCTCGCGCCCGCGACGCTGCTGGACGTGCTGCGCACCTGCACGGTGTTCATGGACACGGATTCGGGCAAGCGGGTGAAGGTGGTGAGCCGCTACCAGCAATACCGCGCCGCCCACCGCATCACGGAGCGCCTGCGCACGGGCAAGACCATGGAGGAGCGTTCGGGCGTGGTGTGGCATACCCAGGGCTCGGGCAAATCGCTGACCATGGTGTTCGTGGCGCGCATGCTGCGCGCGTCGAGCGATCTGGCGGATTTCAAGATTCTGCTGGTCAATGACCGTGTGGATTTGGAGGATCAGCTCGCCGCCACGGCCAAGCTGATCGGCGGCAAGGTGAACCTGATCGAGAGCACGGCGCAATTGCGCGAGCACCTTGCCACCTCCGCTTCCGACATCAACATGGTGATGGTGCACAAGTTCATGGAGCGCGCCGAGGCGCTGCCGTTGAAAGTGGCGGAAGCGCTGGCGAGTTACCGTGCGGCGCCGTCCGGCCAGACCTTCGGCGTGGTGAATCCATCCGACCGCATTCTGCTGATGATCGACGAGGCGCATCGCACGCAAAGTTCGGACTTCGGCGACAACCTCTTCGAGGCGTTTCCCAACGCGACGCGCATTGCCTTCACCGGCACGCCGCTCATCACCGAGCAGCACGGCAACCGGCGCACGGTGAAGCGCTTCGGCGAATACATCGATACCTACAAGCTGATGGACGCGGTGCACGACGGCGCGACCCTGCAAATCCTCTACGAAGGCCGCACGGCCGACACGGCGCTGAAGGACAAGCACGGCTTCGACACCCGGTTCGAAGACCTGTTCAAGACGCGCAGCGAAGCGGAACTGTTCGCCATCAAGAAGAAGTACGGCGCGAGCGGCGACATCCTCGAAGCGGAGAAACGTATCGCGGCCATTGCCCGCGATCTGGTGGCGCATTACATCGACAACATCCTGCCGGATGGTTTCAAGGCGCAGGTGGTATGCCACTCCAAGCTGGCGGCGATCCGCTACCAGAAGTCGATTCGCGCAGCCCTGGCCGAGCGGCTGGATAGGGAGAGGCTGAAGCCGAAGCCAGACACCGAGCTGATTCGCCGCATTGCTTTCTTGAAGGCGGCGGTGGTGGTTTCTTCCGACGCCACCAACGAACTGGCGGTCATCACCGAGGCGCGCAGGGAAGCCAAGCGCTGGAACGCGGTGGAGAACTTCTGCAAGCCCTTCGACTTCGACGACCCGGACAGGGACCTGACCGGCATCGCCTTCCTGATCGTGTGCGACATGCTGCTGACCGGCTTCGATGCGCCGGTGGAGCAGGTGATGTACATCGACAAGCGGCTCAAGGAGCACAACCTGTTGCAGGCCATCGCGCGGGTGAACCGGGTGGCGAAGAACAAGCATCGCGGCTTCATCGTGGATTACATCGGCCTGGCGAACCATTTGACGCAGGCGCTGGCGATTTACGCGCAGGAGGACGCCCAGGACATCCAGCAGGGCTTGAAAAGCCTGCTCACCGAGCTGCCGATCCTGGAAGAACGCTATCAGCGCCTGTTGCAGCACTTCCGCGCCGCCGGGGTGGGTGGGATCGAGGCCTTCGTCAAGGACGATCTGCCCACGCCCGAGGCGGAAGTCGCCGTGGTGCACGCGGCGGTGGGCGCATTGAAGGACATCAAGCGCCGGGCGGACTTCGAGGTGTATCTGAAAAAGTTCCTGCAAAGCCTGAACCTGATCCTGCCCAATCAGGCCGGGCACCCGTATCGCGGCCCGGCGCGGCGCTTCGGCTACCTGCTGCGCATGGTCAAGGAGCGCTACAAGGACGACTCGCTCGACATCGCGGACGCGGGCGAGAAGGTGAAGGCGCTGATCAACGAGCACCTCATCGATCTGGGGATCAACCCCAGGATTCCGCCCATCGAACTGCTGGCGGACGACTTCATCGCCAACGTGCAGAAGCACGCCCAGGGCGATCCGGAGGCCAAGGCCAGCGAGATGGAACACGCCATCCGCAAGCACTGCACGGTACATTTCGACGAAGACCCGGCTTTCTACAAACGCCTGAGCGAGAAGCTGGAGAAACTGATCCAGGAGCACCAGAACAACTGGCAAGCGTTGGCCGAGGGTTACGAGCAGATTCGGAACGAGGCGATGGAAGGCCGCACGGATGCCATTGAGGGCCTGAGCAAAGAGGCGACCACATTTTACGACTACGTGGTGCAGCTCGCTTTCGGCGGCGACGCCGTGCCGCCCGATGCACATGCGCCGCTGAAAAAGCTCATGGCGCGCATCGTGGAGATTTTGCAGGGCACCATCGACATCATCGATTTCTGGAAAAAACCCATCGAGGTGAAAAACCTGCGGGGCAACATCGACACGGAAATCCTGCTCGCCAACATCCCGCAGCTCACCGCGAAGCACGAACGGATCGCGGTGGAGATCGTCAAACTGGCCGAAAAGCGGCACGAGGAACTGACGAAATGAGCGCCACCCGGAACAAGGACATTCGCTACGAAGTGATACGCAGCCGCCGCGCCACGGCGGATATCGTCATCGAGCGCGATGGCCGCGTGCTGGTCCGCGCCCCCGAGTCGATTCCCGACGAGCGAATCGAGGACTTGGTCGAGGCCAAGCGCTACTGGATTTACAAAAACCTCGCCGAATGGCGCGACCTCAACGCCACGCGGGTACTGCGCGAGTATCGCAACGGCGAGGGCTTTCTTTACCTGGGCCGGTCTTACCGCCTGCTGCTGGTCGCCGATCAGGAAGAGCCTCTGCTGCTGAAGAACGGGCGCTTCTGCCTGCGGCGCGACCTGGCGGACCGGGGTGAAATCGAGGCAGCCAAAGCCGCCTTCCGTAATTACCATATCGCACGTGGTAGCGAGCGCATCCGCCAGCGTGTGGACTACTACGCGCCCAAGATCGGGGTAACTCCGCGCGACATCAACGTCCGCGAACTCGGAAATCGCTGGGCCTCCTGCTCGCCGAACGGCAGCCTGGCCTTTCACTGGAAGTGCATGATGGCACCGCAAACCATCATCGACTACATCGTGGTGCATGAGCTTTGCCACTTCCATCATCTTGATCACACCGATGCCTTCTGGAATGAGGTGGACAAGGTAATGCCCACCTATGGCGAGCGCAAGGAATGGCTGCGAGTCCACGGCGCGGGACTGGACGTGTAATTCCAATTCGCCTTTCCTCTTGCCTTCACCTCGGCGCCCCATGGCAGGCATTATTCAACTCCCTTCCGGCCCTGGCGCAGAGGCTTCGCCGCATCGGTTGCTACTCTAGGATTCCGGGAAGGCGTTATTGGGGGTTTCTCCAGACAGAGACGGGCGCGCAAAAAAACGGCAAAATGATCAACAGAGCGGGGTCCGTCCCGGGAACTGCAGGATCAGCCCATGCCAGCCCAAAAGTGGAGTAGAAATGCCCTCCAGCAAGCCCTGTGGAGCCGCATAGAGGAGCACGGAGACTTTCCGGCCCTGGCCGAGTCGGTGCGCTATATCGTCAGCGTGATGGAGGACGATCAGGCGCCCATCGAAAAACTCGAAGCGGCGGTGGTGTCGGACGTGCCCTTGGCCCATCAGGTCATCCGGCGGGTGAACTCGGTCAGTTATGCGGCATACGGGAGAAAGATCACGTCCATTGCCCGCGCCATCATGATCCTTGGCTGCCAGGCCATCGGCTACCTTGCCCTGGATATCAAGCTGGTGGAGAGTTTTGCCCAGACCTCCGGAATGAGTGCGGCACTCACCCGGGAGCTGCTCAGGGCGGAGCTGGCCAGTACGATTGCCCACGGTATCGCCCTGAGCAGCAAGGCCAAGGAGGGCGGAAAGGCGGCGCTTTGCGCCCTGTTGCAGCACACCGGGAGACTGCTGGTTGCCTGTTATTTTCCGGAGGAATGGGCCGTGCTGGAAAATGTGCCGGAGGCCGGGATGGAAAGCGAATGTCTGGCGGTTCTGGGGGTGTCCCTGGAAACCCTGGGCCTTGATGCCGCCCGCCGCTGGGGTTTTCCGGAGCAGTTGCTGGAGGGTATGCGCATCCAGGCACCCCGGCCGCTGCCGGAAAAGATCTCCTCCGAGCAACGGGTTGGCGCCATTACCGCCTTTTCCTCCCGGATCTCCGCCGCCTTGCTTACGCAGGCGCCTGCCGATGAAAGCAAGGCCCTCATTGCTCAATATGCCGGTCCCCTGGGGCTTGCCCCGGAGGCGATGGAAGCCCTGGTGGCCGAGAGCTTCGCGCGGATGGTGAACAGCAAATATTCCAGCCGTGCGCTGGAGACGATGCTGGAGGCACCGGATAGGGCGGAGGCTGCAGCGCAAGCGCGGGTTGCGGAATGCGGGAGAAATGGCATCGACCGGATGACGGCGCTCCCTCCCGGCGCGAGCATCACGGAGGTCTTCCAGGTTGCCCTGCAGGCCCTTACGGAGGGTCTCGAAGTCACTGCGGCCGTTGCCTTTATCCGGAATACCCAGGCAGGGTGCATTGAGGCCAAGCTGTGCTTTGGTGAGCGGCCGCTCTGCGATTTGTCGGGATTGCGCTGTGGCGGCGGGGCAGAGCTGGACATTTTCCAGTTGTCCATGAGCAAAGCCCTGGGCATGTTCATCCAGGATCTGGGCGACGTAAATATTTCCCGAAAGATCCCGGTCTGGCACCGGCAGGCCTACCCTCAGGCGACCGCGTCTTTCCTCTTGCCGGTGCTGGTCCACGGCAAGGCGGCGGCCCTCCTCTATGGCGTATGGAGCGGGACCGGCCCTGCCCGGGGAATGACCGATGCCTCCATAACGGCCCTCAGTGCCTTTGCCCAGGTGCTGGGGCAACGCATAGAACAGGTCGCTCTGGCCGGGGGGTAATTCTAAATCGCATTAGAAATAGAGTTAATTATGTACTCCCATCCGGCGATGGATTTCACCCGCGCATGGTCCGCCTCAAGGGCA
>NZ_RIZI01000113.1 GCF_003721225.1 Acidithiobacillus sulfuriphilus | reverse complement strand
CCCCCCCCCCCCCCCCGCTGGCTTGATTTCCGTTCATAATCAACGGGTTAAAAGATTTGTTGGAGCGCTGCGCCACCAGGCTCCCTTTCCCGCCTTGGTCATCGAACCCGAGGCGGAGCAGCAATGCCACCTGGGACTATGGTTGCAGGGGGAAGGGAGGCTCCAGTATGGGGACGACGCGGCCTTCTACCAGCAGTTGCTGGCACGGCATGCCCATCTGCACGCCCTGGCCCGGGAGGCCAAGGCCCTGTACGACGCGGGGGATGGGGAGAGGGCGGAGCAGAAGGGGGTGGAGCTGGAACGGGAAAACCAGGCATTGATGGCGCTGCTGCAGGGATGAGTGGCTGTCGGCCATCCGCACCAGCAGGGTGCGCGGTATGCGCGATCATCCGCGATGGCGGCACCGCTCTTTGCGCGTTCAGGAAACATAACCCCACAAGATCCATCGGATTCAGATAAACATGACAAGGTGTCGCAATGAATGATGAAGCTATCAACGGCGTGATCGGCATGGCCAACAGCATGGCCAAGGAGATTCGGGAGCTCTCCGCGCAGAATCAGCGCCAGCACGAGGAGGTGCGCGCCGCGCGGGAAAGCGTGGAAACGCTCCTCTGCGGACTCATGGATCTCTTCCTGCCCCATCTGGGCGGCCACAACCGCCGTGTCGCGGCGCTGGTCGACGAGATTACCGAGCGTATGAGACTCCCGGAAAGCACCTGCAAGGTCAATCACAACGCCGCCCTCTTCCATGACATCGGCATGCTGGGCCTGCCCCGGGCGGCCCTCTTTGCCCCCTGGGAGAATCTCTCCGACACGGAGCGCAACCTGATTCTGGCCCATCCGGACATGGGCGCCGCCCTGTTGAAACCCATGTCCTGGTATCAGGATGCCGCAGTCCTCGTCAGCGCCCACCATGAGCATTGGGATGGTTCGGGCTTCCCGCGCCATATCGGGAAGGAGAACATCCCCCTGGGCGCGAGAATCATCGCCGTTTGCGATGCCTACGACGAAATGCTGAACAAACCGGCGGATGCCCCACAGACTTTTTCCGAGGAGGAGGTGCTGGCCCACATCAAAAAGCAGCGGGGCGGGCACTTCGACCCCAAAATCGTCGACCTCTTCCTGGAACGAGGCATCCGCGGAGTGGGCGCGGCGGGAGGAAACCCCCTCGCCACGGAAATCCCGGTCTCCGTCAGCCAGTTGCGCCCCGGCATGGTTCTGGCTCGGGATTTGTGCAGCGCCTCCGGCCTGATGATGCTGGCGAAGGATACCCTCCTGCAAGAGGCCATGGTCATCCGCTTGCAAAGCATGCAGGATGACCGTGCGGTGGTGGAACCAATCTTCGTGCGCGTCGAGGTCAATCCGGGGGAGGATGCCGGGGAGCGCGCATAGCGCTCTGCCGAAAACCGCCTGACCCAACTGGAGTGCGAGTAAGGCAGGAATGTAAGAGGGCGATGACCGATCGCTATGAATCCACCACCCCAATAGTGCCGGTGGGCGCAGACCGCAGAGGATGGCGATGCCTCCACGTGGCCGCCGAGTTCCCAGTGGAACGCACGCGCAGCGTGGAGACCTGCCGGCCGGACATCGTGCTCTTCGTCAACGGCATTCCCTTCGCGGTGATCGAGTGCAAGTTGCCCAAGGTCGAGGTGGCCCAGGCCATCTCGCAGACCATCCGCAACCAGCGCGACGAGTATATCCCGCGCCTGTTTACCACCGTGCAGACAATGCTGGCGGTGAACAAGAACGAGGCCCGCTACGCCACCACCGGCACGCCGGCCAAGTTCTGGTCGAAGTGGAAGGAGGACGTGGCGGACGCGGTACTTGCGCCGCTGCTGGAGCGCCCGCTGCCGGAATCGGTGAAGGCATCGCTGTTCGATCTGGCCTTTGCCGAGCTGGGCGTGCGCGAGGAGGTGGCGCCTTACCTGGTGGGCCGGCAGGTGACCGAGCAGGACCGGACGCTCTACGCGCTGTGCCGGCCGGAGATGGCCTGGGCCTTCACGGTGTTCGACGGTGGCGTGCGCAAGATCGCGCTACCAGCAGGTGTTCGCCATCCGCGAGGTGCTCGCGCGGGTCAGACAGACGGACGACAGCGGCAAGCGCCGGGGCGGCATCGTCTGGCACGCCTAGGGCCTCGGGCAAGTTGCTGACCATGGTGATGCTGGCGCGCGCGCTGGCGCTGGAGCCGGCCATCCGCAATCCACGCATCGTGCTGGTGAACGACCGGGTGGACCTGGACAAGCAGCTCGGCAACACCTTCGCCGCCTGCGGCCTCTCGCCCGACCGGGCCGAGAGCGGCCGCCATCTGGTGGAACTGGTGGCCGACGGCAAGGCTTACATCGTCACCACCCTGGTGCACAAGTTCGACAAGGCGCTGGCCTACAAGAAGTTCGGCGATGCCTCGCCCGACATCTTCGTGCTGGTGGATGAGACCCAGCGCACCCAGTTCGGCGGCGTGATCCACACCTATGCCATCAACCAGGCGGTGGCCGACGGCGCCATCGTGCCGCTGCTCTACGAAGGGCGCATGGTGGAGCTGGAGCAGAACCAGGCGGCCATCGACATCTGGTTCGAGCGCCATACCCAGGGACTGACCGACCAGCAAAAGCCCGACTTGAAGAAGAAGTACGCCCGCGCCGAGATGCTGAACAAGGCCGAGCAGGTGATCTACATGCGCGCCTTCGACATCAGCGAGCACTACCGCCAGAACTGGCAGGGCACCGGCTTCAAGGCGCAACTGGTGGCGCCCAACAAGGCGGCGGCGTTGCGCTACAAGGCGTTTCTGGACGAGCTGGGGGCGGTCACCAGCGAGGTGATCATCTCGCCGCCAGACGAGCGCGAGGGCTTCGACGAGATCGACGCAGAGGAATCCACCGATGCGGTGGTGGCCTTTCCAGCAGGCCATCGACGACTACCGCGCCAAGCGCCTGTCCGATCTGGAATACCTGCAGCGGGTCACCGAGATCAAGGATGCGGTGGTCTCGCGCAAGGGCGATGACCTGCCGCCGGTGCTGGCCGAAGACGCTGACGCGGCTGCCGTCTATGGTCTGCTGCGCCCCTTTGTTGCGAGCCACCTGAGCAACGCCGAGCAGACACAGGCGACCGCCGCCGAGGCTGCCAAGGCGGTGTGGGACATCTTCCGGCGCAACCGCAAGGTGGGCTACTGGGATGACCTCGACGCCCAGCGCCGGACGATGAACGAGATCGACGACTACCTCTACGACGAGGTGAAGGGCACGCGGGGCATTCCGCTTTCCACCGAGGAAATGGACGAGATCATCGAAAAAACCATGCAGCTCGCCCGCCACCGGATGGCAGGGTGATGCCCGATTGGGAACAGCGCAAGCAGCGACTGGAAGCGGCGCTGCTGTGACAAAGTGAGAGGGTAATGAAGGTCTCCATTCCCTTCCCAGAGACATCTCAAGCGGGCTATCCGGTGGAACCCCTGGAGCCCGTATCCCATGTTTGCCCTTGCGTGGGTCGTCCGGCCGCCCGATTGTACGGGGCCCCAAGGAAGTGTTCGTAAAACGGCCGTTTGGCGGCTTTGTTCATGCTTTCGGTAGATCTGCAAGTGTTTTACCTTGCCTCATTCCGCCTTGTCTCCATCCGCACAAAGGGCAGCCGCTGGCCAGAACGCAGTGCTCGATATTGCTGACGCTGGCTTTTCTGGGCCGCAAAACGCCTGAATGGTGTACTAGCTTGTGTCCTGCTTTTGTCTTGACGGCAGGTTTGCTTCGTCATACATTCAACATTAACCTTACTGTAAGGTTATTGTTGAATAAGCACATACCCAAGTAATATGGTCATATTAAATGAATATAACAACATTTTTATAATAATTCCACATTAAAAGTTTCGGTATGTGTCATAACTGACAAGGATTCCCACGAAACCATGCCAGAAATGGCATGGCCAAAATTTTCAGATATTTTATATGCACCTATTATCGCAATATATAGATTAAACAATTCAGCTTATTACTCTATGTATATAAGAATATAGTAATATTATTTTATTAATTATTAATTGTGGAATACGATTTGCTATATCATCAGGTACCGCAATAATCACATGTGATTATCTATGATATTCAAACAATGCGCCGCAAAGAAAAGATCATTGTCATATGTTCTGGGGGACCCAATCACCCGGGAGGGGGTGGTTATCGACCCGTCCCCTGACCTGATAACACCGGCTCTGTCATTTTTGGCAGAACGCGGGATGTCGCTGCGTTATGTCCTTCTTACCCACTTCCCGGATCCCGCCCTCGAGGCCACCCTACAGAAGCTCCGGCCCATGGGACCGAGAGTAGTCGCGCACGAGTCCACGGAATATCAAGGTGTCGACATGCGTCTGCGGGACGATGACATTATATATTTTGGTGAGGAGACGATCAGGGTTCTTCACACTCCAGGACAAATGCCCTGCGCTGTCACCTATTGGTGGGGTGATCGCCTTTTTACGGGAGAGACGCTCCTGGCTACCGGCCCGGGCATCTGCCGGCAGGGAGGCAACATTGCGCAGCAATTGCGCAGCATCAACGACAAGTTGCTCATATTCCCCGATGAATACCTCGTTTTTCCCGGCCGCGAATCGCGTAAACGCCGCGTGGCCTGCATTGCGGAATTCCGATCGGCACTGCATAGAAAGTCCGTCAGATCGGGCAATCCGTTCCATAAGGCGGGGCCACAGGATCATACCGATCCTGCAAGCCCGTCCAAAAATCCAACACACAATGATAGCTGCAGCTTGGTCGGAGCGTGAGGAGGACAGCAACAATGATCCCAAGGACAGTACACACCGCTAATGGAGGTTCAGGTGTTTATTAAAAATAAACGCAGCAAAACATGGCCACGTCTGGTATTGCCGCTAGCTCTGCTCACGCTGGGGGGCTGCTCGCGCAGCGGTCTCTTCTTGCTGGAGCCGGAAGGACTGATTTCACAGACATTTTATCACTACTTCATGTTGGACGTGGGGATCATGTTGTTGATCATCATTCCCACCGTCGTACTGACCATATGGGCCATGTGGCGTTACCGGAAGGGCGGCAATGGAAGCTACCATCCACAGTGGAGCCATTCCTATGCCATAGAGGCCGTTGTGTGGGGTATTCCGCTCCTGACGGTCGGCGTCTTGTCCTATCTTTCCGTCAAGGCCATCTATGACGTCAACCCATACAACCCAGGGGTTATCGCCAAGGCGCAGCAAGCGGCTGGAGGAGACCCTGTGGAGGTGGATGTCATTGCCACGGACTGGCGTTGGCTGTTCATCTACCCGCAACAACATATCGCATCCGTCGATGAACTGGTGGTACCTGTCGGAACCCCGGTCCGGTTCCGTCTGACGTCTACGTCCGTAGTCAACGATTTCATCATTCCACAACTGGTTGGCATGATCGATGTCATGCCCGGTATGCGCACGAAGCAGGCGCTGGTGGCCGACAAGGCGGGTACCTATGTGGGCTATTCTGCCGATTACAGTGGCGCCGGACTCTCCTGGATGCACTTCCAGACGAAGGCGGTGAGCCCGGCTCAGTTCGAGCAGTGGGTGCAAAGTGCACAGCAATCCCCGCAACATCTCAGCTATGCGGGATTTAATCGTTTCGCGAGGCCTTATATCGCTGTGGGCGGTGATCAACAAATCTTCGGTCAGGTGCAACCGGACTTGTTCGATCAGGTTGTTGGCGAAGTCATGCGGGGCAAGGTGTGGCCTACGCCAATGGCCATGACCGAAAATATGGTTAACTACATGAAAAAACAGCGCGCAGAGCAAAAAGCGGGGGACTATTGATATGTTGGTACATTTGCAAGGGCCATGGAACCCTCTTTTGGGTAGGCTGACGCTTCAGCAAATCCCTTACGAGAACCCTATTCTTCTCGGAACATTTATCTTTGCTGCCATTTTAGGTGTCATAGTATTGGGTGCGACAACCCGCTATGGCAAATGGGGATATGTTTGGCGCGAGTGGTTGACGACGGTTGATCATAAAAAGATTGGCGTCATGTATTGCCTGGTGGGGTTGGTGATGCTGTTTCGCGGATTCATCGACGCCTTGATGATTCGCACCCAACAAGCCATCGCTATAGGCCCTAATTCGCCGGGTGCCCTGGGTGCTGTGCACGGGTATTTGACCCCATTCCACGTCGGCCAAATCTACACGGCCCATGGTCTGATCATGGTGGTGTTTGCCGCCACCCCCCTGTTGGTGGGCATCATGAACATCATCGTGCCATTACAGATTGGCGCCAGGGACATGGCTTATCCATATCTCAACGCTCTGGGATTATGGCTGACCACGGCCGGCGGAGCGCTGGTTATGCTATCGCTTTTCGTGGGCAACTTTGCCCATGGCGGCTGGTATGGTTTTGTTCCTTACTTTGAACTTCCTTACAGCCCTGGCGTTGGGGTGGATTATTGGATGTGGGCCTTTCAGTTGAGTGTCCTGGGAACCACTATGGGCAGCATCAACCTGATTGCGACCATCGTGAAGATGCGCGCTCCAGGTATGACGTGGATGCGCATGCCGATCTTCACCTGGGCGTCCCTGAGCACCAACCTCATCGCGCTGACTTCCTTCCCTGTACTTATGGTCGCCTTGGGCCTGCTGGGCATGGACCGCTATCTCGGCACGCATTTTTACACGGCAGGGATGGGCGGTAACCTGATGCTGTATAACGACCTGTTCTGGATCTGGGGACACCCGGAAGTCTATTTCCTGATTCTCCCGGCCTTCGGCATGATGTCGGAGATCATCCCGACCTTCTCGGAAAAGACGCTCTTTGGTTATGCCACCATGGTTATCGCCTCATTCGCCATCGGTGGGGTGTCCTGGGGGGTGTGGCTGCACCACTTCTTCACCATGGCCGCGGCCCCTAATGTCAACAGTTTTTACAGTATAACCACCATGCTGGTGGGCATCCCGACCGGCGTCAAGGTGTTCAACTGGATTTTCACGATGTATAGAGGGCGGGTTCGCTACGAATTACCCATGTTGTGGGCGCTGCTCGCCTTATTCCTGCTGTTGGTTGGCGGCATGACCGGCATGATGAATGCCTTCGCCAGCAACGATTATATGTGGCACAACGGACTGTTCGTCGTCGCGCACTTCCACATGATGGTCTTGCTGATCGCCGCTAGCGTGTTCGGCGCGGTCGAGTATTGGTTCCCGAAGGTATTCGGATTTAAACTCGAACAAAAGTGGGGCAAGTGGTTCTTCTGGTTTATGGTTCTTGGAACCGGCTGGGTTTTCGTGCCCATGTTCTTCCTGGGAATGGCCGGCATGACCCGTCGTCTGGACTACATTCCTTATACCCAGTGGGCACCATACCTCCATATCACGCTTGTCGGCATGGCATTCTATGTGGTTGCCGTCTTGTTTTTTGTGGCTCATCTGTATGTCAGCCTTCGGGATCGTGAAAAGAATCGTGTGGGTGCCGACGCTTGGGGAACCAGCCGAAACCTCGAATGGATGACCCATTCTCCGGTTCCGGCTTACAACTTCGCCTTTATCCCGCACGTCAATGCTAGAGACGAGTGGGCATGGCGCAAGGAAAATGGGATAGCCGAACTTCATGCGGGCGACTATGAAGATATCCACATGCCCAAGAACACCGGAATTCCGCTGTTCCTCGGGTTATTGTCCATGGGGCTCGCTTTTGCCCTCGTATGGCGTATCTGGTGGCTGGCATTGTTATGCCTTGTGCTCATGGTCGCCTTGATCATCATCAGGTCTTTCGACCGTGACACCGATACCACGATCCCCGCCAGGGAGGTAGAGCGCGTGGAGCGCGCTGCCCGGGATGGGTCGTCGGGAAGCGTGCCACCTGCGGGCGTGCTGGGAGATGCCGTCATCGCCACATCGACCGTTCGTTCTGGATCAGGCGGTATTGGCGGCAATACCACTTCTCCGCGTCCATCGTGGGCGCCAAGGAATCGCTAGAGGAACTGCCTTCCGGGTCGCGTTCAAGGCCTGGAAGGCCACTTGCGCCGCCACATCTCATCTACATGAGGAATTATTGAAAATGAGTGCATCGACAACCCAGAAAATCGATCCCAATCGCCTTACCTTGTGGGAACGCCACTATCCCGGTCATGACATGATCAGTACCAGAACCTTTGGATTCTGGCTTTATATGTTGACGGACGCCATGGTATATGCGGCGTTGTTTGCCTCCCTGGGGGTTTTGAGCCATGCAGTCAACCTGGCGGGCGGCCCGCCTCCCTCCGCCATCATCAACCCGGTCTACGCCTATGGGGAAACCATAACGCTATTCCTCAGCGTGCTGGCGTATGGCTATTCCATGGTCGCGCTCAAAAGCGGCAGCCGCGGAGGCGTCGTCGGAGGAATGTTTGTCTCCATGCTGCTGGGAGTCGTGTTTTTGGCTATCGCGGCAACGGATATGGGGCATCTTTTCGCACAGGGAGTTGTTCCGGAAACGAGCGGGTTTTTATCGATATTCTTCACCATACTTATTTATCATGCGCTGCATATTGTAGTCGGCGTTGTCTGGATGTTGGTGATGATTGCACAGATTGCCCGAGATGGGTTTAGTGCCAACGTGGTTTATCGGCTGATCAATCTTCGTCTGTTTTGGCACTTTCAGGCGGTGATTTGGGTATTCGTCTTCACGTTTGTCTATTTACAGGGGATGGTGGCATGACACAGCATACGCAAAACCCTTTGGAGCACCCAGAGGTTCAATTGGCCAACGGCCGCGCTTATCTTGGGAGTTTTATATTGTCCGCGCTCTTGATGACCGCCGGCCTCTGGTTGACCATAACCCATGCCATGTCACCGTTTGCCGCCATTCTGGCTACTTCGTTGTTGGCAGGAGTGGCCGTGATCATCCAAGGCTATCTGCTCCTGCACATGGATCTGTCCCATGCGCAGATATGGCATACCGTCGCCATGGTGCTTTTCCTGCCCCTGTTCGTAGTCACCATCGGGCTTACCGCCTGGATGTTCCACGGTCTTTACGAACGCACCATGATCATGCCGCCCGCGATGTCCAGCATGTCTCACTAGAAACGACCTGGAGACCATGGCATGTCTGGTATGACAGGGAAGGTTGCGGGCCCCCTTGCGGGCGCTCCTCTCCCCCACGCTGTAGAGGGGGAGATGACCGGAGAGGTACGGGTGATCGGCTGGCTTATCGTGGCCTTTTTATTGGTGGCCACGGTGATGGGTCTGTGGGAGGGAACAACCAGTCATCAGACAGTAGGAGGGGATCTGGTAAATGGCCTCAAGGCCAGCGAAGTCGGATTCGCCATCATCCTGATCCTGCTGGGGAGCATCGTCGAAGGCTTCGGCTATGGGTTGTCCCTGGGCACCCGTTGGCCCTATACCCGCAACATCGCCGTACTGATGCTGCGGGGGGATCCGGAAGCCGCCCACCGGCTGGTGGCCACGCTGGTGGGGCTGGTGGCCTTGGCTCTGGTGATCCTTTCGCCCAGCGTCACCACCATTACGGGTCTGTCGTTGGTCGTTATCACGGCCCTTTTCGGCATGGGGACGCTCTACGTCCTCGCCGGACGGGCCCCCGCCTTCGTCCACGGCATCCACGGGCTATTGGCTTACGGCGTCTTTCTCACCTATCTGGTGGGATTGGTCTATCCAGGAGTCGACTCCTGGTCCTATTTCGGCGCCATGGGCGCCCTGCATGCGCTGCTGCTCGCCGTTTTCCTGGGCGGCATGACCACCGGACAACGCGGCTTCGGCCAAGCCATCGGGCCCTTCGTGCAACCGCGGAAGGCCTCCCAGTGGGCCGTCGCCGCCCACGTCAGCGCCGCCCTGCTGCTGGTGGCTACCCTGGGCTGGATGATGCCCGCCTATCCCATCGCCTTTTACCTGGCTGTGGGGCAAGTGGCGGTCGGCTTCCTGCTCTTTCACGCGGTCAACCTCAAACCCAAGGATCCCGGGGTGATGGTGGCCTTTCATCAGTCCATGGTCCTGCTCATGAGTCTGGCCATCGTCCTGCAATGGCGCTAACGAGGTGGAAAAAGTCATGTTGAAAATGGAAACCAACGGCCAGGGCGTCGTCCGTCTACCGGCGCGCCGGCCTGCGTTATCCCTCCTGTGGGATCTCTGGGTGTTAGCCAAGGCCCGGGTCGTGTCCCTCCTGGTCTTTACCGCTGCCGTCGGCGAGATCCTGGCGCCCCATGCCCTCCTGCACTGGGAGTCCGCGCTGGCGGGATTGCTGGGGATCGCCCTGGCCGGTGGCGCTGGAGGCGTGCTCAATCAGATCGTCGAGCCCGTCCTGGATCAACACATGCGCCGCACCAGTCAGCGGCCGCTGGCGGACGGACGCATCCCCCGCGGGGGCGCCATCCTCTATGCCGCCGCCTTGATGGGGGCTGCCATCGCCGTGCTCGCCTGGGGCACCAATCCCCTGACCCTGGTGCTGACCCTGGCGGGGACCGTGGGTTATGGTGTGGTGTACACCCTCTATCTCAAGCCCAGCACCCCCTGGAACATCGTCTGGGGAGGACTTGCCGGTGCCTTGCCGCCGCTGATCGGTTGGACCGCCGTCACCGGCAGTGTCGCGGCCCTGCCCCTGGTGCTGGTCCTGCTCGTCTTCGTCTGGACCCCGGCGCACTTCTGGCCCCTGGCCATCTGCTGCCGGCGCGACTATGCCGAAGCCTGCATCCCCATGCTGCCGGTCACCCATGGCGTTGACCGCACCCGCCGGGAAGTCCTGAACTATGCCGTCCTCACCTGGCTGGTGAGCCTGCTGCCCGCCTTTTTGAGCGGGGACTGGATTTACGGAGCCGTTGCCATGGTTTCCGGCGCATGGTTCGTCCGGATGGCCTTGCGGTTGCGAACGCTGCCCGAAGGGCCGGAGATGGATCGCTATGCCCGGCGCATGTTCCTCTACTCCATCTCCTACCTCTTCCTGCTCTTCACCGCCCTGATCCTCGGCAAGCTGATCATGAGCCATGGGATCCTCTAGGCGCGCCAAAGGCCCCGCCATGATCCATGCGGAGTTGGGCCGGCAATCGCACGGCCTTCTTGTTGGCCCCGGATGGCTGATGAATGCGTCCGGTGGCGATGGTGAAAACATCTGGAAATCGTAGGCAGCCATGTTATTGAGCAAGACCAGTGAACATGCTTTACGTGGACTGATTTATCTGGCGGGCCAGGCTCCCGGCCAACCCAGCCTCAGTCGCGATATCGCCGAGCATCTCGGGGCGTCGGTCCAATATGTGACGGGAATTTTGCGCAGACTGGCCAAGCGCGGGGTTTTGATTTCCGTCAAGGGGAAGGGCGGGGGCTTTGCTCTCCGCCCGGGCGCCGAAAACATGAATATTCTGGATATGGTGGAGATCGTGGACGGCCACCAGGTCATGCCACATTGTGTGTTCAGCCTCAAAAAATGCGCCAAGGAAATGGGGTGTCCGGTTCATTGCCAGTGGCACCAGCTCAAAAATCAGGAAATGGAGATCCTCCGGACACAGACCATCGGCTCTGTGGCAAGGTTATGTTCCATGGATATCCTGTCACGGGATTCTATCTTATGATCTGTTTACGCTGGAGTGAACCCGAGCCAGGGACATTGGGTTATCAATAAAAATAAGGCATTGTTTGATCGGTGGTCCATCGTGATCTACAATAATTCCAAGTTATTGAAGAACTCATAATGCTTCGGCTTGAGTCCGCAGGGGCCCGACAATTCACCAAAATCGGGCGGTTGGGTAGTTTACGGATACCGGGTAGAGACCAAGAATGGCTGGGTCCCGGCCATCATCCTCTGTCGTAGCCAGGCCCGACGACCTAGTCGTCGCCGGGGCGGGAGACTGGGCCCCCCGGTGTCAGGGTAGTTGTCGCCTCTCTGAAATGGAGTCAGGCGTAGGGTGGGGGCGGAAAGTGGATTATCGAGATGAAACATT
>NZ_RIZI01000112.1 GCF_003721225.1 Acidithiobacillus sulfuriphilus | reverse complement strand
GCCGCGATGGTCCACCAGCCATAGCCGCCAACCGCCAGCACCAGCGCCAGGGTCAGCGCGCCGAGCAACCATCGCGGCCAGCCCGAAGGCAGTGCCAGAACGGCCGCGGCACCCAAAACGCCAATCGCCAGCACACCCAGGGTCAGGCGCTCGCCCAGAGCCATCTGCGGCAGGTTCCCCGGCAGGTTCTTTGTCCGCGCAGGCATGATCATGATCTTATCCTCCCCATGTGCAGGGAGTCGTATGCAGAACTCATGCCCGATCCGGAATCATCCGCCAGCACTCTGGTTTTTTTTCCTTTTCCCGACTAAGTTATAAAAAGGAAGCGGCGGTGCCCCATCACGATGGGCCATCGAGCCGTCCGCCAAAAACCAGGAGGCATGGCAATAATGGCCCGTCGCAAAAGAGAGGAAGAATGGGAAAATCATGAACGCTGGCTGGTTTCCTACGCCGACTTCATCACCCTGCTGTTTTCCTTCTTTGTGGTGATGTATGCCATCTCCTCCGTCAACGAAGGCAAATACAGGGTGCTGTCCTCCACCCTGGTCGCCGCCTTCAGCGGCCAGCCCTGGTCCCCCGTGCCCATCCGTGCGGGTCAGGCGCCCACGGGCGCACCAATGCCCCTCAAACTCCCGCCCTTACCCAAAGTCGTGGACATCGCCCCCGTCCCCCAAGTCCCCCACGGAAAGGTTGCCGCCAACGTCCAGCCCCCCCTCGCCCGCGATGCCGCCATGGATCGCGTCGAAAAAGAGATCAAATCGCTTCTACGGCCCTTGATCCAACAGGGTAGCGTGGCCGTACACCGGACCGGTCTCGGCGTGGTGCTGGACATCAATGCCAAGATCCTCTTCCCCTCGGGACAGGCGGATTTGACCCCACCGGCGGTCACCACCCTCACCAGCGTCGCCCAGGTCTTACGCCGGCTGCCCTATCAGATCCAGGTCAACGGCTTCACCAACGACCTGCCCATCCATAGCCCGCAGTTCCAATCCAACTGGGCCCTCTCCGCCATTCGTGCGGTATCGGTGGTCGAACTCTTCATCCAGCAAGGGGTCAACCCCGATAACCTGGTCGCCGCAGGCTATGGCAAATATCATCCCATCGCGCCCAACGATACTCCCGAGGGGCTCGCCATGAACCGGCGCGTCAGCATCGTCATCGTCGCCCCCCAGTTCCCCAAAAAAGCCGGCGATTCACCCATCATGGCCGGTGCCATTGGTGACCGCGGTTAACCCTTGGACCTTTATTCGTGAAGGATCAGCAATGAGCAAGCCCCAAGACGACCTGGAACGCCTCCAGCAACAGCAAACCCGCCTCAACCGGATCATCCTCGGCGCACTGCTGCTCATCCTGCTGGTCAGCCTCGGCATTTTTCTCGCCAGCCGCTCCAAGGCCCCCCTTTCCACTCCCGCCGACGGCAAAAAAACCGTTTACCTCAGCCTCTCCACCGCTCCCCTGGCGAGCCCCGGCACCGCTCCGGCGACGAGTACCCCGGCGCTCCCGCCGGCCATGGGCAGCACCACTTCCATCGCCGCCTCGGCAGCACCACCGACTGCCGCCACCCCCTCCCATGCTGCCGCACCCGCGGTACCCGTGCGTCCGGTTATACCGGTAGCCGCAGCGCACTCAGGCACGCCAAACGCCGCGACGGTCCCCCTTGCCCAGAAACCGGTCACCGGGAAAAAGGCCGCCGCTCCCGCCCAAGAACCGCGCAAAGCAGTAGCCAATGCAACGCATCCCCAGGCCGCCGCCAAGGCCACGGCGCAGCCCGCGCCACCGGCCAATGCCTGCAAAACCGCAGGCTGGTATGTGCAACTGGGGGCCTTCGGCCGGGTTTCGGCCACTCAGCCCCTCGTGGCCAAACTGCAGAAGCAAGGCTTTAGCGCCTGTGTGGCCACCTTGCCGCAAAACCGCCTCCATCGGGTGCTGGTGGGCCCTCTGCCCAGCC
Organism: Acidithiobacillus sulfuriphilus; assembly: GCF_003721225.1. Lineage (GTDB taxonomy): Bacteria > Pseudomonadota > Gammaproteobacteria > Acidithiobacillales > Acidithiobacillaceae > Acidithiobacillus_B > Acidithiobacillus_B sulfuriphilus. The sequence goes on along the minus strand of NZ_RIZI01000112.1, from coordinate 9,348 downwards.
GCTTTGCCGCCAGCAACGTCACCGCCCGCATCGCCCAACTCACCGGCCATCAGGGCTATCCCCAGCACTGGCCGGGGACGCAGTAAAAGCGACGAGGGGGCATAGCCCCCCTCTCCATCATCCCCTAGGGGCGGGCCGCTGCGTCCGCCCCTGCCATTTCATCGACCGGCCCGCCCGGTTCATGGCGGCCGCTCCCTAAAGTTTTCCCCGAATGTGCCGTAAAGAAGGTAACGAGGCAAACGCCCAAGGGACCTTCCAGCCCGGTATGGGATTTGCTTGATACGCCCGCCATGTGGCATTCCGGCGGAGTAGGACAGGACACCGCTTTCTTCGATAAAATCCCGCGCCGATACGGGCCCGCGCCGGGCCCAGGCAGATGGAAAAGGGTACATTCATGGGTATTGATCAGGTTGATAAAAACATCCATATCCTGGTGGTGGACGATTTTTCCACCATGCGCAGGATCGTGCGCAACCTCCTGCGGGAGATCGGCTTCACCAACTTCGACGAGGCCGAGGACGGAGTGCAGGCGCTGCAAAAGTTGCGTAACCGTTCCTTCGATTTCGTCGTTACCGACTGGAACATGCCCAACATGCAGGGCATCGACCTCCTCCGGGCCATTCGCGCCGATCCCCAGCTCAAGCACATCCCCATCCTCATGGTCACCGCCGAGGCCAAGCGCGAAAACATCCTCGAAGCGGCCCAGGCCGGGGTCAACGGCTACATCGTCAAGCCCTTCACCGCCGAGACCCTGCGCGAAAAGCTCGACGCCATCTTCAAACGCTTGCAAGCCGCCGCGGGGGCCAAACAATGACCGACACCGTCAAAAAACCGTCCGACCCCGCGCGCCTGCTCGGCGAGGCCGAGCTCCTGCTCCGCGAGGGCTTGAAGCGCATTGCCAGCGCCCAGTCCGATCTCCCCGATGCCCAATCCCCCCTGGAAGAGGCCCTGCGCCTGACCGAGGAACAGGCCATGGCCACCATCGCCGCCGTCGAACGGGCCCAGGAGGCGGTGCAGGAGATCCGCCGCGCCAACGGCACCTTCATCGACGGGCCCCTGGATCACATCGACAGTGCCTTGGGCACCATCCTCGCCAGCCAGCAGGGGCAGGATCTGGCCGGTCAGCGGCTGAAAAAGGCCATTGCCCTGCTCCATGCCGTGGAAAACCGCATCCGCCTCACCTTGGATGAACTGGGCCTGGAAGGTGCCGAAGCCGCCTGCGCCGCAGCGCCCTGCACGGCCGACGAGCGCATCAATCAGGACGATGTGGACGCCCTGCTGGCCGAACTGGGGATATAGCCATGGACATGGAGATTCTGCAGGACTATCTGCCCGAGGCGCGGGAACTGCTGGAAAAAGCCCAGGAAGATACCCTGCGCCTGGAGGCGGACCCGGGTAACGACGAGGTCCTCGCTTCGGTTTTTCGCGCCTTTCACACCCTCAAGGGCGGAGCGGGCTTCCTCGACGCCGACCACCTCGTCGACTGGACCCATCACCTGGAAGACCTCCTCGACAAACTGCGCTCCCACAGTCTGCCGGTGAGCCCCATCATGATCGACACCATCCTCAAGGGGCTGGACGTCATCGACGGCATGCTCCGGGAATTGGCCCAGGGAGACAACCCGGGAGCGGGGCCCGCGGACCTGGGACAGGTCATTCAGAATTTGGCCGCCGGACGCCCGCCGGCGGCCGGGAACCCTCCTGCCGCACAGGGCATCGAGCCGGGGGTGGACCGCACTCCCATCCTTTGTACCGACATGGACGCCACCCTCCTGGCCCGCCAACAAAGTACCGGTGATGGCCGCACCGGCGTTTATGTGGAGCGCTTGCCCGAAGGCGCCACGGAGCATTCCACCGGAAAGACGGACGAGATCACCGCGGAAGAATTCGAAGCCACCCTCGATGCCCTCTACGGCAACAAAGCCCCCGGCCTTATGGATAGTGCCGAAGCGGCCTGCGCTGCCAGCGACGAGATCACCGAAGACGAATTCGAAAAGGTGCTGGATGACCTGTATGGCGACCAAGCCCCGGGGATCGTCCCGGCACCGGCGTTACGCCATGATACGCCACCTAGCACAGTCATGGGCGCCATCAGCAAAGGGGGTGGTCATGCGCAAGCGCTCCCTGGCGTCAAGGCGGATCCTGGGTCGACATCAGCAGTCGTGGCTACCCCCCCCAAGACCGGCGCTGCCACCGCCCCCGAGGCCGCCGAGACCACCCTGCGCGTCGATGCCGTGCGTCTGGATGCGGTCATGAATCAGGTGGGAGAGCTCGTGCTCCTGCGCAATCGCCTCGCCTCGGCCGTGAGCAGTCTCGGGGAGGAAAACGAGGACATGGCCCGCATCGCCCGGGAAATGGACCTCACCGTCAACGATATCCAGAACACCGTCATGCGCCTGCGCATGCAGCCTTGCAAGCGCCTCTTCCAGCAATTGCCCCGAGTGGTGCGCGATGTCTCCCGGCAACTGGGCAAAGAGGTCAAGCTGGAGATCGTGGGCGAGGACGTGGAGATCGACAAGACCGTCGTCGATGCCCTCTCCGGCCCCATGACCCATCTGGTGCGCAACAGCCTGGACCACGGCATCGAAGGGCCCGAGGAACGGGCCGCCGCCGGCAAGGCGCGTACCGCCACCCTGCGCGTCGCCGCCATCCATCTGGGCGACAAGGTCCGCATCGAGGTCTCCGACGACGGCAAGGGCATTGATCGCCAGTTCGTCACCCAAAAGGCCATCGACAAGGGCGTCATCAGCGCCGAGCAGGCCGCCCGCCTCTCGGAGCAGGAGGCCCTGGAACTCATCTTCCGGCCCGGCTTCTCCACCAAGGACCAGGCCACGGACCTCTCGGGCCGCGGCGTCGGCATGGACGTGGTCAAGGAGACCGCCCGCAAGCTGCGCGGCCGCCTGGATCTCCAGACCCGCCTGGGCCAGAGCACCAGCATCGCCATGGAATTCCCCCTCACCCTGGCCGTGCTGCCGGTCCTCTACCTGCGCTTGCGACGGGATGTCTACGCCATGCCGGTATCGGCCATCGAGAGCCTCATTGACGTCAGCGAGACCCGTATGCACCGCCTCAACGGGCGTACCGTCTACCGGATTGACGGCGCTCAGGTGACCCCGGTGGTGGATCTCGGCGCCCTGCTCCACCATAAACCCTTGGCGCTACGCTCCGAAAGCATCGAGGGCGTGCTCACCGATCGCGGCCTCTTTATCGTTTCGGAGGTCCTCGGCAATGAAGACTCGGTGGTCAAGCCCATCGACTTCCTGGCCGATGAGAACTGGTACCAGGGTGCGACCATCTCCGGCAAGGGCAGCGTCGTCCTCATCCTCGATCCCAGTGCCCTCACCGCCGCGGCCATTGCCGACATGGAAGGAGTCGCCTGATGGATATCCAGCGCATCATGGCCATCGTCGAGGCCTCTTACCAAACGCGACACAGCATTGAAGGCGCGCTGCGGGATATTGATCGCCGCGCCCTCAATGCCATGGTGCTGGTCAAGCGCCACGGCAACGCCCTGGCGGGCTACGGCGTAGTCGCCCGCGCCTTCCGCGAGGGTGCCGCCGACCTCAAGGAAGCGGCTTCCCATATGCAGAAATCCATAGCGCCGCTCATCCAGGCCCACATGCGCATCCTGCAACACCGCAGCTATGCCGATCTCTTCCGGCGCATGCGCGAAACCATGGATGGGGCCGGAAAAATCTGCCCTACCCTCGGCTGCACCGAGGAAACCTGGGCACAGACCATCGCTGCCGAGGAGGCCGAGGCGCTGAACATCTTGTACATCCTCATCCAGGCCGTAAACCGGATTCAGGAGGGGATTGCCGAACAGGAATATGTTGTCACCAATGGCCGCATCGAGGCCGCCCTGTCCGAAGATACGGGGGCTCCGCTGATGCGCGTTTCCCGGGACATGGGCAATGCCGTGGGCATCGTGCGCGATGCCATCCGCAGCTACCGCAACCAATTGGAGGAACTTTTGCATGAAAGCGGCACCGGTTTTTGAATCAGGCGATCACCGTTGGTGGATCCTCCATGACCAGGATGAACACCGGGTCATCGACTCCAACGTCTATGTCATGGAGTCCAACGGGCAGAGCATCCTGCTGGACCCCGGCGGCTTCGAGATCTTCCCCCAGATCTTTGCGGCCATGGTGGAGGTGGTCCAGCCTTCTTCTCTCCAGGCCGCCTTCGTCTCCCACCAGGATCCGGACATCGCCTCCAGCCTGCCCTTATGGAATGCCTGCAACGGCAAGATCCACTGGCATATCCCCAAGCTCTGGGAAGGCTTCATCCGCCATTACGGCGCCCTGGACGCCCATTTTGTCAGCATCCCCGACGAAGGAAGAGAACTCGTCATCGGCGGGCGCAAGCTGGAATTCATCCCCGCCCATTACCTGCACTCCTCGGCCAACTTCCATGTCTATGACCCGGAAGCCAAGGTTTTCTTCTCCGGCGACGTGGGGGCGGCACTGCTGCCGCCGGGCCACAGCGCCTGGGTGGACCGCCGTGATCCAGAATCCAGCAAGGCCTTCGATGAACATATCCAGCACGCGAAGTTCTTCCATCAACGCTGGATGCCTTCCAATGAGGCCAAGAAGGACTGGATCAGCCGCGTCAGGCAACTCGACATCGACTTTCTCTGCCCCCAGCACGGCGCCATCTACGCCGGGGAAAACGTCCAGCGCTTTTTGCACTGGTTCGACGCCTTGCCGGTGGGTACGGCCCTGTCTGCAATGCATGCGTAAAGGAGAAAGAACTGTCATGGCGACACCAGCATACCCCGAAGATCTGGAAAATTGCGCCGTTTCCGACGATCCCGAAGTCATCCGGAAGAAATATGCGGATCTTTGCACCTTGTGGGAGGCCATCAATCATACCATGGCCATCGTCGAGTTCACCCCCGATGGGATCATTACGGCAGCCAATGGAAATTTCCTCACAGCGACCGGCTATACCATCGACGAATTACGCGGCCAGCATCATCGTATCCTCTGCGACCCTGTTTACGCCGCGAGTCCGGACTATGCCAGGTTCTGGGAACAACTGCGCGCGGGAAACGAGCAAAAAGGCATTTTTCAGAGAACCCGCAAAGACGGCAAGAGCATCTGGCTGGAAGCCGAATACACACCCATCAGAGGCGTGGATGGATCAGTCGAAAGGATCGTCAAAAATGCCCAGGATATTACCGCGCAAAAGGAATACGAAAAATCCCTGTCCGCGGTAAGCGTGGAACTGGAAGAAAAAACCAGGGAGGGTGGCCAGGCCATCCAGAACGTGGCGCGCCAAACTGCCCATGTATTGGACATCAACACCCAGTTCAGAAAGTCGCTGGAGAAGTTGGGCACGCAAACCATCGAAATCAACAACATCGTCAATACGATCCGGGAAATCGCCGCGCAAACCAATCTCCTGGCCCTCAATGCGGCCATTGAGGCGGCCCGCGCCGGAGAGCATGGACGGGGCTTCGCAGTCGTGGCCGACGAGGTGCGTAACCTGGCCAAAAGGGTACAGGACGCCACCCGGGAGATTCAGGAAAATACCCAGGGCATTAGCGTCGCCATGGGCGATATTGCCCAAAAATCCGGGGAAAACAATCATCTCATCGAGCAGGCCCAGGAATTGGTCAGTACGGCCAACCACAGCTTCACCGATATCAGCAAAGTCACCTCGGCTATCAAAAAACTGGTTTCTCGTCTGGAGATGGTATCATGAGCACCTTGCAGGAAGTGGATGAACGCTCCAAGCTTGCCGGCACCAACAAGTTTGAACTCCTGATTTTCCGTTTGGGAGTGGATACTCGCTCCAGCAGCCGCGAGCTTTTCGGTATCAACGTCTTCAAGGTGCGTGAGGCCCTGGTGATGCCGCCCATCACCCCCATGCCCGGCGCCCCCCAGCATGTGCTGGGGGTGGCCAACATCCGCGGCCAGATCATCCCCGTCATCGACCTGCCCGCCGTGGTGGGATGCAAGCCGACAGGTCGCAACATCCTTCTCGTCACCGAGTATGAGCGGTCCATCCAGGGTTTTGCCGTGGAAGAAGTCGAAGAGATCATGCGCCTGGAGTGGGGCCAAGTGATGTCCGCCGAAGGGGCGGCCGTGGGCGGCATGGTCACCAGCCTTGCCCGCCTCGATGAAGACGAGGAAAAATCCCGCCTCGCCCTGGTCCTGGACGTGGAGCAGATCCTCCGCCAGGTCCTGCCCTCCCGTTTCAAGGCCGGTGATGAAATCACCCAGGAGCATCACGTCAGCATTCCCCAAGGATCGGTGATCCTCTATGCCGACGACTCCGGCGTGGCCCGCAGCCAGATCGAGAAGGCCCTGACGAGGCTCGGCTTGCCTTTCATCGGCACCAAGAGCGGCAAGGAAGCCTGGGAGCGCCTGCAGGCGCTGGCCCAGGAGGCGCGGACGGCGGGCATTCCCATCCGCCAGAAGGTGGCCATGGTCCTCACCGATCTGGAAATGCCGGAAATGGATGGCTTCACCTTGACCCGCAAGATCAAGGAAAACGAGATCCTCAAGGCCATTCCCGTCGTCATCCATTCCTCCCTCTCGGGATCCGCCAACGAATCCCATGCCAATAGCGTCGGCGCCGATGGCTATGTGGCCAAGTTCCTGCCCGACGACCTGGCCCGAGCCGTGGCCAAGGCCATCGCCACTACCTAGGAGACATCGGCATGTCCCAGAATGCAGAAAACCTGATCCTCTACCTCACCGCTTTCCTCGATGGTGATGCGCCGGTGCTCTCCCGTCTGGAAGGGGATGGCCAACTGGCCGCCCTCGCCGCGCCCGTCCTGGAGCGTCTGCACAAATTCCAACGGCACGCCCTGGAGAGCGTCGATCATCCGTTTGCCGGCCTGCAGGGTGCCGTCGATACCCAGCTCATGGGCGTGGATTTTGCGCAGGAACTCCAGCATACGCAGAGCGAAGCGGCAGCTCTCTCCCTGGTTGCCAAAACCGTAGTGGACAGCATGCACGATTCCGCCCAGCGCCTCGCCGAAAACCGGACCCTGGCCGAAGAGACCGTGCGCGAGGTGCAGCTCGGCAATGAGCGGCTGTCCGAACTGATCGGCGAGATGGACTTGGTGGAGCAGGCCGTCACCCACATGGGGGAAACCGTCCGCATCTTCCTGCAGAGTACCCGCACCATCACCGACCTTACCGCCAAGGTGCGGGAGATTGCCAAACAAACCAATCTCCTCGCCCTCAATGCCGCCATTGAGGCCGCGCGGGCCGGCGAGCACGGCCGCGGCTTTGCCGTGGTGGCCGATGAAGTCAAAAAACTCGCCCAAAGCTCCGCTACCGCCGCTACCGAGATCCAGACCGCCGCTACTACCATCAATAGCGGCGCCACCAGCGTCGAGGCCGGGGTGGCCGATAGCCTCGTCCATCTGCGCCGGGGCGGGGATTCCCTCGAAACCGTGGCGGAGGTCCTGGGAATGGCCAACCAGTCGGCCCAGACCACCCGCCGGAACATGGAGGAGATCGTCACCGGCGGCGACGCCGAAATCGCTGCCGCCAACGAGTTGGGTGCCGGGGTGGAGCAGCTCCAGCACAGCCTCGACGACTTCGCCCGGATCTTTACGGATATCCTCCAACTTTTGGCGCCCCTGCACCGGGAAGGGGGTGCTGCCAGTCGCAAGGATTCCATCGCCACAGTAGAGCCGCGCGCAGCGCTGCCGCCACGGATCGCGTAGACTGCCATGAGCCGGCGAGGGGGAAAAACGGGAGGCATCAAGCCCTGGGCCATTACCTGGTCCTTGGCCATCCTCGCCGCCCAGGGGCCGCTGATCCCCCTCTGCCCGGATGCCGCCACCCTGCTGGCCAGCTACCCCCTCTGGATTTGGGCCAGCATGGTCACCTTGCGCTTCCTCGTCCTCCTCGTCCTCGCCCAAAGCCTCGTTACCCTGATCATCGGCGGTTTGCAATTTTTTTCACCCAAATACTGAATCCATTGATTAAGGGGATACTGGCCTTGTTGAACTGTTCTCTAGTACCGTATATGGCATAATCGCGCGCGGCGCCCCAAGGAGTGCAATTTGACCAGCAGCGAATTTTCCGTCCCCTTCATCATGGCCTTCCAGCCCATCGTGAATGCCCAGACACGGACGGTTTTTGCCTACGAGGCCCTGGTACGCGGGCCCGAGGGCGAACCCGCACAGGTCATACTCGACCTCCTCACCCCGGCCAACCGTCCCGCCTTCGATCGCGCCTGCCGCGCCCAAGCCATGCTGGAGGCGCAACAGTTGGGCCTGGAAAATCATCTGTGCATCAACTTCCTGCCCGAAACCATCTTTCATCCCGAAGCAGACATTGCCTACACCATGCGCATCGCCCAAGACTGTGCCTTTCCTCCCGAGCGGCTGATCTTCGAGGTGGTGGATACGGGCCAACGGATGGATCTCCTGCACCTGCAGCGAATCTTCCGGGCCTATCAGCGAGCGGGTGTCCAGGTGGCCATGGACCTGACGGACCTTGCCGAAGGCAGTGCCGATCTCGACCTTCTCGACCTCCTTCAGCCCGATATGGTCAAACTCGACGTCCATCAGATCCTGAAAACCCCCGACTCGCGCAGTCCACGCCTCGTCGGTGAAACCGTCGCCCGCATCTGTCAGAGCTATGCCATCCGCTTTGTGGCGGAGGGCGTGGAAAGCCTCGAAGAATGGCAGGCGTTCCGGGAACTGGGCGTAGAGCTCTTTCAGGGTTTCCTCTGCGCAATCCCCGAAACCCGGCGTTTGCCCCCGCCCAGCAAACGTTGCCTGGATGATGCCGGGACGAGGGCCTGATGGACGCCGCGCTGACCGTCTGCGGGCAAGGGCAATGCCGGTGCTCATGAGGTATCTCGGCGTCCCCCATGGCCGGAGAGATCGCTATTTCCTCTGGGCAGTAGGGGGGGCATTTGCGCTCCTGGGAGTCGTATTCATCCTATTGTGGCAACAGCTCGCCATACAAAACCGCGAGGATATTCACCGGCACTTTCGTGAGACCGCCGGCATGACGGCGCAGCGACTGGGCACCGACATCAGCCAGGCCATGGAACAGCGTTTCGCCGATCTCCGCTTCCTCAAAAACCAGTTTTTCCCCAGCACCGCTGGGGTTCTGGACCTGAGTCCGGCCACCCGCTCGGCCTTACGCACCTTTGCCGCCGCCCATCCCCAACTCCTGTCCATCAACATCCAGGATGCGACGGAGACAGACCTGCTCTGGTCAACAGTGACCCAGTCCTCACGGCCCATGGTCAGGCCCGAGGCCTTTACCCCCCCCCCATGCCTTTGCACCCCGACGAGTTCATCGGTCCCGTGCATTATGGCCGGCGCCTCCATGCCTGGGTAATCACCATGCGGGTGCGCATACA
>NZ_RIZI01000111.1 GCF_003721225.1 Acidithiobacillus sulfuriphilus | reverse complement strand
CTCGTGGCGGGCTTTGGCCAACCCGCCGATTTTTTCGTCCAACGCCTCTCCGAAGGCATTGGCACCATCGCAGCGGCCTTTTATCCCAAGCCGGTGGTGGTGCGCATGTCCGACTTCAAATCCAACGAATACGCCTCCTTGCTGGGTGGACGCTGGTTTGAGCCCAGCGAAGACAACCCCATGCTGGGTTTCCGCGGGGCCTCCCGCTACGCCCATCCCGCCTATGCCGAGGGCTTTGCCCTGGAGTGCGCAGCCATGCGCCGGGTAAGGGAGGAGATGGGGCTGGATAACGTCATTCTGATGCTACCCTTCGTGCGCCGGGTGCAGGAGGCCGACGCGGTGCTGGCCAAGATGGCCGAATTCGGCCTCGAACGCGGCGACAAGGGGTTGAAGATCTATGCCATGTGCGAGATCCCCAACAATGTCATCCTCATCGATCAGTTCGCCCAGCGCTTTGACGGCTTTTCCATCGGCAGCAACGACCTGACCCAATTGACCCTGGGAGTGGACCGGGACTCGCAGATCGTGGCCTTTGACTATGACGAGCGCGATGACGGGGTGAAGGAGATGGTCCGTCTGGCGGTGGAGGGCTGCACACGCAACGGCATCCATTCGGGACTCTGCGGCCAAGCGCCATCGGACTATCCGGAGATGGCCGAATTCCTGGTGCAACTGGGCATCGATTCCATGAGCCTCAATCCTGATACCGTGCTGGCCACCACCTTGCAGGTGCTGGAAGTGGAAAAGCGCCTGGGCAGGAAGGCACGCGGCTGAGGGCCGGCAGCGGAGGGTCGCCCGGAAAGGCGGAAGCCACCGGGCTGCCCATCGCCGCTGGTCCTACCACGCTGAACGATCCATTCATCATACTGTCACAATGAGCTGCTACGCTGAGCGCAGCGAAACCTGGGAACCAATCTTATGGATAGAAAGCCCGTACTGTTGGTGATCTTCGATGGCTTCGGCCTCAACCCCAATAGGGCTTACAACGGCTGGGCGCAGGCGCGCACGCCGCACTTGGATCATTACTTTGCCAGCCATCCCCACACCGCCCTGCAAGCGTCCGGCCGGGCCGTGGGGCTGCCGGACGGGCAATTCGGCAACTCCGAGGTGGGCCATCTGACCTTGGGCTCGGGGCGTATCCTCAAGCAGGACCTGGTGCGCATTTCCGACAGCCTGGAGGATGGCAGCTTCGGCCGCTTGCCGGCCTGGCAGAAGATTCTCCAAGGGACCCAGCGCCTGCATCTGGTGGGCATGATCTCCGACGGCGGGGTGCACTCCCATATCGATCACTTGCTGGCGATCTTGCCCCTGGTGACGGCGGCGGGGGTGGAGCCGGTGGTGCATATGATCACGGATGGCCGCGACACCGCCCCCCAATGCGCGGACGGATTCGCGCGGCAGGTGGAAGACCTCTTCCGCAAGTTGGGTAAGGGCTTCATCGCCGGCGTTTGCGGTCGTTACTATGCCATGGACCGCGCCGGGTATTGGGATCGCACGCAAAAGGCCTGGGCGGCCTATATGCGGGGTGATGGGCTCCATGCCGGGAATGCCGTGGCCGCCATTCAAGAGGCGTGGAAACGGAGCGAAGGGGATGAGTTCATCCAGCCCACCCTGATTGGCGACCCCGAGCGCGCGCGCATCGGCCCGAACGAACCGGTGTTTTTCTTCAATTTCCGCTCCGACCGTATGCGCCAGTTGAGCGCGGCCATGGCCATGCCGGATTTCACCCATTTCGACCGGGGGACGGCCGGCCCGCGTCGGGTCTTGTGCATGACCGCCTACAACGACGAGTATCCCTTCCCCGTGCTCTTCCCCACGGAGTTCCCCTACCGGGTGCTGGCCGAGGTGGTGAGCGATGCCGGGTTGCGCCAATTTCACTGCGCCGAAACCGAGAAATACGCCCACGTCACCTATTTTTTCAATGGCGGCCGGGAAGAGCCCTTCCCCGGAGAGGACCGGGAGATCATCCCCTCTCCCAAGGTGGCCACCTACGATCTGCAACCGGAAATGAGCGCCCCCCAGGTGGCGGATCGCATCATCGCCGCCGTGGAAAGCGGCCAGTACGCCTTCGTGCTCGTCAACTTCGCCAATGGGGACATGGTCGGCCATACCGCCAAGATCCCCGCCATCGTCCGTGCCGTGGAAACCCTCGATCTGCAATTCCACCGGGTGGTTCAGGCGGCCCTGGCACGGGGTTTCCGCATCATCCTCACCGCCGATCACGGTAATTGCGACGAGATGGTGGACCCGGTGACCGGCGAACCCCATACCCAGCATACGGTTTATCCCGTGCCTTTTTTGCTCATGGGAGAAGCCGGGGCGCGGCTGGGAATCGGGCGCGGAGCAGCCGATGTCGCCCCTACGGTTCTGGATCTCATGGGGATTGCGCAACCGGAGCAAATGACCGGGCGCAGCATATTGCTCAAGAAGGGGATTGCCTGAAAGACAGGCAAAGCCGGACGCAACCAGCAGCAAGGAGGCAACGCGATGACCAGCATGAATGAGCGTATCCAGGATATTGCCGCACTCACCGAAAGGCTGAAAACCAAATACCCGGCGGAGATCAACTCCTTCCTCGGCTTCATGGGCAAGGCCGAAAGCGGTCCGGCCCTGAGCAAGGCGCAAAAGGAGATCATCAATGTCGCGCTCTCCGTGGCCGCCCAATGCGAGTGGTGCATCGCCCTCCACGTCAAGGGCGCCGCCGCGGCGGGGGCCAGTCGGGACGAGATCATGGAGGCGGGTTTCCTGGCGGTTCTCATGCATGGCGGCCCGGCCCTCATGTATCTCACCCCCCTCACCAGCGCCCTGGATGAATTCCTGCCGGAGGAAGCCCATGGATAGGAGCGTCATGGCAGCCATGCTGCGCGACATGCTCCTGGCCCGCGCCTTTGAGGAGCAGGCGGCGCAGGAATACGCCCAGGGGAATGTCGCCGGCTTCCTGCATCTCTACCCCGGCGAGGAGGCAGTGGCCGTGGGCGTGCTCCACGCCGCCGAACCCGGAGACTATGTGGTGAGCACCTATCGCGAGCATGTGCACGCCATCGTCCGCGGCGTTCCGCCCCGCCAGGTCATGGCGGAGATCTTCGGCAAGAAGGACGGCATCAGCGGCGGCATGGGCGGCTCCATGCACCTCTTCGATCGGGAGCGACGCTTTCTGGGCGGCTACGCCATTGTCGGCGAAACCTTTCCCATTGCCGTTGGTGCAGCCTATGCCGTGGCTTACCGCAAGCTCCCCGAAGCGGTGATCTGCTTTTTCGGCGACGGCGCGGTCAACCAAGGCACCTTTCACGAGTCGCTGAACATGGCCGCCCTGTGGAAGTTGCCGGTGCTCTTTGTCTGCGAAAACAACCATTATCAGATCGGCACCGAGATCCATCGCCATTCCGCCATGGTCGAGGTCCATAAGCGCGCCTGCGCCTACGGCATCCCCGCCGAAAAGGTGGATGGGATGGATGTGCTGACGGTGCATGGGGCAGCGCGCCGCGCCCTGGAACGGGTACGTGCGGGCGACGGGCCGCAGTTCCTGGAATGCGAGACCTATCGCTACCGGGGCCATTCCATGGCGGATCCGGGTTCCTACCGTCCGGCCGTGGAGGTGAACGCCTTTGTCGCCAATGACCCCATTGCCGCCGCCATTCACCACGCGGAACCGCACTACCCCAGCGCCGAGGAGCTCCAGTGCGTCGGCCCCGATTGTGTGCACCGCTTCACCGAGCACTGTTGCGCGGAGGGGCACCTGGACCCGGCGGCGGTGGAACAACTGCGGCAGGAGGTGGGCGCCATCGTCCAGGACGCCGCCGCCTTTGCCCGGCAAAGCCCTGCTCCCGAGATGGTGGATGTGCAGGCCGCTTTCCTGCGCAATCGGCGCTTCGAGACCCTTATGGAGGACCCCCAATGACCGAACTCTTGTATTGGCAGGCCTTGAATCGGGCCATGGATGCGGAGATGGCGGCCGATGAGACGGTCTTCACCCTGGGCGAGGATGTGGGCTTGTATGGCGGCACCTACCGGGTCACCGAGGGCCTCATGGCCAAATATGGCGAATGGCGGGTGCGTGATACCCCCATTTCCGAAAACAGCTTCACCGGCCTGGGTATTGGCGCGGCCTTGACGGGACTGCGGCCGGTGGTGGAGATCATGACCGTGAACTTCGCCCTGCTGGCCATGGATGCCCTGGTGAACATGGCGGCCAAGATCCCCTTCATGTCCGGCGGACAGTTTCCCATGCCGTTGGTGATACGCATGCCCGGTGGCGTCGCCCGGCAACTGGGGGCCCAGCATTCCCAACGCCTGGAGCACATGCTGATGAATGTCCCCGGCCTGCGCATGGTGGTGCCTGCCACCCCCCAGGATGCCTACTGGCAATTGCGCCAGGCCATCCGCAGCGACGACCCCATCATTGTCCTCGAACACGAACTGCTCTATTTCAGCAAGGGGCCGATGGATGAGTCGGCAGTGGCGCCGGCCATGCATCAGGCCATGGTGCGGCGCAGGGGCAGCGCGCTGACCTGCATCGCCTATTCGCGGATGGCTTCGCTGGCCCTGGAAGCAGCGGATACATTGGCTCAGGAAGGCATCGCCATGGAGGTCATCGACCTGCGCAGCCTCTCGCCCATCGATTGGCAGACCTGCCAGCAATCCGTAGAGAAAACCCACCGCTTGCTCATTGTGGAAGAGGACTGCCGTTTTGCCGGGGCCGGGGCGGAGATGGCCGCCACCCTGCAGGAGCGCTGTTTTTATCTCCTCGACGCGCCCATCCAACGGGTCGCCGGCATGGATATCCCCACCCCCTTCAACGGCGCCATGGAAGCGGCCAGCATCCCGCGCAGCGCCGACATCATCGCTGCCGCCCGCGCCCTGACGGCCGCGGCCTAGACCGAGAGGAGTCGCATCATGAAGCAGTCCATCACCATGCCGGTCCTGTCGGATACCATGGAAACCGGCCGCCTGGTCCGCTGGAACAAACAGCCGGGGGATCCGGTGAAGAAAGGCGAGGCCCTTGCCGAGGTGGAAACCGACAAGGCTATCCTCGATGTGGAGGCCTTTGCCGACGGCTTCCTGGCTGGCCCCCTGGCGCCCGTGGATACCGACATACCGGTACGGCAGGTGATCGGCTACCTGGTCGATGAGGCAGAGAAAGGCCAGGCGGCCACGCCTCCAAGCCCCGGGCTTGGGGAACCGGCGCCGATCCCCAGTCCCGCGCCCGCGGTCTCCAGCACCCCATCCACTCCCATAATGTCCAGCCCATCCCCGGTGGCCGTCCCTCCCACCCAACCATCCACCGCACTGGAAAAGGCCGCGGCCTTCCCTCCCCCATCAACGCCCCTGCCTACCGGTGTACGAGCCTCCCCCTACGCAAGAGCCCTAGCCAGGGACCTCGGCGTCAACATCGCTGGCGTGCTGCCCGGCCCTGATGGGACCATCCATGCGGCCCAGGTCCTCGCAGCGGCCCTGGCCGCGCCCGAGGCCGACCTGCGCCAGGGACCGCCCTACGCTCTGGAACGGCCCAGCACCCTGCGCGCTGCCGTCGCCCGCAACATGGCGGCTACGGTGCAGACGCCCACTTTCCAGATCAGCGCGCGGCTAGCCGTGGAGCCGCTGCACCAAGCAGCCAAGAAAGCCGGCGTCACCCTCACCTTGGCCATGGCCCGCGCCTGTGCCCTGACGGTAGCCGCAGACCCTTGGTTCAACCACGCCTGGACAGCCAAGGGGGTGGCCAAGCGCGAGCGGGTGGATGTGGGCATTGCCGTAGATACCGGCGACGGACTCGTCACTCCGGTATTGCGCGATGCCGCGCGTCGCCCGCTGGCGGAACTGGCCGAGGATTGGCGGATCCTCCTGGGCAAGGTCAAGAAAGGCCGTCTCAATCCCGAGGATTATCAGGGGGCCAGTTTTTATCTGTCCAACCTGGGGATCTTCCCCGTGGTAAGCCATTTCAACGCCATCGTTCCCCTGGGGGCCTCGGCCATCCTCGCCATCGCCGCTACGGATACCCAGGGCAAGGCCGACTTTACCCTGAGCTGCGATCATCGCATCATTTTCGGTGCCGATGCCGCCCGCTTCCTCGCCGCCCTGGCGAAGCGCCTGGACCAGCCGGACTCCAGCTTGGCATGAAACGACACATCCTCTGTATCAACAGCGGCTCCTCGTCCATCAAGTTTGCCCTCTATGCCACGGGCGATGGCGAAGAGACCGCCCTGGGCAGCGGCGCCGTGGAGCGCATCGGGCAGAGTGCGGGGCGGATCTGGCTGCAGCGCGAGGGCCAGGGGCGGGTCGATCGTACCGATCGTTTCTCCGATCAGCGCGGTGCGCTCCAGGCCATCCTGGAGGCCCTGCAGGAAGCCGGCTGTGTAGCCCCCGATGGAGTGGGCCATCGGGTGGTTTCGGGAGGGCCGCGCTATCTGGAACACTGTCGGATCGACGCCGATTTCCTTCAGCATATTCGCGAATATTTGCGTTTTGCTCCCCTGCATCTGCCAGCGGAGATTGCCGCCGTCGAGGCCCTCCAGATGGCCTGGCCCGACATCCCCCAGGTGGCCTGCTTCGACACCGCCTTTCATCGGACCATCCCGGAAGTGGCCAGCCGCCTGCCCCTGCCGCGCAATCTCTGGCATGAGGGGGTGCGCAAATACGGCTTCCACGGCCTGTCCTACGAGTACATCGTCAGCCGCCTCGCGGGAGCGGCCCAGGGGCGGACGATCATCGCCCATCTCGGCAATGGCGCCAGCCTCGCCGCCGTCCAGGATGGTCACTGCATGGACACCAGCATGGGCCTCACCCCCACTGGCGGCCTGGTCATGGGCACCCGCTGCGGCGATCTGGATCCCGGCGTGATCCTCTATCTCCTGGAGGAAAAGGGCTATGATGGCCCGCAACTGGAGCGCCTGCTCAATCACCTTTCCGGCCTGCTGGGCATTTCCGCCATCAGCGGCGATATGCAAGCCCTGCTCCGTTTGCGCGCGAGCGAGCCCCATGCCCAGCAAGCCTTGGACATCTTCGCCTACAGCGCCCGCAAACAGATCGGCGCCATGGTCGCCGCCCTGGGCGGCATCGACCGCTTGGTCTTCACTGGCGGCATCGGCGAGCATGCCGCCCCCATGCGCTGGGCCATCTGCCGGGGGCTGGAATATCTCGGCCTGCAACTCGACCCGCTGCGCAACGATGCCCAGAACACCGTCATCTCCACCGCCGACAGCGTCGTGCAGGTGCAGGTCATCCCCACCAATGAAGACCTGATCATCGCCCGCCATACCCAGCGCCTGCTTTTTCCCCGATCCGGAGACCAGTGATGCCCTTTGCCAATTTCGACGCCTTGCTCGCCACCGTCGCCCCTCTGGAGGACATCCCCGTAGCCGTCGTGGACGCAGCCGAAGAGCATGTCCTGCGGGGGGCCTGCGATGCCAAGCAACAAAGCATCATCGAACCCATCCTCATCGGTGACGAAAGGCGCATCCGCCAACTGCTGGCAGAGATGGGCATCCCCGCCAGCGGCGCGTCCTGCCCCAATTTCCAGATCATCGACGTGCCCAACAGTGTCGCTGCGGCGGAAAAAGGCGTGGAGATGGTGCTCTCCGGCGCGGTCAAGGCCATCATGAAGGGGCATCTCCACAGCGACGCCTTCCTCCACCCCATTCTCGCCCAACTGCGCACCGAGCGGCGCCTGTCCCACATCTTTGTGGCGGATCTCCAGACCTACCCCAAATTGCTCCTCATCAGCGACGCGGCCATCAACATCAGCCCCGACCTGCTCACCAAGGCGGCCATCCTGCAAAACGCCATTGATCTGGCGCACATCCTCGACGTCGCCGAGCCCAAAGCAGCCATCCTTTCAGCGGTGGAGGTGATCAATCCCGCCATCCCCTCCACCGTCGATGCCGCCTGCCTGTCGAAGATGGCCGAACGCGGGCAGATTCAGGGTGCGCTGGTGGACGGGCCGCTGGCCTTCGACAACGCCATCTCCCGCGAGTCGGCGGAGATCAAGGGCATCCACAGCGCCGTCGCGGGCGACGCCGACATTCTCATCGTTCCCGACCTGGTCTCCGGCAATATCCTGGCCAAGGACCTGGAATACCTCGCGGGCGCCACCCTCGCCGGGATCGTCATTGGGGCCAAGGTTCCCATCATCCTCACCTCCCGCGCCGATCCCGCCCGCGCCCGCCTGGTCTCGGCGGCCCTGGCCGCCCTGGTGCATTACCGCAGCGCGAAGGCCCGGGCATGACCAACGAATGCCAGCCCATCGCCGCCCTCACCCTCAATCCCTCCGTGGATATCGCCTACGAGGTGCCCCACCTCGTCGCGGATCAAAAGACCCATGCCACCGCCACCCGCTATGACCCCGGCGGCAATGGCATCAACGTCGCCCGCGCCCTCAAGGAACTGCTGGTCTGCGCCCACAGTTGCTGCATCGTCGCCGGCAATATCGGCGCCCTGCTGCAGAAATTGCTGCAACACCAGCTCGACGACTCCTATTGCGTGACCGTGGAAGGGGAAACCCGGGTCAATGCCACCATCCTTCAGGGCGACCCGGCCATTCAGTACGAAATCACCGGTATCGGCCCCTACGCCTCGGAACTGGCCCTCGCCCAGATCCGCGATACCTTCCTGGGATTCTGCCAAAACGGCTTCGGGGTACTCACCGGCTCCGTTCCGCCGGGGGTGGACAACACCTTCTATGGCCAGATGGTGGAACGTATTCACGCCCAGGGCGGGCATGCCGTGGTGGATGCCCACGGCCCGCTACTGGCCCAGGCACTCCCCCACCGCCCTTTTCTCATCAAACCCAATCGCTACGAACTCGAACTCCTGCGCAATCGCCAGTTGCCGCGGATGGAAGACGTTGCCAGTGAGGCACGGGCCATTCAACGGGAAGGCATCCAGTATGTCTGCGTTTCCCTGGGCGGCGACGGTGCCCTGCTCGTGGGGCCCGCAGGCAGCTATTTTGCCAAGGCACCCGCGGTGGCCGTGAAATCCACCGTCGGCGCCGGAGACTCCATGGTCGGCGGTCTGGTGGCGGCCCTGGCCAAGGGCCAAACGGCCGGCGAGGCCTTGCGCCTGGCCGTGGCCTGTGGCAGCGGTACCGCGGCCCAGCCGGGAACAGCCCTCTTTTCCCATGCCGACCTGGAGGAACTCCTCCGCCATACCGAAGTCACCCCGCTGGACATTTAAGTCCCAATATTTTCAAGGAGTTCCCATGACAGAGCAACAGACCGACATTCTCATTATCGGTGGCGGTCCGGCAGGCATGATGACCGGCATTACCGCCGCCCAGTTCTGGCCGGATAAAAAGGTCCTGGTGGTGCGGCCCGAGGCCGACGCCGTCATCCCCTGCGGCATCCCCTATATCTTTGGCACCCTCGGCGGCACCGATGAAGATCTGGCCGGGCGCGCGCCCCTCATCGCGGCAGGGGGCCAACTCCTCATTGGCACGGTGAGCGCGGTGGATCGCGCCGCCCACACCGCCGCCCTGGTCAATGGCGACACCATTCGCTGGGAACGCCTGGTGCTGGCCACCGGCGCCGAAAACTTCATTCCTCCCATTCCCGGCACGGACCTGGAGGGCGTATTCAGCATCCGCAAGGATTACGATTACCTCGACCGGCTCTTCGGGACCATCATCCCCCAGGTCAAGCGCATGGCCATCATCGGCGGGGGCTTCATCGGCGTGGAGTTTGCCGATGAGATCCGCAAGCGCGATATCGAGGTTCATATTGTCGAGATGCTCCCCCACCTCATGCAGGCGGCCTTCGACCTGGATGCCTGCGAACAGGTGGAAAAACAGTTGCAAAGCCATGGCGTGCAGATTCATACCAATGCCCGGGTCGAAGCCCTCCAGGCCGACAGTTCCCGCAAGAAGGTGGCAGCCATCCAGATCGCCGGGCAGGAACCCCTGGTGGTGGATGCCGTCCTCATCGCCATTGGCGTGCGCCCCAACGTGGCGCTGGGCAAGGCCATGGGTCTCACCCTCAGCCGCTCCGGTGGTGTCTGGGTGGATGCCTTTCAGCGTTCCCGCGAAGACCCCGACATCTTTGCCGTAGGGGATTGCGCCCACAAGCAGGATTTTTTCACCCGCAAGGCCAATCATGCCATGATCGCCTCCCAGGCCGCCGCCGAAGGACGCATCGCCGGGATGAACCTCTATGCCCTGCGCCAACCCCGCTACAACGCCGGTTCGGTCAGCGTCTATGCCAGCGAGATCGACGGCATGGCCTTTGGCGTGGCCGGCCTCACCCAGCATCAAGCCGAGGCGGAGGGCTTTCCCATCCTTTATGGCGAAGCGCGCCTGCCCGACCATCACCCCGCCTCCATGCCCAACACCACCGAGATCTACTGCCGTGCCATCTTCGCCGCCGACTCCCTGCAGCTTCTCGGCGGCCAGGTGATCGGCGGCGCCACCACCGGCGAAATCGTCAACACCATTGCCCTGGCCATCCAGATGCACGCCAGCGCCACCGACCTCGCCACCATGCAGTTTGGCAGCCAGCCGCGCCTCACCCCATCCCTGCACCCGCTGGTGGCCGCCACGGGCGATGCCCTGCGCCGCCATTATCATCAGCTTCATGATCACCGCACAGGAGGTCCCGCATGAATGGCCATAATACGCCCATAGGCATCCCTGCCGAGATTCGTCGGCGCTTTGCGGAGAATTACCGCCTTGCCACCCAGGACAAGGACCGCCTCTTTCTCATGGCCGGTGATCAAAAGGTGGAGCATCTCAATGACGACTTCGTCGGCGGACGGGTTGCCACCGACGATGCCGACCCGGAACACCTCTTTCACATTGCCAGTGAGGCGCCGGTCGGCTGTTTTGCCACCCAATTGGGGCTGATCAGCCGCTACGGCATGGACTACAAGGACATCCCCTATCTCATCAAACTCAACTCCAAGACCCATCTGGTCCGGAGCGAACAACGCGATCCCCTGAGTCTGCAATGGCAGACCATGGAGCAGGTGGCGGACTTCGTCCGTTATTCCGGCCTGCGGGTGGTGGGGGTGGGCTACACCATCTACCCCGGTTCGGAATATGAAGCCGCCATGTTGACGGAAGCAAGCCAGATGATTTTCGCTGCCCACCAACTGGGCCTGCTAGCGGTGATCTGGGCCTATCCGCGCGGCAAGGCCGTGGGTACCCGCGAACAGGATGCCCATCTCATTGCCGGGGCGGCCGGTTTGGGAGCGTGTCTCGGCGCCGATTTCGTCAAGGTGAATCCCCCCCTCAACGCCCAGGGAGAGATGGAGGCGAAGCTCCTCGGCGAGGCCGTCGCAGCG
>NZ_RIZI01000110.1 GCF_003721225.1 Acidithiobacillus sulfuriphilus | reverse complement strand
TTGCCGGAAACGACCGGGGCCCGATGAGCCTGGCCCCCGACTTTTACCGCCAGTTCTCCCCTTGGGCCGTGGTCGGGATGCTGGGCCTGCTGGGCAGCGCCTGGACCATCTCCGCCTGGCAGAAGCTGGGTATCGGCCGTGACCTGCTCTGGTCCTCCCTGCGCGCCACGGTGCAACTGGGGATCATGGGCCTGCTCCTCGCCTGGCTCTTTCGCCAGCAGCAGACGTGGTTGCTCGTGCTTTTCCTGCTCGCCATGACCTTGGCGGCGGGTACCTTCAATCGCCGGCGGGGCGCGGGCATTCCCCACGCCTACTGGATCGGGGTGGGGAGCATCGCCGTAGCCACGACGGCCACCCTGGCATGGATGCTGGTCTCGGGTCTGGTACAATGGCGGGGTGAGTCGCTGGTACCCATTGGCGGCATGATCATCGGCAATGCCATGAACGCCGTTTCCCTGGCCCTCAACCGTCTGCGTGCGGAGGTGGACCATCGCGAGGACGCCCTGCTGGCCATGATGGCGCTGGGGGCCGATCGCCGGCAGGCCATGCGACCACTGTACGGTGTGGTGGTGCGCTCGGCCCTCATCCCCACCGTGGACAGCCTGAAAAGTGTGGGTATGATCCATATCCCCGGCATTACCGCCGGGATGATCCTCGCGGGGATGTCCCCGCTGGCGGCGGTGTCCATGCAGCTCATCGTCATGATCATGCTCACGGCGGCGGTGGCCCTGAGCACGTCAACGGCGGTCCTTCTGGCAGCGCCGGTGGCGCTGACCTTTTCTTCGCGCCGGATGGAGTAAGACTTTTGGCAGCAAGCAGCTATATCAGTGGTCGATTCCGGGGGTTCTTGCCGGTAGTGGTGGATGTGGAGACTTCCGGTTTTGATGCCGGCCGCAATGCCCTGCTGGAGATTGCCGCGGTGATCATCGGCGGGGAGGCCGGGATGCTGCGCCCGCTGGCCACCCACCACTTTCATGTCCAGCCCTTCGTGGGAGCGGTGCTGGACCCCGCCGCGCTGGCTTTCACCGGTATCGACCCCCATCACCCGCTGCGCGGGGCGGTACCGGAGGCCGAGGCCCTGGCCGGCCTGTTCCGCCCCATCCGCGCCGCCGTCAAGGCGGCCGCCTGCCGCCGCGCCATCCTGGTGGGGCACAATGCCGCCTTTGATCTGGCCTTCGTCAAGGCGGCGGAGCAACGGACCCAGATCAAGAACAATCCCTTTCACCTCTTCAGCACCTTTGATACGGTGAGCCTGGCGGGCCTCGCCTATGGCGAGACGGTTCTTGCCAAGGCGGCCCAGGCGGCGGGCTTGGAATGGGATAACCGGCAAGCCCATTCGGCACTCTACGACGCGCAGCAAACGGCAGAACTCTTCTGCCGCATTGTCAATCGCTGGGACTTCCACTTTGCCAAGGCGGGACGCTAAGGTGGAGCAGTCTCTGGCTGAGCGACAGCACCCGGTAAATGCGAAAAACACCCTCCTGCCACAGTAGAGCGCTTACCGTTTTTCGCCTGATTACCATCTGTTTTTTGAAACGGTACAAGGATAGACCCATGACTTATCGTTTGCGTATTGAGCCCAGCGGCCATGAAATGGATTGCGACGCCGATGAAACCATTCTCGAAGCCGCACTGCGCCATGGTTTTAACATCCCCTTTAGTTGCCGCAATGGCGCTTGTGGTGCCTGTAAGGGCCGCATTCTGGAGGGGCGGGTGGATTATGGAGACGTGGAGGAAAAGGCCCTTTCCGCAGGCGAGAAGGAAGCCGGCATGGCCCTTTTCTGCCAGGCCATGCCGTTATCGGACGTGATCATCGAGGTGCGGGAGATTGGTGCAGCCAAAGATATCCAGATCAAAACCTTGCCGGCCAGGGTGGCGCGCATGGTCGATCTGGCCCCTGATGTGCGCGCCCTCTTTCTCAAGATTTCAGCCAGCGAAAGGCTGCAATTCCTGCCCGGCCAATATATCGATATTCTCCTGAAAGACGGTGGCCGACGGGGTTTTTCCCTGGCCAACTCCCCCGCCAATGACGAGTTTCTGGAGTTGCACATCAAGCGGGTGGCGGGCGGGCAGTTTACCACCCATGTCTTTGCGCAGATGAAAGAAAAAGACATCCTGCGCTTTGAGGGGCCCCTGGGCACTTTTTTTGTCCGCCAGGACTCCCGGCGGCCCTTGTTGATGGTGGCCACCGGTACCGGTTTTGCGCCCATCAAAGGGATGCTGGAGGCCCTGTTTGCCCAGGGCGATGACCGCCCCATCCACTTCTATTGGGGGGTACGCCATGCGGAGGATTTTTATTACCAGGAACTCCTGATGGAATGGCAACGGCTACATCCCCATTTCCGTTTGACTCAGGTCGTTTCCCGGCCCGATGCGGCCTGGTCCGGGCGTAGCGGTTATGTCATTCCCCAGGTGCTGGCGGACATTCCTGATCCGGGAGCTTTCGATGTCTATATCTGTGGCCATCCGGACATGGTCATGGACTTATCCAGGGCATTGCAGGGTGCTGGCTTGAATGCCGAACATATCTTTGCCGACGCTTTCGTATTTGCAAAAGCAAAGTCTACCTGACATAATTTTAGCGGCTGGTATCATTTTAAATTGTTGATATGAACTTTTGGTTCATGAGGAGTGAGCGATTATGGAAGCAGAGACCATGAAGAAACGCCGCCGCCGTTCGGCAGAAGAGCGTTTGCTGGAACTAGAAGAGAAACAGCGGCAGACGGAAACCAAGCTGCGCGAGCAGTTGGCCAAACTGGAGCAGCAGAAGCGTTCCCTGCAGGAAAGCCCGCGCATTCGTCGGGAGCGAGAAATGCAAAAACGCGCGCTCATGGAGCGTATCTTCCGGATGGTGCCGGAATGGGAAGCGACGCAGATTCTGGCCGCCATTGCCGAGGTGCGTGACCGGGTGGGTGAGCATGGCGATCTGCTCGGGGAACTGGCCCAACGGGGGGAAGCATTGATGGAAGCCTTCAAGCCACGGCGCGGCCGGCGGCCACGGGCAACCCTCTAGCCCTTTCACCCAAAAAACCCCGGACGGAGTTTCCGCCCGGGGTCCGATTACAGCCAATTACATGGCGGGGGCAGCCTTTTTGGCGGGAGCCTTCTTCATGTGCTTGGCATGCTTCACGTAATGTTTCTTGACGACGTGCTTCTTGATGACCTTGTGCTTGGCCGGGGCGGTTGCGGCAGGCGCGGCAGCATCAGCGGCGCTGGCTACGCCGGCGACGAGGAAAGAAGAGGCCAATACCATGGCAACAACAGTCTTGATCTTATGCATTGCGTTTCTCCAAAGATGGTGGTTTACCCCTTTTTAGCAGGGCACGCATAATATGCGCCAGCGGCGCATTTCCGGCAATACCCCAGAGGGGGAGTGGCGCCCGTTGCCACGCCTGTCCGCCGTAGCCTAATTGCCCGACTGCGCTTTGTTCCGTGCGCAACCACGCCAACGGGCCAGGGTGGGAATACGATGGGCCATATAGGCGCGAACATACCAGGGCGCATGGCGTTCGCGCATGAGTTGGCGCACCCGTTGCTGCATGGCTTCCAAGGTGAGGGCGGGTTCCCGGAACTGGCCATGGGCATAACAATAACTGCAATAGCGGGTACTGGGCGTTCCATCGGCTTCACTTCCCCCGTCGTGGGGATCGAATTGCAGGGGCATTCCGCAGCTTTGGCAGCGCTTCGCTTCCAGACGAATCTGACGGATGATCTTTTTCATGGCTAATATCCTGTCCTAGGCGCTTTGGCCGTTGGGAAAACCCAATTCTTGTGCCCATCGTGAGCCTGCCTTGCCGATCCCGCGAGAGCCCCGAGCAATTCTCCCGGCGCCCTCCATGCCTTGCATGGCTGGGACCCGGGACGCCACGAAGGGACGGCAAAAGCGTTTCCCGCCAGCGGCCGGCGTATTAAACATCTTCCGGGGCGACCAACTCCAGGGCCTCGATATAGATATGCGCCATCCCCAGCAGGAAAACGACGTTGGGGATGATGAAAATCAGGGCGCCCGCCAGGGCGACGGCGCTGCTGATGCCCCCATTATAGAGGGTGTTGGCCAGGGTATCGGGAATGAGGGCAAAACCGCCATCGGCTTGTCCATTTGCGGACATGGCGCCGAGCAGATGCCAGAAGATGGTGCTGAAATCGCCGAAGGCCTGGGGCATGACCGGCGCGGCGGCCGCCAAGGTCATGGAGAAACCGGTGTACAGGATGAGGGCAAAAATGCCGCCGACCCCGGCGGCCAGCCCCACCAGCAGCAACATCATGAGCAACACCGAGCCAGGTTTGCTGCGCGCAATGTTGATGGTGTGGCGCAGGGATCGGCCGACGCTTTCACCATGCCAGAGCGCTGGACCCGAGAGGTTGAAGACGATGATGGCGAGGAGGAAGACCACGGCGTTGACCAGCATGGCGAGGGGGAAAAAGGGGACAAAAAGGATGGGGCCGATGCCGGGGATATTGCATAGGAGGAAAACGACCAGTTCGACCACGAAGAGGCCCAGCAGCAGGAGCCCCTCGATGATCATCAGCGCGACGAGGCGGGGCAACATGCGCAGGCCAAAGCGCAGGCTCTGGCCGATACCGGGCAGCGCATCGCCGCGGGCCTCATGCAGCAGGATCCCGCCGGCGCCCAGATAGCCGACCCCGAAACCCAGCAGGAGGAGGAAGGTGCCAATGACATCTCCCGTCCATCCGCCGGGCCAGAAACTGAGCCACTCAAAAAGGCCGATGCCGATGACGGCGGCGACGGCGTAAACGAGGATGGGTTGCCACAGGGTAAGGCCGCGCAGGGCGCGCAGCAGTAACGAGAAGGATAAATCACCCTGGCTTGGGGTGTGCCCGAACATGCGAATTCCTTTTCTGGGGATGAGGATGGGATGGCGAAGGGCAGTGAACAAGATCTTATTCGTGATATCATCCGAAAACTCTCGGTTGGGTGTCAACAGCAAAAAATAATGCAGCGCCGGACACGCTTACGGTGCTAAAATGAGGCTGACCGTCTGGTCGGTTGCTTGCGGGTTTGGGGAATGGAAGACGAAAAGACGCATTGCAGTGACGGTGAGGGTTGCCGCCGTATCTTGGAGGCGGCAGAAAATCTCTTTGCCGACAAGGGCTTTGACGCGGCATCGATGAATGCCATCGCCGCGCGGGCGGGTATCAGCAAGGCCAATATCTATCACTATTTCCCCAACAAGGACGCCCTTTACCTCGCCGTGCTGCGCGCTGCCAGCGGTAATCTGCGCGCCTTGCTGGCCGAGGCCGTGGCGAGCCATGGGTCGGTAACGGAGGTGTTGCGCCATTTTGCCAAATCGCACCTGGAGGCCTTGCTGGAACGGCCGCGGCTGGTGCGTCTGGTATGGCGGGAAGTGCTGGAAAAGGGGGCGCCGCGGGCGCGGGAGCTGGCGGAACAGGGCTTTGCCGGGGTCTTTTCCGCCCTGGTGGATATCCTGGTGGTGGGACAGGAGCGCGGTGAACTGCGGCCGGATTTTGATCCGGCATTGGTGGCCTCCCTGCTCATCGGGGCCAACGTGTTTTTCTTCCAGGCGCGGGACATTCTGCGCCATTATCCGCCGGTGCATTTCGCCGATGACCCGGCGGCTTATGACGAAGGGCTGGTGGACCTGCTGCTGCGTGGCCTGGAGGCTGCGCACGGTGGCCAGCCTAATCCCGTGCGCTGACACAGACAGGTGGAAAGACGATGAACGATCCTCACTTGCAGGCCCAGGTGCTTATCGAGGCGCTGCCCTACATGCAGCGTTTTCAGGGCTGCACCATGGTCATCAAGTATGGTGGCAACGCCATGACCGAAGACCGGCTCAAGGAGCAGTTTGCCCACGACGTGACGCTGATGAAGCAGGTGGGCATGAACCCGGTGATCGTACACGGGGGAGGGCCCCAGATTGGCGCCATGCTCGCGCGCCTGGGGGTGCCCACGCACTTTGTGGACGGGATGCGGGTGACCGATGCTGCTACCATGGAGGTGGTGGAGATGGTCCTGGGGGGGCTGGTCAACAAGGAGATCGTTCACGGTATCAATCGTGCCGGAGGGCGGGCGGTGGGCCTCACCGGCAAGGATGGCCGCCTCTTGCGGGCACGCCGTCTGCAGCGCCCCGGCCCCGATGGGGCAAGCATGGATCTGGGTCAGGTAGGGGAAGTGGCGGCGGTGGATCCACGGATCATCGCCACCCTGGACCAGGCCGATTTCATCCCGGTGGTGGCGCCCATTGGCGTGGGTGACGGGGGGGAGAGCTACAATATCAATGCCGATCTGGTGGCTGGCGCCCTGGCGGCAACCTTGGGGGCCGAGAAGCTGATCCTGATGACCAACGTCGCCGGCGTGCTGGATGGCCAGGGCCGCCTGCGCAGCCGTCTCGATGCCGGCGAAGTGGCGGCCCTCATAGCCGATGACAGTATCAGCGGCGGCATGCTGCCCAAGATCCAGTGCTGCCTCGATGCCGTGGCGGGGGGGGTGCGGGCAGCGCATATCATCGATGGCCGGGTGCCCCATGCGCTCTTGCTGGAGGTCTTTACCGATGCCGGGGTGGGTACCCTCATCCGGGATGGCGACGCTTGATCCGAAAACGGCAGATGGCGGAACGGTTTTTTGCTCCGGCGGCCCGCGCCTGCGGTTCTACGGCTCATCCCGCTGGCAGGCGAAAACTCGCCCTGCGGGCTCAAACAGTTCGCCTGCCGGGCGCGGGCTTTCGCCTAGAACCGCGACGGCTCGGGCCGAAGTCGCCGCAAAACAGTTCCGCCATCTGCCGGAAATCAGGATGATGGGGCGGATGCCCGGTCTGGTCCATGGGTCAGACTGTTAAGCAGGACCGTCGCGGGGCGTCGCTCCGCTCCTTATCACGCTGGCCACGGCGGCGGCGCCGTCCATCCATCCGCCGCCATGCCGTCCCGATCTTCCTTTTCGATCTGGACAATACCCTCTTCGACGCGGATCGCCATTGCTTTCCGTGGATGCATGAGCATATCAATGCCTACCTGATGACGCATCTGCAGATGGACCGGCCGGCGGCGGATGCCCTGCGCCGTGATTACTGGCAGCGTTACGGCAGCACCCTGGCGGGTCTGCTGCGTCACCATACGGTGGATCCCTGCGCCTACCTGGAGGCGATCCATCCGCCGGTGCTTTCCCGGTCGGTCCCTGCGGATCCCGCCTTGGGCCGGATGCTGGCGGCCCTGCCTGGGCCCGCCTATGTCTTCACCAACAGTGTGGCCAGCCATGCGCAGCGGGTCCTGGAGCGCTTGGGGGTAGCTCATCAGGTGAGTGCCATATTCGATGTGGCGGCGTGCGGATTTACGGGCAAGCCGCAGTTGGGTGCCTATCGGGCGGTGCTGCGCAGTTTGGGAGTGCCGGCCGCCCGTTGCTGGATGTTTGAAGATACCCTGGCAAATCTGCGCAGCGCCCGCCAACTGGGGATGCACACGGTTTATGTGGGACGCCTGGGACGGCGGGCGCATAGTGCCCAGCGGAAACTCCGCTCCCTGACGTCATGGGGACGGCAGGGTTGAATGTCTGCCCAAGGGCTGGCAGCGACAGATATCGGGGAGCAGCGCCGTTACAAGATCCGTTGCAGGGTGCGAACCCACCCTGGGGAACCCCCGGTGTCCACCGTAACCGTGGCGCTGGTGCCGATGCGCAGGGGATAATCCCGGCTGGGGTCCTTGATGAGGATGCGCACGGGCACCCGCTGCGTCACCTTGACCCAGTTGCCGGTGGCGTTTTCCGGAGGCAGGAGGGAGAAGGCGTTGCCGGCACCGCCGCTGAAACTTTCCACCACCCCCTGGAAGGCATGGTTGGGGTACATGTCCACCAGCACCTTGGCGGGCTGGCCGACGCGCATGCGGCCCAGATCCGTTTCCTTGTAATTGGCGTCCACCCAATACACTTGGTTGCCGATGAGCGGAAAGAGGGCGGTGTTGGCGGTGGCAACGTCGCCCACATGAATCTTGTCGACTTTGCTGACGACGCCGTTCATGGGCGCGCTGATGAGCGTCCAGGAAAGGTTGAGTTGGGCGGTTCGCACCGCCGCCTGGGCGGCCTCGATGCGGGCGCCGTTGAGGGTCTGCTGGGCCTCGGCCTGGGCGAGGGCGGCGGCCTCGGCGTTGGCATGGGCGCGGGCCGCCCGCGCGGTCGTTTGCGCGTTGTCCGCCTGTTGGGCGGAAAGGTACTTTTGCGTGGCCAGGGCCGCGGCGCGCTGGGCGTTGCGCTGGGCGTTGCTGAAATTGACTTCATCGGCGGCGAGGTTGGCCCGAGCCTGGGCAATGTCCGCGGCGATGCTGGCCGTCTGGCGCTGCGTTTGGGCCAGCTCTGCCGTGGCCTGTTCCAGGGCATACTGGTAGGGCAGCGGATCAATCTTGAGCAGCGGCTGGCCCGCTGTTACGGGCTGGTTATCGTGGACATAAATGGCGACAATGTGGCCGGTGACCCGCGGTGCGACATTCACGACGTGGGTGTGGACGTAAGCGTCATCGGTGCTGGGATAGTAGTCGGCCATCTGAAAGTAGGCATAGGCACCAAAGGCGACTATGAAGATGATCAAAACCACCAGGAGGCGTTTGAGCCAGCGCATAACCCTTCCTTGTCGAAATGAGCCAAAGCAGAAGCAGACCGGGAACGGAATTTTTGACAGCGGCGTTGTAAAAACATCATACTGACCGTTCGGTCAACATTTTAGCGCACGATGATATCTTGAGCAAGCAGTGCATCCATCCAATAGACAGGAGAAGACATGAAAAAAACACTTGGTGCGGGAGTCATGGGTCTTGGATTTTTGCTGGCGGGATCGGCCTATGCCGATGACGGCCTGCACGTGGTCCAGGGCGGTCCGGCCTATTTCAGCGCGGGATTGGGTGTGTTCAACGCGGCGGGTGTGCGCGACGCCAACGGCTATAATGCCAAATTGCCGGAAGTGGATCTGGAATATCAGAGCGCCTCCAAACTCTTCGGTATCGGCGCGCTCTGGGGGATCGTTGCCAACACCAATGGCGGCTTCATGGGCTATACGGGCTTTTATTCGGACATTGCCTGGGATCGCTGGGTGCTGACGCCGGTTTTAGGCTTTGGCGGCTATAACCAGGGACGGGGCAAGGATCTGGGCAGCATCTTCCAGTTCCGTCTGGAGTTGGGCCTGGCCTACCAGTTTGCGGATCAGTCGCGGCTGGGGATCAAGATCGCCCATATCTCCAATGCCAAGATTGTGCCCCAGGACCCCGGCGAGAACGAGGTATTGGTGACCTACGCCATTCCCTTGTCTTTTGGTGACCATTCCTAAGGGACATTGGCCGGTCGGTCGCGGCCATGGGCCGCTCCTACGCTGCGGGGTGCAGCCCCAGACGGGCAAAGAGTTGGGCGTCGTGGTCGGTGGCGGCGTTGGGGGTGGTGAGCAGGCGGTCGCCGAGGAAGATGCTGTTGGCGCCCGCGAGGAAGGCCAGGGCCTGCAACTCGTCGCTCATGGCCTCGCGGCCGGCGGACAGGCGCACATGGCTGTGCGGCATGAGGATGCGTGCGGTGGCGATGCTGCGCACGAACTCGATGCCATCGATGGGTTGGGCATCCTCCAGGGGGGTGCCGGGGATGGGCACGAGGGCATTGATGGGGACGCTCTCGGGGTGCTCGGCGAGGTTGGCCAGGACCTGCAGCATGCGGGCCCGGTCACGGCGCGATTCGCCCATGCCGAGGATGCCGCCGCTGCAGACCTTGAGGCCGGCGCCGCGCACCTGCTCCAGGGTGTCGAGGCGGTCCTGGAAGCCGCGGGTGTGGATGACCTCGGCATAGTGTTCCGGAGAGGTGTCGACGTTGTGATTGTAGTAGTCGAGGCCGGCGGCGCTGAGGCGCTGCGCCTGATGCCCTTTGAGCATGCCCAGGGTCACGCAGGTTTCCAGGCCCAGGGCCTTCACGCCGGCCACCATGGCCGCCACTTTGTCGATATCCCTGTCATGGGGGCTGCGCCAGGCGGCGCCCATGCAGAAGCGCTGGGCGCCCTGGGCCTTGGCTGCGCGGGCGGCCTCCAGGACCTGTTCCAGGCCCATGAGGGGTTCCACCGGCAGGGTAGCGTGATGGTGTACGCTCTGGGAACAATAACCGCAATCTTCCGGGCAGCCGCCGGTCTTGATGGAAAGCAGGGTGGAGCACTGCACGGCATTGGCGTCGAAGTGGGCGCGGTGGATCTGCTGGGCTTGGAAGAGCAGGTCGTTGAAGGGCAGGGCATAGAGGGCGAGGACCTCTTCCATGGTCCAGTCGTGACGTAGGGTGGTCATGGGGTTTCCGTGGCTGGTGAAGAATCTTGGGTCCATTCCTGCAGGAGGGCGCGGGCGGCGCTGCCGGGCGCGTGGATGGCGATGACCTTGTCGCGGGCGCTGTCCCCGCGCAGCAGTTCTACCTGGCGGCGGCTGAGGCCCAGGCGGTCGCAGAGGAAAGCGCAGAGGGCAGCATTGGCGGCGCCCTCGACGGGTCGCGCCCGCAGCCGGATCTTGACGGCATTGCCGTGGCGTCCCACCACGGCGCTGGATTTGGCACCGGGCTGGACGTGGATGTGGAGCAGGAGATCCTCACCGCGGCTTTCCAGGCAGCCCATATTCATCCCCCCAGGGTCATGATCGCATGGACGAGGAGCCCCTTGAGCACTTCGATGGCGAGCAGGGCCACCAGGGGACTGAGGTCCAGGCCGCCCAGGGGCGGGATGACGCGCTGCAGCGGATAGAGGATGGGGCCGGTGATCTGGTCGAGGAGGCGCACGATGGGGTTCCTCGAGTCGGGGTTGACCCAGGACAGCAGAGCGCGGATCAGGATGGCCCAGAAGAGCAGGGTCAGGAGAAAGCTGGTCAGTTGGGCGGCCTGGATGCTCAATGATGCCATGATCAATCCTTGCTGGTGGAGGCCAGGGCGCGGCTGCGCTGGGCGGCCGCCGTCAGGGCGCGTTGGGCGAGGCTGCGCAAGCCCTCTTCCCAGACGGCGAGGGCGGCGGCGGTGGTGCCGCCGGGACTGGTGACCTGATGACGCAGGCTGGTGGGGCTCTGCCCGGTTTCGGCGGCCATGCGCGCGGTTCCCAGGACGGTTTGCAGGGTGAGGGCGCGGGCGTTGGGGCGATCCAGTCCCTGGGCCACGGCGGCGTCTTCCAGGGCCTCCAGGAACAGGAGCACATAGGCGGGTCCGCTACCCGAGAGGGCGGTGGCGATGTCCATGAGGCCTTCGTCTTCCAGCCAGTGGATGCTGCCGA
>NZ_RIZI01000011.1 GCF_003721225.1 Acidithiobacillus sulfuriphilus | reverse complement strand
GCTCAGAACATGAAACCGCCTTCCACCATGCCCCGGAGCTGGGTGCCGCCTACGCCGCTGGTGCCGGACCAGCCAAAGCCGGTGGGCATGGAGGCATCCACGTAGGACAACTCGGCGCGGGCGAAGAAGCCGCCTTCCTGGTAGGTGGGCGTGACGGTGACGGACCAGGCGTGGGAGCCGGGGCCGAAGCCGGTGAGATTGGCAGCGCCGTCGGTGGGGTTGCCGGAATTGGCGATGTATTCCACGCGGCCGGCCACGGAGACGGTGTTGGTCAGGCTGTAATCCGCCAAAACGGCAGCGCCGATGGTGCTGGTGCTGCTCCCGTTGGTGATTCCGGAATAGGCATTCACCGCGCTCGCCGGAACGGAGGTGTACTGCACATAAGGCGTCACGACGAGGTTTTCACCGGTATAGGTATAGCCCAGGTCGTAGATGCTCTCATTGTTTTGCAGAGGCGTGGTGGCAAAGGATGAATAGGCGAAATTCGTATGCCCCATATTGCCGCCGGCCCGGAAGAAGACGCTGTTTTCCTTGTTGATGGCCCAGGTCAGGGCGCCCGTCACCCAGTTGAAGCGGTTGGAATAGAAGCCATCATTCCAGGAGAGGGAAGCGGTGACCGGCCCCATGGTGTAATTGGCCTGGATGCCCTTGTTGACGGCATTTTCCTGTCCCCAGAGCAGGCCGCGCTCAATATTCCAGTTCTGATAGCTGAAGGTGTATTCGGCACCGATCAGGGTCGGCAGCTTGCCAAGCTGGACATTGAAGTTATCGGTGGGCGCGATTTCGAGATAGCCTACGGGAAGGGCGCCGAAGGTGTGTTGCGTGAAGGTGCCGGTCGAATAGAAGTTGGCCCCCAGAGACATCACATTGTAGGCACCCGCCTGCAGATAGAACTGCACCAGGCCGGAGTTCTTCTGGATGATCACCTG
>NZ_RIZI01000109.1 GCF_003721225.1 Acidithiobacillus sulfuriphilus | reverse complement strand
CGCCGGACCTGGAAAGCGCCCGGCCCCTGGCGATGCAGCTCGATGAGCTCAACCGCCAGCGGCGGGGCATCGAAGACGATATGCGCAACACGGCGGAGATGCTCCTGGAGGTAGAGACGGAACTCCTGCAGAACTATGGCCTTTGCCTCTTTGAGCCCGACTGGCATGCGGGGGTCGTCGGTATCGTCGCGGGGCGACTGCGCGAGCGTTATCATCGCCCGGTGATCGCCTTTGCGGATCTGGGGGACGGTTGGTTGCAGGGCTCCGGGCGTTCCATTCCCGCCCTGCACCTGCGCGATGCCCTGGCCCAATGCGCGACCCAGGCGCCGGGTTTGCTGGGGCGCTTCGGCGGCCATGCCATGGCGGCGGGCCTGCGCCTGCGCCGGGAGGCATTGCCGCAGTTCCAAGCGCTCTTCGAGACCGTGCTGCGGGACCGGCTCAGCGCCGAGGACCTGGAAGAGTCCATCGCCACGGACGGGTCTTTGCGCGGTGCCGAACTGGGACTGGAAACGGCCCGTCTCCTGGAAGGGGCGGGGCCTTGGGGCAACCGCTTTCCCGAGCCCCTCTTCAGCGGTTCCTTTCGCGTTTGCGACTGGCGTTTGCTGAAGGGCGGGCATTTGCGCTTTACGCTGGAAACTCCTGGGGGCCAGCGCTTGGAGGCGGTGCAGTTCCATCCTCCGGCCGAACCCCGCAGCACCTGGATCGAGGCTTTGTATATTCCCGAGATCAACCGCTATCGCGGTGAGGAACGATTGCAGCTACGTTTGCGACAATGGCAATGTAAAGAGGAAAATGATGCGAGAAATTAACGAGATGCGCGCTTTGCGCGAAGATCTCCAGGCCCGGGTGCAGGGCCTGAGGGGGTTTCTTTGACCTCGATGAAAAGCGTGGTCGCCTGGAGGAAGTGCAGCGCGAGCTGGAAGATCCCGCCATCTGGAACGATGCGGCCAAAGCGCAGGAACTCGGCCGGGAACGGGCGCGCCTGGAGGCGGTAATTACGCCCTTGGATCATCTGGCGGCCAGTTTGGGCGACGCCGGCGAGATGCTGGATCTGGCCGTGGCCGAGAGCGATGAAGCCCTGCTGGCGGCGGTGGATGCGGATCTGGATCAGGCCCTGGCCACGGTGGAAAAGCTGGAATTCCAGCGCATGTTTGCCGGTCCCCAGGATGCCGCCAACTGCTTTGTGGACATCCAGGCCGGGGCCGGCGGCACCGAGGCCCAGGATTGGGCGGAGATGCTCCTGCGCATGTACCTGCACTGGTGCGAGGGGCATGGCTTTGGCACCGAGCTGGTGGAGGTTTCCGAGGGCGAGGTGGCGGGGATCAAGTCGGCGAGCATCCATGTCCGCGGCGACTACGCCTTTGGCTGGTTGCGTTCGGAGACGGGGGTCCATCGTCTGGTGCGCAAGTCGCCCTTCGATTCGGGCAATCGGCGCCACACCAGTTTCGCCAGCGTTTTTGTGTACCCCGAGATCGATGACAGCTTCGAGGTGGAGATCAATCCGGCGGATTTGCGCGTGGACACCTATCGCGCCAGCGGCGCCGGCGGTCAGCACATCAACAAGACCGACTCGGCGGTGCGGATCACCCATATCCCCTCGGGGATCGTGGTGGCCTGCCAGACCGATCGCTCCCAGCACAAGAACCGCGCCGAGGCCATGAACATGCTGCGCTCCAAACTCTATGAGATGGAGATCCAGAAGCGCGATGCGGAAAAGCAGGCACTGGAGGAGAGCAAGAGCGACATCGGTTGGGGGCATCAGATCCGTTCCTATGTCCTCGATCAGTCGCGGATCAAGGATTTGCGCACCGGCGTCGAAGTGGGCGATACGCAAAAGGTCCTCAATGGGGGTCTGGACGTTTTCATCGAGGCGGCTCTCAAGGCCGGCCTGTAGAAGGCGGTGCGCAAGGAGTTTGGCATCGGGACGCCGTGAACCAGGTTGGAACGGGGTTTTCGCAGGGCAGATCATTGACGGCGGGCCATGGCCCGTTCGCCCAAGAGGAAGTGGAGCATGGAGCAGGACAGCAACGATCAGATGATGGTACGCCGCGAGAAGCAGGAGCGCTGGCGCGAGCAGGGGCAGGCCTATCCCAACGATTTTCGCCGGGATGCCCTGGCCGGTGATCTCCTCGCCCGCTATGGCGACATGGACGGGGCGGCCCTGGAACAGGAACCCATCAGCGCCCGTCTGGCCGGACGACTCATGAGCCGGCGGGTCATGGGCAAGGCCAGTTTTGCGGATCTGCAGGATCAAGGGGGGCGCATCCAGCTCTTCCTGGGGAAGGACCATCTGGGGGAGGCGGCTTACGGTCTGTTCCGGGAACTGGATCTGGGCGATATCATCGGCGTCGAAGGGGAGATCTTTCGCACCCGCGCCGGTGAACTCTCCCTGCGCGTGACAAGCCTGCGTCTCCTCAGCAAGGCGCTGCGTCCCCTGCCGGAAAAATGGCATGGCCTCAGCGACCCCGAGATCCGCTTCCGCCAGCGTTATGTGGACCTCATCGTGACCGAGGCTGCCCGGCGCACCTTCCGCATTCGCGCCCAGACCGTGGCCGCTCTGCGCCAGGGTCTGAGCCAGCGCGGCTTTTTCGAGGCCGAGACCCCCATGATGCAGCCCATCCCCGGCGGGGCCACGGCGCGGCCCTTCATCACCCACCATCATGCCCTGGACATGACCCTCTATCTGCGCATCGCCCCGGAACTCTATCTCAAGCGCCTGGTGGTGGGCGGTTTCGAGCAGGTCTTCGAGATCAACCGCAACTTTCGCAATGAAGGGATTTCCACCCGCCACAATCCCGAGTTCACCATGCTGGAATGGTACGAGGCCTATGCGGATTTCCATCGCGCCATGGATCTCACCGAGACCCTCATCCGTAGCGCCGCCCAGGCGGCCCTGGGGACGGAGGCCATCACCTATCAAGGGCTGGACATCGATCTCGGCCGGCCTTTCCTCCGCCTTACGGTCGAGGAGGCGGTGCGCGCCCACAATCCGGAGTTGGCCCAGGCGGATCTGCGTGATCCCCACTGCCTGGCCGAGCAGCTCGCCCGCCTGGGCGTGGGCTGCCATCCCGGCTGGGGCTGGGGCAAGCGCCTCATCGAGATCTTCGAAAAGACCGTGGAGGGCAAGCTGCAGCAGCCCACCTTCATCACCCATTATCCCCTGGAGGTGAGTCCTCTGGCCCGGCGCAACAACGACGATCCGGAAGTGACGGACCGTTTTGAGCTGATGATCGCCGGGCGGGAGATCGCCAACGGCTTCTCGGAGCTCAACGACCCCGACGATCAGGCCGCGCGCTTCCGCGCCCAGGTGGCGGCCAAGGAAGCCGGGGACGAGGAGGCGATGTTTTTTGACGCCGATTATATCCGCGCCCTGGAATACGGCATGCCCCCGACGGCCGGGGTGGGCATGGGGATCGATCGGCTGGTCATGCTCCTGGCGGATCAGGCCAGCATCCGCGAAGTGATCCTCTTTCCCCATCTGCGGCCGGAGCAGGCATGAGGCCCTACGAGCTGTGGATCGGGCTACGTTATACCCGCGCCAAGCGGCGCAATCATTTCATTTCCTTCATTACGGGTACGGCCATCATGGGGATGGTCATCGGCGTTGCCGCCCTCATCGCCGTCATGGCGGTGATGAACGGGTTTGACCATACCCTGCGCTCGCGGATTCTGTCGGTCACCTCCGATGTCATCGTCCAGGGCAACGGCATGCCCGTGCTCGACTGGCCAGCGGCGGTGCAGAAGCTCGCCGCCCTGCCGGGGGTGACGGGCGCCGCCCCTTACGTGCAGGCCCAGTCCATGCTCTCCAACGGCAGTCTGGTGAGCGGCGCCGTGGTGGAAGGGATCGACCCGGCGCTGGAGAACGGGGTCAATCGCCTCGATCACGACATGAAGGCCGGTTCGCTGGTGGCCCTCAAGACCCCCTGGAGCATTGTGCTGGGGCGCTCCCTGGCACGGGATCTGGGCGTCGGCGTGGGCGACAAGATCACCCTCATCTCTCCCCAAGGCGGCGTCACCCCCCTGGGCGTCACCCCGCGCCTGCGCCAGTTTACCGTGGTCGGTCTCTTTTCCGTGGGCATTTATGCCTATGACAGCGGACTGGCCTACATCAATCTCGGCGACGCCCAACGCCTCTACGGGATGGGCCAGGGCGTAACCGGCCTGCGCCTCAAGATCAAGGATCCCTTCGCCGCCCCGCAATTCGCCAGCAACCTGCAAAAGCAGATCGGACCGGCCTTTTACGTGCAGGACTGGACGCAGACCCACGAAAACTTCTTCAAGGCCCTGAAGATGGAAAAGCTGGTGATGTTCGTCATCCTCTCCCTCATCGTCGCCGTGGCCGCCTTCAATATTGTGGCGACCCTGGTGATGGTGGTCACGGACAAGGAGACCGATATCGCCATTTTACGCACCATCGGCGTTTCACCGCGCAGCATCACCGCCATTTTCATGATCCAGGGGGCGGTGATCGGGATCTTTGGGACACTCCTGGGGGTCATCGGCGGCGTGCTCCTGGCCCTCAACATCCCCACCCTGGTACCGGCCATCGAACAGCTCTTCCATGTGCAGTTCCTGTCGCCGGAGGTCTACTCCATCAGCCAGTTGCCGTCCCGTCTGGAGCCCATGGACGTGGTCCATGTGGCCATTGCGGCCCTGGTCATGAGCTGGGTGGCCACCATCTATCCGTCCTGGCGCGCATCGCGGATCGACCCTGCGGAGGCCCTGCGCTATGAGTGAAGCAAGGCCGATGACGAGGGAACCGGTATTGCAGGTGGAGCACCTGCGCCAGGTCTTTGCCGTGGGGCGGGAGCGTCTCGAAGTGCTCCGCGACATCCACCTGGAGGTGGCTGCCGGCGAGCGCCTGGCCATCATCGGCGCCTCGGGGCAGGGCAAGAGCACCCTGATGCAGGTGATGGGCGGGCTGGAAAAACCCAGCGCGGGCCGCGTCCGCATCCAGGGCGAGGACATCTACGCCCTCAACGAGCGCCGCCGCGGGCAATTGCGCAACCGCTCCGTGGGCTTCGTCTATCAGTTGCATCGCCTGCTGCCGGAGTTCACCGCCCTGGAGAATGTCCTGTTGCCCCTCCTGGTGCGGCGCGAGCGCCGTGCGGTGGTGGAGCCCTGGGGACGGGAGCTGCTGGGCCGCGTGGGTCTGGGTCAACGCCTCCAGCACAAGCCGGGGATGCTCTCGGGCGGCGAACGCCAGCGCGTGGCCTTGGCCCGCGCCCTGGTCACCCGCCCGGCCCTGCTCCTGGCCGACGAGCCTACGGGCAATCTCGACAGCGAATCCGCCGAGGCGGTGCATGCGCTGATGCTGGAATTGAACCGGGAATTGGGCACCGCGCTCGTCATCGTGACGCACGAACCCAGCCTGGCGGCACGCATGGCGCGGGTCCTGCGTCTCCACGATGGGGCCTTGCATCCGGTCGTGGTGCCGGCCGACAACCCGTTGCCGTAGATGGTCTGGCAACGGTCGGACTGGAGACGGATCGACTGCTAGGAAGACCGTGGCGTATGGGTCGGACGACGATGGCGTTGGCGCAACCGCAGTCGCCAGTAGACCCAGAGGCGCCAGCTCCAGAGGGTGCCCCAGTAAGCAATGATGGCCAAGGCTCCGCCGAACAACAGACTGCCCAGCCAGGTGATGAGATAGGCGTGCCAGAGCCGGTCACCCATGGCCGCCATGCCGATCTGGCCATGAAAGAGACGGTGGATGTCGACGTAGTGGATGGTGATGGGCGGGGCAAGGCCGATCTGGTCCAATAGCCAGAAGCCGAAATGATAGCTGGCATAGAAAAAGGGCACGATGGTCAGGGGGCCCGTCACCACAAAGGGCATGATCACCGCGATGGGGATATAGGCCCGCCGCCACAGACCGATGAGCAGGATGCTGAGGACGTGGCCGAAAAAGGGCAGGCTGCCGACGAAGGTGCCAATGGCCATGCCGCGGGCAAAATTGTGCCGATGGGGATGCCAGAAGACCGGGCGCGCCAGATAATGGGTGAAACGACCCAGGGGCCTTTTGTGGAGGATTTCCTCCCGGGTGGGGAGACGGCAGAATGAAGGCAAGCGCAAAGCGGATAGTCCCATGCGGTCAGTGGCCTCTAGTGTAGCCAAGGGGACGGGCCAGGCCAAATCCTGGTCCGGCTTTCTCCCCTTCGCCCTGGCGGCGGGGCTGGGGCTGGGGGCATTCCAGTTTTTCAGCCGCTTGCCGCCCCTCTGGATCCCCCTGCTCTGCGCCCTGCTGGCGGCGGTCCTGGCCTGGCGCTGGCGCCGCTGGAGCCTGCCGGCAGTCGCCGCCCTGGCCTTCGCCTGGGGAGTCTGGCAGGCGGAACAGCGCCTGAGGGTCTACTGGCCGGCGCAACGGACGGAGCCCGTGAGCCTGGTGGGCGAAATCGTTTCCCCGCCGCAACCGCTCGGGCGGGAAATCCATTTTCTCGTTGCCCCTTACTGGCTCATGGACGCTGGCCGTAAACGCCCCTTCCCGGTCCGGATAGACCTCCACGGCCATCTGCCCGAGGAACCCCAAAGCGGTCAGGTTTGGCAGTTCCAGGCCCATCTGGAGCCCGCCTCCGCCCTGCCCGCATCGCCCTTTGGCGATGCCGCCCGCCAGCGCTTTTGGGCCAATATCCGCGCGACCGGCAGTATTCAATACGCGCAGCGCCTGGACGATCCGCCCTGGAGCCTGTTGCGGCAGATCGAGGCCTGGCGCCAGTCGGTGGCCGCCGCCAGCAATGCCATCCTGCCGCGGGCGGAGGCGGGCTTTGTGCAGGCCCTGAGCGTGGGCATGGGCGGGCAGATCCCGGCAACCGTCTGGGCGGCCTTCCGCGATACCGGCACGGCCCACCTCCTGGTGATTTCCGGTTCCCATGTGGCCGTTGTTGCCGGCCTAGCCTTCTGGTTGACGCAATGGCTGTGGCGGCGGGTGCCGTGGCTGGTGAATCGCTATCCGGCCCTGCTGGCGGCCAGCGTGGCCAGCATCCCGGCGGCTTGGGCCTATGCCCTCTTTGCCGGCTTTGCCCTGCCCGCCGAACGCGCGGCCCTGATGATCACGGCGGCGGCGCTGGCGCGCTGCATGG
Source organism: Acidithiobacillus sulfuriphilus (assembly GCF_003721225.1). GTDB lineage: Bacteria > Pseudomonadota > Gammaproteobacteria > Acidithiobacillales > Acidithiobacillaceae > Acidithiobacillus_B > Acidithiobacillus_B sulfuriphilus. The sequence goes on along the minus strand of NZ_RIZI01000109.1, from coordinate 3,758 downwards.
GGCGGCGCAGTGAAGCCTGGAGCGGCTTGGCGCTGGCGGCCTTGTGGATCTGCCTGGAAAACCCCGGGGCTATCCGCGAGATCAGCTTCTGGCTGTCCTTCGGCGCCGTGGCCGTGCTGGTCCTGGTGGCCTTCGTGGACCATGGACAAGCCTGGTGGCGCCGCTTGCTGACTACGCAATGGGCCGTTTCCATCGCCCTGCTGCCCTTGTTGGCGGGGGTTTTCGGGCAGCTTCCCCTCGTTTCCCCCTTGGCCAACCTGCTGGTTATCCCTTTGGTCGAACTCTTTGCCGTGCCGACGGCCCTCCTGGGCGCGCTGGCCAGCCTTTTGGGTGGCGACGGCCTGGCGCGGCTCTGTTTTCACTTGGTGGCGGTGGGCATGCACGGCGTGGTGATACTCTTGGAAGCCCTCCTGCGCCTGCCCTATGCCACTGTCGTCACCGGTCGCCCCAGCCTCTGGGCCCTCCTCGCGGCCAGCCTCGGGCTGTCCTTGTTCTTCTTGCCGAGGGCATGGCCAGGGCGCTGGCTGGGGATCGTGGGCGTGCTGCCCTTGCTGCTGCCGGCACCGCTGTCTGCGGCGCTGGAGGTGGAACTGTTGCCGGCGGGGGAGGGAACGCTGCTTTTCTGGCGGCAACAGGGCCACAGCGGCATCTTCACGGCCAATCTCTGGCGCAAGGGAGAGGCGCGGGAGGCGGCGCTGTGGTTGCAGGCTAGCACCCTGCGCCACGGCGTGACGTCGGTGGAAAGTTGGGTACGCAGCGACAGCTCGGCACCCGAGCCACTGCCGCGTGTGCAACGGCAATGGTGGCCCCCGGGGGCCCGCGCCTATCCGGGCGGGCCGTTGCCGCCCCTGCTCTGTGCCACGGCTGGGGCTGCGCCCCCCGGCGGGTCCTTTCTGGCGGCAGGCATTCCCCAATCCTGTGTCTTGCTTTTGAATGGCCCCCGTGGCCCGTTACTGGCCGGAGATCTCGACAGTACGGCCATAGCCGCCTTGCGTCAGCGCTACGGAACGCAGTTGGCCCTGCGCTCGGCCCTTTTCGTGCCTGCCTCCCTGACCGGCGCAGAGCGCCGTCAAATGCAGTCGACGGCACCTTCGGCAATCCTGATCGTCGCGGCCGGTTCTGCCCCGGCGCTGCGCTCCTGGCGCTGGTTGGGCAATCGTGTACAAGAACAGGGGGCCGTTGCCAAGGCCTACTGGGAGTGAATCTGGGTGAAGGATAGGCTGTATTCCGCTTCTCCTATGCTATATTGCAACTCGCGCGCAGATAGGAGGTCAACGTGCTGCAACTCTTCCAATTGGGCGGCTGGGTCTTGCCCATCATCATCTTTGCCGCGGTGCTGACCCTGGCTATCATCGGCAATCGCTTCTGGGTGCTGCGGCGCTCGCGCATTGCCCCGGCGACGCTGGCGGCCCAAGTCACCAATCTCGTCGAGGTGGGCAAGGTGCAGCAGGCGGTCAAGCTGCTTTACGAAAACGATACGCCGCTGGCGCGCCTGATGCTGGCGGCCTTGCAGCAGGCTGGGCAGCCGCGTGATGTCATCAAGGAGGTGGTGGAGGAAACGGGCCGTCACGAAGTGGCCCATCTCGACCGTTACCTGAACTTCCTGGGCAGCATCGCCGGCGTATCGCCGCTGCTGGGCCTGCTGGGTACGGTCTTTGGCATCATGTCGGCTTTTTCCGCCATCGGCTCGGTGGGCGTGGGCGATCCCAAGGCCCTGGCCAGCGGCATTGCCGAGGCCCTGATCACCACCGCCAGCGGACTCATCGTCGCCATCCCCAGTCTGATCATGTACCGCTATTTTCGCGGTCGGGTCGATAGCCTGGTCCTGGAGATGGAGCGTGAGGCCCTGAAGGTCGTGAACCTGTTGGCGGGAGGACAGGAGTGAATCTGCGCCGCCGCGGCATGGAGGAGCCGGAGATCAATGTCATTTCCATGGTGGACATCGTTCTTGTGCTGCTGCTCTTTTTCATGGTGACGACGAGCTTTGTGCATCAGTCGCACCTATCCATGCAACTGCCCAAGGTGAACCAGGCCCCTGCCGGTGAGCCCAAAACCCCCATTACCATTGATCTCAATGCCGCAGGCCAGGTCTCCATCGGCGGCCGGCCCATCCCCATGGGCGATCTGGCGGGACGTCTGAAGGCCATGGCGGCCCATGATCCCGAGCGCGTGATCGTGTTGCGGGCCGACAAGAATGCAACCCAGCAATATGTCATCGATGTGCTGGATGCTGCCCAGGCGGCGGGTCTGAACAGGATCAGCTTCGCCACCCTCAGCAGCCATTAGCCCATGCGACTGGAGGGGAAACGCCTGCGGCTGCTGGCGCGCCTGGCGGCCGGGATCCTGCAATTCACCGCCTGGACCATGCGTTGGCGGGTGGAAGGAGAGGCGCCGGTACGCCGCCTGATGGCCCAGGGACAGCCCATCCTCCTCGCCTTCTGGCATGGGCGCCTGGCGATGATTCCCTATGCCTATCGGCGGATCGGCGGCCGGCGCATACAGATCCTCATCAGCGAACACCGGGACGGTGAATTCATCGCCGCCGCCATGGCCCACTGGGGCTACGGCGCCGTGCGCGGCTCCACCCGGCGCGGCGCCGTCAAGGGGGCGCGCGGCATGTTGCGGGCGGCCCGCGCGGGCAGCGATCTGGCCATCACTCCCGACGGTCCCCGCGGCCCCGGGGAGGCTGTGCAGGAGGGGGTGGTGGAACTCGCGCGGCTCTCCGGTCTGCCCATCGTGCCGGTGACCTTTGCGGCCCGCCCGGCTTGGCGTTTCTCCAGTTGGGATGGCTTTGTGCAACCCTTTCCCGGGGCGCGCGGGGTGATCCTCTGGGATGAGCCCCTCTGGGTGGCGCGGGAGGCCGATGCTGCCGCCGTGGAGCAGGTGCGGCAGCAATTGGAAGCGCGGATGCGTGCCCAAAGCGTACGGGCCGACGCCCTTATGGAGCGAAAATGAGCTATTACGGCGCAGGGATGCTCAGGGCCCGCTGGGCCAGTTGGCGGGATTGGCGGCAGCAGCGGCGCGGCCAGGCCAACGCCCGCTGGGGCTGGATCAAGCCCCCCGCAGGCCGGGGCCCGGCCATCTGGATGCAGGGCTTTGGGGACTTCGACGACCTGCGGCTGGCGGCGGATCTGGCCAAGGCGATCCGGGAAAAGCGCCTGGACCTGCGCGTGGTGCTCACCTTCGAGGCCGAGCATCCCGATCTCCTGGAACAGATGGACGGCGTTCCCGGCCTGGGCTACGGTTTTGGCCCCTGTGACCACCCCCAGGCCGTGGCGCGCGTCCTGGAGCGCCTGACCCCTCTGCGCTATCTGGCGCTGGGAGCCCCGCCGCGGCGGCATCTGGCGGCGGCCCTGACGCGGCACGCCATCCCTGCCGTCCTGATGGGTACGGGGCCGGGATTGGGACCCACGCCGCCGGTGGAGGCCGTCTATCCCCGCAATGTCGAGCAGGCCGAGGCCTGGCGCTCCCTGCTACCGGCCGAGCGCATCGAGGAGCCCGTGGATTTTTCCACCCTCATCACCGTGGCCCAGGTGGAACCCAACTTTCGCGCCTTGGCCTGCGGCGGTGATGACTGGCAACTCTGGTGGGTGTCCGGGGTATCGGCCGCATCGGCAGGGCGCTGGATCAAGGCCTGGCAGGGCAGTCCCCTGCGCCGCGGCGGCCTGCTTTTTCTGAGCGGGCAGGGCATGGCGCCGGCGGGGCTGGAACGGATGTCCCGATGGGCGCGCACACCCTTGGCCGCAGGCAGCGCCCTC
>NZ_RIZI01000108.1 GCF_003721225.1 Acidithiobacillus sulfuriphilus | reverse complement strand
GCTCTGCGAGCTTTCGAAAACGATCCCGAGCGGCTCCGTTCTATTGTCTCTTGGCCCTGGATAAAAAATGCCCTAATGATTTAGAAATTGAATTAGGAGGGTGATGATGTCTGACAACCGCAGAAGCAAAACCGTCACGCAGGGCGTGCAGCGCTCGCCCAACCGCGCCCTGCTGCGCGGGGTAGGGTTTGGTGATGAGGATTTCGACAAACCTATCGTCGGCGTGGCAAACGCGCACAGCACCATCACGCCCTGCAATATCGGCATCGGCGCGCTTGCCGCGCGCGCGGAAGCCGCACTCAAGGCGGCTGGTGCGATGCCGCAAATGTTTGGCACCATCACCATTTCCGACGGCATTTCCATGGGCACCGGAGGCATGAAATATTCGCTGGTGTCGCGCGAAGTGATCGCCGACTCCATTGAAACGGTGTGCCAAGGCCAGAGCCTGGACGGCGTGCTCGCCCTCGGCGGCTGCGACAAGAACATGCCGGGCGCGATGATCGCCATCGCCCGCATGAATATTCCGGCGATTTTCGTTTACGGCGGCACCATCAAACCGGGCCACTACCAAGGCCGCGATCTTACCATCATGAGTGCCTTCGAGGCGGTGGGGCAGTACACCGTGCATAAAATTGACGCCCAAGAGCTGCTGGAGATCGAACGCCGCGCCTGCCCTGGCGCGGGCTCCTGCGGCGGCATGTATACCGCCAATACCATGTCTTCCATCTTCGAGGCCATGGGCATGAGCCTGCCGTACTCCTCCACCATGGCGGCGGAGGATGAGGAAAAGGCCGAGAGCGCGGCGCAGTCCGCGGAAGTTTTGGTAAACGCGATCAAAAAACAGATCCTGCCGCGCCGGATATTGACGCGGCAGGCGTTTGAAAACGCCATTGCGGTGGCCATGGCGGTGGGCGGCTCCACCAACGCGGTATTGCATCTGCTCGCCATCGCGCACGCTGCACAGGTACCGCTCACGATTGATGATTTCGAGACCATGCGCGCGCGTGCCGGTACTGTGCGATTTGAAGCCGTCGGGACGTTATGTCGCCACCGATCTGCATCGGGCGGGCGGCATTCCCCAAGTGATGAAGATATTGCTTGCGCACGGCGTGTTGCACGGTGATGCGCTGACCATTACCGGTCAGACCGTTACGGAAGTTTTGCAGGATGTGCCAGCAGAGCCGCGTAAGGATCAAGAGGTGATCCGCCCGTGGAACAATCCCATTTATGCCCAAGGACACCTCGCCATCCTGAAGGGCAATCTCGCGCCGGAAGGCGCGGTGGCGAAAACCACCGGCTTCATGGCGCACAAGATCACCGGCCCGGCGCGCGTGTTTGAGTCCGAGGAGTCTTGCATGGAAGCGATCCTGGCACAGAAAATCAAGCCCGGAGATGTCGTGGTCATCCGCTACGAAGGCCCCAAGGGCGGGCCTGGCATGCGCGAAATGTTGTCCCCCACTTCTGCGATTATCGGCGAAGGGCTGGGCGATTCGGTCGGCCTCATTACCGACGGCCGCTTTTCCGGCGCCACTTACGGCATGGTGGTCGGGCATGTCGCGCCGGAAGCCGCGGTGGGGGGCGTGATCGCGCTCGTCAACGAGGGGGACTCGGTGACCATAGACGCGGAACAGGGCTTGCTGCAACTCAATGTGCCTGACGAAGAAATCACACGCCGCCGCGCCGCTTGGCAGCCTCCGGCGCCCCGTTACACGCGCGGCGTATTGGCGAAATACGCCAAGCTGGTGTCGTCGGCAAGCAAGGGGGCCGTAACGGATTAAAACCATGGCAGGGCTGACTCAAGGGCCAAAAGGTGGACCGGTTGCGGGTTGGGTCAAGGTTGGAATTCAAAACGGCTGTCGTCCCATCGAGAGAAATTCTCCGGAGGCGCCGTGCGCTGAAGCAGCGCGCTCCAGCCGGTCGCGCACTGCCTGCCAGTCCGCTCCGATGGGTGGCTCTTCGATCAGAATGCAGTCGGAACCTTGCGCATCCACGGCGCGTAGCCGTGCGTACAGCTCGCGGGCCCAGCCGGTCTGGTGGGTCGGCATGTCCTGCCGGAGGCAGGCCTCGGGCAGAAGGGTGGCGGACATGGTCAGCGCCGCGACGCGCTGCCCTTGCGCGAGGCGCCGGCGCGCTTCGGCTTCCAGATGCGCCGCCGGTACCAGGCAGACGGGGGTTTTCGGGGCGTAATGGGAGCGCAGCATGCCCGGCGCCCGCGGCGCATGGCTCCCCGGCTGGGCAATTGGCTGCCCTAGGACGGCTTCGATCCCGGCAATAGTGATCGCGCCCGGACGCAGCAGCCGGGGCTGATGCCCGCTCAAGTCGAGAATGGTGGACTCGATGCCCACGCGGCAGGGCCCACCGTCCAGGATGAAATCCATGGCAGCGCCCAGTTCTTCGCGCACGTGCGCCGCGGTGGTGGGACTCACCCGGCCAAAGCGGTTGGCGGAAGGGGCGGCGATGCCGCCGCCGGATGCCTCAATCAGCGCCAAGGCGAGGGGATGATCGGGAACACGCAGCCCCACCGTGTCCTGGCCGCCAGTGACGATATCTGGCACGCGGCAGGCGCGACGCAGGATCAGCGTGAGCGGCCCCGGCCAACAGCGCCGCGCGAGGAGCCAGGCCGCCGGCGGGATATCCTTGGCCCAGTGGGTGAGCTGGTCGGGGTTCGCGATGTGAACGATCAGCGGATGGTCGGCTGGCCTGCCCTTCGCCGCGAAGATGCGGGCCACGGCTGCGGGATTTTCCGCGTCCGCCCCGAGGCCGTAGACGGTCTCGGTAGGAAAGGCGACGAGCCCACCGCCGTGCAGGGCCGCCGCAGCCCCTTGCATGGCGGCAAGCAGCTTCCTAGGCGAAGGCATGGTTCAGGTGCCGCCCGCCGGCAGAGGCGAAAGCTGGGTTGAAGGCGAGTTGGTGCGCATCTTCCGTTGCAGCCAGCGTCCTGTCCACATCCCACCGGATTGCCTGCTGGTTCATTCACGCACCTCGCGCTTTGCGTTGGATTGGACCGCCTCCCGCGCGCCATGGGCGGCGGCGAGCCGGTCGGCCAGGTCTTGGAGAAACGGTGCGATGTCCATCCACGCGGGTGCTTGATGCCCGGGCCGATGCAGCACCAGCTCCACTGGACGGCCCAGCCAGCGCGCCAAGTCCGCGGCGTTATCCATGAGGTGGTCGGTCACCGGCACAGCCTGGTTGAGCACCACGCCGGCCAGCGGCAATTCCCGGCGGTGCACGGCCTCCACCGCGAGCAGGGTGTGATTGATGACGCCGAGGCGGTCGGCGGCCACCACCAGCACCGGCAGCCGCAATGCCGCGGCCAAATCGGCGTTGGTGATTCCAGCCGCCACCGGGGAGAGCAAGCCGCCGGCGCCTTCCACCAGCAGGAAATCGCCGGTGCTAACACCCGACCGGCAGCCGGCCACCAGTTGATCCAGCATCAGCGTCCGGCCCTCCAGGGCGGCGGCCCGCTCCGGCGAGAGCGCCGCCCGCAGTGGATAAGCGCAAATCTGTTCCAGCGACTCGGTACTACACGCCGCCTCGCATAGCACGGCGGCGTCCTGGGGCAGCAGGCCGTCCTCGCCCGTGGCACACCCGGATTCCACCGGCTTGCGCGGGCGCACCAATAGGCCTCGCCGCACCAGGAGGCGGGCAAGTGCCGCCGCCACCCAGGTTTTGCCGACGCCGGTGTCGGTACCGGTGACAAAGACCCCGGCGAGGCCGCCCGTATCCAACCCAAGCATGTGGTGAAAGACCTTCATGGCCCCTCCAGTGCGTAGTCGATACTGATGTCCCTGTCGGCCACCGGTCGGAAACGCCGGTTGGCGAAGGCCACGTGGTCGGGGTGCCCTCGGTAGGAGTCGATCACTTCCGGTGCGGCGAAGCGCACCAGCCAGCAGTAGCGGTACTGGGCCCGTTCCTCCACCGCTCTGCCCGTGACGACCGCACGCACGCCGGGAATGGCGCCAAGGGCCTGTTGCCCCTCGGCTATCATCGCCGCGGCTTCCTTCTCGGAGATGCCAACGACATTGTGGATGATCAGGTGCTCCACTGGCGCCCACGGTCGGCAGTGCGACAGCACTTCGGCGGCACGCCCGGCACTCCCCCACACCCGCATGCAGCGTTCGGTCTCGGTACTGATCGCCGCACTGACGTCCTGGACCAGATCCATGTAGCCGGCGCCCGGCGCCGATTTTGCGCGGGCACGGATGGCGGCGCCCGCCGCGTCGGCCAGCGCGGTATCGTAGTTGATCTTGGCCACGCCCTTGGCGATCAGCCGCCGAAATTGGTCGTCGTCGAGCCCGGCGCCGCCGTGGATTGCCAGCGGAATGCCGAGTGCTTGGTTGATGCTGCGCAGCCGCTGGAAATCCAGCTTGGCCTTGCCCTTGAGGCGGCCGTGCACGGTACCGATGGACACCGCGAGGAAGTCCACCCCGGTGCGCTCGACAAAGCCCTTGGCTTCGGCCACGGTGGTATAGACGTTGGTGCCGGGATGGCGCTCGCCATTTTCGCCCGGCACGCCGGGTACGTAACCCAACTCCCCTTCCACCGGCACGCCGCAGGCGTGGGCCATCTCGACCACCGCCTTCGTGCGCGCCAGATTGTCGGAGAAATCCGCCTGGGAGGCGTCCACCATCACCCCGTTGCAGCCAAGGCGGATGGCCCGCACCGCCGACTCCAGGCTCGTCCCATGGTCGAGATGCAGTGCCACCGGCACCGGGCTGCGGCGTCCGGCCGCCTCCGTCGCCGACATCAGCAGCTCGAAGTCGTAGTACTCGCGGTGCGATTCGGCCAGGGATAGGATCACGGGCGCGCGGGACCGCTCGGCGGCGGCCATGACGCCTTCGACGAAGTCCAGGCCCACCACGTCGAAGGCGCCCACCGCGTAGCCATGCTCGTAAGCATGGGCCAGCATGTCTTTCATGTGCACCAAAGGCATAACGCTCTATCTCCTGTATGGTTCCATCGCGGTGACTTTTCAGCATTGCACCATGGGATTCCGCGGGATGGGCCGCAGCAGCAGTTTCCAATTCCGACCGCCACTTCACGTGATCCGCCCCCAGGTAGTTCCTGGCCCAAAAGATACCCTTCAGCCATCGTCGTAGGGCATGTGAATATGACCATAACGGATGACGAGCACCGCCAGAGCGAGGATGAGGATGACCGTGGCCAGGCCGGTCATGGCCCAGCCATTCATATCCGTCATGCTATCGATGGTGATCTGGCGGGCGACGGCCACCATGGCGATGTAGAGGGGGTAGCGGAGCGGTACCTTGCCGCTCTGGAAATAGAGGCCGATCATGGTCAGGACCTCGAGGTAAATGAAGAACAAGAGGATGTTATGCAGCATCACTCCGCGCTGGTGGACCATCACCACCACTTCCTGGCCGATGGCCACCGCGGTGGTCCCGGCGAGCAGAATCAGCACGATCCACTCCACCCAGTGCAGCGCGCGTATTACCAGGTCGCTGGAATCATTCGGCATATTCTTCATCGCGTGAGGCCCATGTACAGGAGCGGCAATTTTTCGGGCAGCCTTTGCACGTGGTCCAGGACCACGTGGTTTTTCGCGCCAAAAATGCGTGATACGTACTGGTCGGCTCTTGGATCGAGACTCAGGCAGTAGGTGGCGATGCCGGTTCGGGTCAGTTCTTCCACCGCTTTCTTGGCGTCGTAACGCAGGTATTGCGGATCGCGCACGTCGTTGTCGGCGGGTTCGCCGTCGGTGACCACCAGCAGCAGCTTTTTGTTGCTGGGCTGGCGTTTCAAAATCGAGCCGGCATGGCGCATCGCCGCGCCCATGCGCGTGGACATCTGCCCGCTCATGCCCGCCAGACGGGACTTGGCCTGGTCGTTGTAGGGCGCGCCGAAATCCTTGTAGCGAAAATACTCCACATCATGACGGCCGTTGGAATCGAAACCATGGATGGCGAAGGGATCGCCGATCCTGTCGAGGGCATCGGCCAGCAGTACCGTGGCCTCACGCGCCAGTTGCAGCACGGTACTGTCCGAACCCAGCACCAGGTCGTTGGTGGATTCGGACAGGTCGATCAGCAGCAGCACCGAGAGGTCGCGCATCTTGCGCACGTTGCGCATCATGACGCGCGGGTCGGGCTGCTCGCCCATGCGCATCTCGATCATGGCGCGCACCGCGGCGTTCAGGTCGATCTCATCGCCGTCCTCCTGCTTGCGCAGGCGCTGCACGCCCTGGGGCTGCATGGCTTCGATCAGATACTTGAGCCGGCCGATGATGGGCTTGTGCTTGTCCACAATTTCTTCGATGGTCTCCAGTTCGCCGCTCTTGGCGCGCTTTTCCAGCACGGTGCACCAGTCCGGACGTTCCATCTGCATCTGGTAATCCCACTCCGGGTAATGGTAGGGATCCGGCGGCGGTTCGCGGCCTTCCTGCTGGTTCAGGCTGGTGGGTTCCTCGTCGCGGAAAAATTCGCTGGCCAGCACCCATATTTCGTTGGCGTCGTCGCCCGCGCCGGGCACGTCGATGGTGTTGACCATTTCCATCACGCTGACGTACTTGCGGATTTGCTGCGTGGTGACGCCGGCGATCACCTGCCCGGCTGCGCGGATATCCTCGAACTCCCACAGATAACGGTTGTCGTCGCGGTAGGGGATATCCGGCAGGTCAGCGGCCGCGGAGTAGGCCACGCCGAGCCGCAGCATTTCCGCGGCGAGGCGCAGCCCCATATCGCGTGACCATTCGGTGGAGGCAAGCCGTTCCTGCTGCTCGCTGAACAACTGGCGACCCAGCGCCACCCACGGGTGATCATCGCGGTAATCGTGATCCAGCAGGGCGCGCGCCTGGCGCGCCATCAAGGGCGCGGCCTCGCTGCCGGACGCCGGCGTCGCCGTGTGCAGCGGCAACCAGATTTGTCTGAGACCAGGAAACTGCCTGAGGGCGACGGCTTCCACGCGCGCATCCTCGACCAGCCCGACGAGCGCCACCTGCAATGAACTCAGCCCGGTGCTGTCGAACTGGGTGCTGGTGTAAACCTGATGACACGCGGCATGGGCGGCGCTGGCGCGGTACAGCTCGATGCCGGGGATGCGCGTTTCCTCGCCCGTGGGCGAATGGAATACAAAATCATCGTAAGCATCGGGCAGATGCATGATGTACCCCTCGATCGAAGGGCGGTAGCCTTCGCGCTGCTCGAAGTCGCCGCTGGTGGGGCGCATAAAGAAATCGCGTCCCCACAAGGCGCGCAAATACATGCCGATACGCCGCTGCACGTCGATGAACAGTGTGCCCTTGCGTTCCTTTTGCAGCACGCCGATGGATTCCGGGCTTTCCAGCGCGAAATATTTTGCCTGGGCGTCGAAATTGGTCTTATGTGCCTGCGCCCCCCACAGCGCCCAGCGCCGCAGGCCGCCCAGGGTAAGTTGGCCCAGCAGCGTGCTGAGGTGATCCAGCATGGGGCGCACCCCACGCGGCGCCTGGGCGAGCAGGGTGTCGAGCAGGTGCAGATAGCCACGGAACAGCCCCGAGTCACCCAGCCGCACCGCCGCCACTGGACTGGTGGAAAAAATCGCGGCGATGACCGTGGCGCTGGTCTTGGAATACATCTTGATGGCGGCGGCAAGCAGTTCGCTGACCGCGTCCTCGCCCAGCTCGCGCGCCACCACCGGTGCGCTCTGGATGAACGACACCACCAGGTCGGTGCCGCGCCCCAGCGACTTCAGGCCGGTCGCGCCTTGCAGGTAGTAGTTTTCCAGCCCGCGCGGGCTGAACACCCGCGCCGCCTCGTCCCAGGAGGCGCGCAGCACTTCGCCGGCGTGCTCCCCGAGCTCGTCCAATATGTCCTGATATTTTTCGAGTTCTACCGCCATTTTCCGGCTCCGGATGTCAGAAGAACGTGCTCACCGCCGCGTCGAGCGCGTCGCGCATGTCGGGATCGTCGGTGATCGGACGCACCAGCGTCACGCGGCACGCCGCCATCGGCTCCACGCCCTTGGCAATGAGGCTGCCGGCGTAGATCAGCATGCGCGTGGAGATGCCCTCATCGAGGCCGTGCCCCTTGAGGTTGCGGGCGCGTTCGGCGATGGACACCAGCTTGCCGGCAATTTCAGCGCTGACGCCCGTTTCGTGGGCGACGATCTCGGTTTCGATGGCGTGGGCAGGGTAGTTGAAGTCCAGTGCGCCGAAACGCTGTTTGGTGGACTGTTTCAAGTCCTTCATCAGGCTCTGATAGCCCGGGTTGTAGGAGATCACCAGTTGGAAGTCGGGATGGGCCTGCACCAGTTCGCCCTTTTTCTCCAGGGGCAGCACGCGCCGCGCATCGGTGAGGGGGTGGATCACCACGGTGGTGTCCTGGCGCGCTTCCACCACTTCGTCGAGGTAGCAGATGGCACCAAAGCGGGCGGCAATGGCCAGCGGGCCGTCCTGCCAGCGGGTGCCGGAAGCGTCGAGCAGGAAACGGCCGACCAGATCGGAGGCAGTCATGTCCTCGTTGCACGCCACGGTAATCAGTGGCTTGCCCAGCTTCCACGCCATGTATTCAATAAAGCGTGTCTTGCCGCAGCCGGTGGGCCCTTTCAGCATCATCGGCATGCGCACCGAGTAGGCGGCTTCGTAGAGCTCGACCTCATCGGCTACGGTACGGTAATAAGGGGTGTTGCGAATGAGGTACTGCTCGATTGCCGTTTGCATTTTTTCACTCCTGAAACCGGAAACAGTGCGCTTAATCGGGCCAAATTCGACGCGGGTGCAGCTTGCTGTCATCGAAGCTGGGCGCGGGGAACCGCTCGCCGCCCGCAACGGCCTGCTGTGGCGCCGGCTTGGCCGCGCTGCCGGCTTCCTTGGTCGGCGCTGTCACTGCCGGAGCAACGGGCTCGCTCGTGTCCGCTGCGGGCGGCTGCGTTTTGACCTGTTGCGATTGAACCTGGCGTACGCCTTGCGCAAGTTTGGATCCCATCTTCTTCACAGACATAAGACCTCCTCAATGATCGTTTCCATATCCCCCACGGCCGTTTGGGCGCGCTTGCCCAGCCCGTAAACGCTTACCCCCTCCACTGCGGCGCTGCGGTAGGCCGCACGCCGCTGCATGCCGGCTTGCAGCACCGGCACGTCGAATTCCGCCACCGCTTCGCGCATGGCGCGGGCCAGGGCATTGCGCGTTTCCAGTTGATTCAGCACCAGACAGGCGCGCAAGCCAGGGTTAAGCCGCCTGGCCTCGCCCACCGCCGACGCCATGTCCACGCTCGCCCATAGATCAATCGGCGAGGGCAACACCGGAATCAACGCCACATGAACCGAGCGCAGCACCGCCGCGACCACGTCACCCTGCACGGCGGGGGGGCAGTCCACCACCACATAGCGGTGGGTGCGCGCCAGTTGCGCAATAGTGGTGAAGAGATCACTGCCGGGCTGTGCCACCGGCGGCAGGCCGGCGCCGGCAGACGCCATTCCGACCCACTGACTGAGGGATCGCTGGGGGTCGGCGTCCACCAGGTGGGTGGAACCGCGTCGTGCCAAGCCCGCCGCCAGATTCAGCGCCAGGGTGGTCTTGCCGGTACCGCCCTTCTGGTTGATTACCGCAATGATCCTGTCAGCCATGCTTGCCCCTGTGCCGGCCCGGTCGGACCGCTTGTTTAGGCCTTGTCCGCGGCAGCCAGCGCTTCCATCTCGCCGGTGAAGCTGGAGTTGCGCTCGGCCAGCGCAGCCTGACCCTCGGCATCGATGCTGATGTTGACGTAGGTTTTGCCGAAGCTCACATCCGGATAGTAGTCCTCGCGTCTGGACAGGTCCGCCATCCGGTCCAGGAAGTGCCGCGTCTCGGCGTAGCTGCCGAAATCAAAGCGCCAGTTCCGCATGGGCAGGCGCTCCTGGGGCGCGGGGGGAGCCGCATTCGGGTCATTGGCATCGTTCATGGCGTCGCTCCCTGGTGAATCTCCGTCAGCATTCGATCCAGATCGCGCAAGTGACCGAGCTCATCTTGCAGCAGGCCGGCGAACAAAACTTGCGTCTCGCCATCCCGCATCCTGGCGCAGTAGTGGGCCGCCTCCTCGTACAGACGGATCGCTTCGATCTCCAGCACGCGGTCAATCAGCAACATCTCCTCCAGCGTGCGTCCCGGACGGATGGGCGGCAGTTGGGTGCCGTTGGAAGGAATACCCAACACCAGCATGCGCTCGATCAACTGCTGCGCATGCCCAAGTTCCTCTTCCGCATCACGGCGAAAGCGGCTACTGTGCCTGCCAAGCTGCCACATCGCGGTCAGACTGGCCTGGGCGAGGTACTGCTGCACCGCGGCCAGCTCGTGGCCGAGCGCGCGCATCAGGTAGCCCGTCCGTCGCGGATCGGTCGCCATCGCCACGCCTGCGCTAGCTGCGGGACTGACTGACCACGCCATCCAGCCCGCTGTCGCCGGCATCGGGCGTCTTCGGCAGAATGTTCTCCACTTCACTGTGCACGCGGGCGATGATGTGCGCCGCCACCAAGCCGTCGCCGACACGCTCGCACGCATCCGCCC
>NZ_RIZI01000107.1 GCF_003721225.1 Acidithiobacillus sulfuriphilus | reverse complement strand
GGCCCGGGGCGGGCGGGTGGTGGCGGTGGGAACCACCGCCTGTCGGGCCCTGGAGAGTGCCGCCGCTTCCGGGTTCCTGCGGCCTTTTGCCGGCGAAACGCGACTCTTCCTCTATCCCGGTAAGCACTTCCATGTGGTTGATCTCCTCCTCACCAATTTCCATCTGCCCGAATCCACCTTGTTGATGCTGGTGAGCGCCTTTGCCGGCCGGGAACTGATCCTGGCCAGCTATGGTCACGCGGTGGCGGCCGGATATCGTTTTTTCAGCTATGGAGACGCCATGTTGATTTATCCGAGTACAGCGGCACGATGAATATCTTGCGAATCCTTGCGGAGCAGGGAGCGGCCCGTCGCGGCCTTCTGCAACTTCCCAGAGGCACCATCCAGACCCCCGCCTTCATGCCCGTGGGTACCTATGGCACCGTCAAGGCCATGACCCCCGAAGAGTTGAAAACATTGGGGGCGGAGATCATCCTGGGCAACACCTTTCACCTTTTCCTCCGTCCCGGACTGGAGGTCATCAGCGCCCTGGGTGGGTTGCACCGGATGATGCACTGGGACGCACCCATCCTCACCGATTCCGGCGGTTTCCAGGTTTTCAGTCTCGGGCCTTTGCGGCGCCTGAGCGAGGCGGGGGTGCGCTTCCGTGCGCCCAGTGACGGGCGTGCGGTTTTCCTCGGTCCGGAAGAGTCCATGGCCATTCAGGGGGCCCTGGGGTCGGACATCGCCATGGTCTTTGACGAGTGCACACCCCATCCGGCCACCTGGGACGAGGCGCGGGCCAGCATGGAATTGTCCCTACGCTGGGCCGCCCGTTCCCAGGCCGCTTATGCGGGACCAGGGCAACTTTTCGGCATCGTGCAGGGGGGTATGTACGCTGACTTGCGCCAGCGCTCCCTGGAGGGCCTGGTCAAGCTCGATTTCCCGGGCTATGCCATTGGCGGCCTGTCGGTGGGGGAGGGCAAGGCGGAAATGCTGCAGGTGCTGGACGATCTCCTGCCGCAGATGCCCCGGGATCGGCCGCGCTATCTGATGGGGGTGGGCACGCCGGAGGACATCGTCGCGGCGGTGCAACGGGGAGTAGATATGTTCGATTGCGTCCTGCCGACGCGCAATGCCCGCAATGGCTGGCTGTATACCCGCAACGGCATCCTCAAGCTGCGCAATGCCCGCTACGAAAAAGACCCTTTGCCACCGGACCCGGACTGCGCCTGTTACACCTGCCGCAACTATAGCCGCGCCTATCTGCGCCATCTGCAGCGCAGTCATGAGATCCTCGGCGCCCGCCTCAATACCCTGCACAACCTCCACTATTACCAGGAATTGATGGCGGGTTTGCGCCAGGCCATCAGCGCCGGCCGCCTGGATGCCTTTGTTGCGGATTTCCATCGCCGCTATGGAGTCGCCGATGCGGGCGCATCCGTCAGCGGTTCCCTCGCCGACGCCTAGCGGCTACAATGGCGGCCCTCTGCCGAATCCAGGAGCGTCCATGAATCTCTCGCCCATCACCAGCGCCTTCGCTGCCGGCGCCCCTGCGGGCGCGGCCGGCCCGGAATCCGTCTGGCTGCAGTTTGTCCCGCTGCTGGTCATCTTTGCCATTTTTTACTTCCTGCTGATTCGCCCCCAGATGAAAAAGGCCAAGGAGCAGCGGCAACTCATCGCCTCCGTCGCCAAGGGCGATGAAGTGATGACCCAGGGCGGGCTTTTGGGGCGGGTCATGCAGGTGGGGGACGAATACCTGCACCTGGAAGTGGCGGAAGGGGTGGTGGTCAAGATCCAGAAGGCGGCCGTCACCCTGCTGCTCCCCAAGGGGACCATCAAAAAACTCTAAGGGCTTGTCATGACTCGCTATCCGTTCTGGAAGTATCTCATTATCTTGGCTGTCGTCCTGCCATCCCTGCTTTATGCGCTGCCCAACCTCTATGGCTGGCACGCTGCAGTGCAGGTACGGGCGCCGGTAGGCACCATCCTGCCGCCCGTTGCGACCATGGAGCAATGGCTGCAGAGCGCCGGAATTGGTGTGACACGGGTCAAGAGCGATGTCCAAGGCAGCACTTTTTTCTTTCCCAACGAAAACGCCCAGGGTCAGGCGGAAACCCTGCTGCAGGGCAAGCTGCCGGCCAATGCCCAGGTGATCCTGTCACAGGTCTCGGCGCAGCCCGACTGGCTGGCGGCCATCGGGGGCAAACCCGTCAATCTGGGCCTGGACTTGCGCGGTGGCGTTTATCTGCTCTTGCGCGTCGATACCGGGGCGGTGATCAAGCACGCCATGGAACGCGACAGCAATGATCTGCGGACCTTCCTGCGCCATGAGAATCTTCAGTACCTGGCCATCAACCAGACCGGACCCCAGGTCTTGACGGTGGAAATGGAGAATGCCGGCGTAGCTGCCCAGGCCCAGGCGGCCATTACCCGGCACTTTCCCGATCTGTCGGTAAAGGTGGATCATGGCGCCGTCCTGGATGTGAGCCTGCAACCCGAAGCCATCACGCGCATGACCGACGAAGCCCTGCAGCAAGCCATCGTGGTCATACGCAATCGGATCGACCAGTTGGGCGTGTCTGAGCCCGTCATCCAGCGCCAGGGCCAGGATCACATCGCCGTCCAACTGCCCGGCGTGCAGGATACCCAGCGTGCCAAATCCATCATCGGCTCCACCGCCCAGCTCGAGTTCAAGATGGTGGACGAGCAGCATAACCTGGCAGCGGCCCTGAAAGGGGATGTGCCGCCGGCAGATGCGATCTATTACGGAAGCAATGGCACGCCCTATCTCCTGGAAAAACAGACGGTGTTGACGGGCCGTTACCTGAGCAACGCCAGCGGGGGTATCGACAACAACACCGGTCAGTCGGTGGTCGATGTGAACTTCGACAGCGAGGGGACACGGATCTTCGGTGAACTCACCAGTCAGCATGTGGGCCAGCGCATGGCCATCCTCCTGGATGACAAAGTGGTCACGGCGCCGGTGATCCGCGAGGCCATCACCGGCGGCCGTGCCCAGATCGACGGCTTTGCCAACCTCAAGGAGGCCAGCAATGTCGCCATCGAACTGCGCGCCGGGGCCTTGCCCGCGCCGGTCAATGTTTCCGAAGAGCGCACGGTGGGCCCCACCCTGGGTCAGGACTCCATCCACGACGGGGTGATGGCGGTGGTCTTCGGCATGGCCTTTGTGGTCCTCTTCATGACCTTCTATTATCGGGCCTTCGGCCTCATCGCCGACCTCGCCATTTTCGTCAACATCCTGGCGATCCTGGCGGTGTTGTCCATCATGGGCGGCACCCTGACCCTGCCGGGCATCGCCGGTATCGTGCTCAAGATCGGTCTGGCGGTGGACGCCAACGTGTTGGTCTTTGAACGAATCCGGGAGGAGTTGCGCCTGGGCATGAGCCCCAGGGCGGCCATTGATGCCGGCTTCAAAAAGGCCTTCGCCACCATCGTCGACTCCAACGTCACCGTGCTCATCGCCTCCCTGGTGCTCTTTCAGTTCGGCACCGGCGCCATCAAGGGCTTTGCCCTGGTCCTGACCATTGGCGTGCTTACCTCCATGTTTACCGCCACCATGATGAGCCACGGCATCATCGAACTCCTGCTGGGCAAGCGGCGCGTCCAGAAACTGTATCTCTGAGGAAGCCATGGAACTCTTTAAACGTCGTACCCATGTGGATTTCATGTCCCGCCGCTGGATCTTCATGGGCGTGTCGGGCCTCCTGATCCTCGCCTCCCTCGCCGTTTTTCTCGTGCGCGGCCTCAATTACAGCATCGACTTTACCGGCGGCACCTTGGTGGAACTGGCCTTCAGCAAGACACCGGCCTTGGGCGACGTGCGCAATACCCTGGCGCAGGCCGGATTTTCCGACGCCGTCGTGCAGACCTTCGGCGGCGACCGGGACCTCCTCATTCGCCTGCGGACGGTGCCGGGAGAGACCAGTGCGGTGGGCCAGAAGATCCTCAACGTCTTCCAGCAGGCCAGTGCCGATTACCCCGGCGTGCAGTTACGACGCACGGAGTATGTCGGTCCGGAAGTGGGTAAGGAGTTGCGCAACAAGGGGATGATGGCCCTCCTGCTGGTGACGGTGGGCATCCTCATTTATGTGGGCCTGCGCTTCGAATGGCGCTTTGCCGTGGGTGGCGTCGTGGCCATGCTCCATGACCCCATCCTCGTGGTGGGCTTTTTCGCCGTCACGCACATGGAGTTCTCCCTGACCGTCATTGCCGCCCTCCTGGTGATCATGGGTTATTCCCTCAACGACACCGTGGTGGTCTTCGACCGCATGCGCGAAGACCTGCGCGCGGAGCGCAACGCCAACGTGATGCAGGTCTTCAACATCGCCATCAACGAGACCCTGTCGCGAACGGTGATTACCAGCTTTATCACCTTCATGGTGGCCCTGGCCCTGTTCCTCTTCGGCGGCCCGGTCATCCATGGCTTTGCGACGGCCCTGGTGATCGGCGTGGTCGTCGGCACCTACTCGTCCATATTCGTCGCCAGCCCCGTGGCCCTATGGTTGGGCTTGAGGCGCGAGCATGTCCTCAAAAGGCAGTTCCTGGGTGCGCGCGACCGCAATGACGGGGCGCGGCTTTAGGTTCTTGGTGACAGGTTCGGGAAACGCTGCAGGGGTATGTAGTGGCGAGGTGAAATTTGCTGTTACCCATATGACCGCAGCCCGCCAGACACGTAAGACCTATCCGGCACTTGCCGGCAGGCCGATGAAAGATTACCTTATGCACTCCCGGAGAGGTACCGAAGTGGCCATAACGGCGCCGACTCGAAATCGGATGGGCGGCAACGCCACGTGGGTTCGAATCCCACCCTCTCCGCCAATCAAAACAAGTGGTTAGGATAATCACATAACCCTTTTTCCTCGCCAATTTGAATTTGCAGCGTAAATGCAGCACACTGAGGTCAGATTTCGATCTGATCCGGGGGTGCAAAGTGGCGTCAATTACACCAAGCTACGACAGGGAAGGGGAGCGCATCGGCTGGAAGGCGTCCGTTCCGCAAGCGCGGCTTCCCGCCGCAGTATAAGACGTTCAGGACGCGGAAAGAGGCAGAAGCCTGGGCCGTCATCGTCGAGTCGGAGATGACGCGCGGCATCTGGCGGGACCGGATGCGAGTTGGAGGGCACGACGCTTTCCCAATGCCTGGATCGCTACCTGGCCGAAGTGGTGCGACGAAAAAAGACGGGAGGCGCGAGGTGGACTATGTGCGTCCATGCCAAGAGCGCCCCCATTGCGCGTCTTTACATGGCGGCTGTGCGCGGGCGAGATGTCGCCGACGCGATCCGCATGTAATTTTTGACATAATGGCCCAGGATGAAATATTAAATTTTATGTCAAACCCGGAGAACATAAAATCAATGGGTTACGGGGTTTTCAGGATGAAACTTTTTTGTCACTGAACAAAAGAGTGGCGATTTTTTGCCTCCCGATTTTCCTCTCCGTTCGATCCTTCCCTGTTCTTATGCCGGGCGTGAGGCGATACAAGACCCTTCGAGGGAATAAGTCCGCGTTGACCTCCAACTCACGAAAGGAGAGGAAAATACCCCCCAAAAAAAACACCAAGATCCGGGCCAAAACGACTTCCGGTTCAAAGAAATAGGAGCAGAAATGGGCTCGAATATCCGGAAAAAGCCCGCATCCTTAACGAAGGTCGCCGACATCCCCGGACGTGACGCCGCGATCGCCCATTTGAGATCCGTTGACCCCGTTCTTGCCCAGTTGATCGACGCCCATCCGGATTTCGACCCCCGCGCATGGTTGGCCGAACTCCCCCCAATGGATGCCTTCGGAGCCCTCGTCTTCCAGGTGATGGGCCAGCAGTTGTCGGTTAGGGCCACGCGAAGCCTCCTCCTGCGCCTTGAAGAACGCTTCGGCGGAAGGCTGCCGACCCCTGCCGATCTGCTTGCCGCTTCGCCCGAAGATCTGCACAGGATCGGACTGTCCCGGAGAAAAGTCGCAACGCTCCGAGCTGTAGCCGACCGTTTCATCGACGGACGCTTGAGCGCCGACGCGCTCCAAAAGTTGCCGGATCGGGAGATCGAAGCACGCCTCACAACCATTTCCGGCATCGGTCCATGGACGGTCCAGGGATTCCTGATCATCGCGTTCTCCCGGGAGGATGTTGTTTTGCCAGGGGATCTCGCCCTGCGAAAGATCATTCAGCACACGTATCGTCTGGACCACCGTCCTGATCCTGATGAAGTGCTCCAGCTTGCCGAATGCTGGAGGCCTTATCGCAGCTTGGCCGTCGCGTACCTGTTTCAGGCCGCCTTCGAAAACGGGAAAACCCGATGGGCCTCAGTCCGCCGGTCGCGCGATTACAGAGGCGCGCACCCGTCTCGATGACAGAGTTATTGAAATGTCATTGGAACAATAATGTTGCCATCTTAGGCGAGGGCTCCCAGCGAGAGTACCCAGGCCTATGCCTGCAACACCCCCGGACCCTCTCCAGGAACTTGAGCTTCCAGTTCCACAATCGCCTCTACCAACTCCGAGGATACGGTCGGGGCTACCGCCTGCGCGGGGCCAGAATCACCGTCTGTGAAGCCTTTGATGGCACCTTGACCCTGCTCCATCAGGGCAAGGTCCTCGACTACTCCATCCTCCAGGAAGGAGAGCGACCCATCCCACTAGACGATGAAAAGAGTGTCCATCACACCGTCGATCAGGCCCGGATCCTACAGGCCCAACGCCCCCAGTGGAAACCCGCTCCCGACCATCCTTGGCGTCGCTATCCCTCCCCAACGTCCTCCCCAGAACCCTCTCCCTGACCCTCCCCAAGGGGACATCTCTGCTTTGCTCAAAAGGGGACATCTGTGAATTGGGTTGACACGGCGCGGGGCCGCTGGGATGGACTGGAACAGGTCGGGACGCTACTCCACCCACCGGGGCACTGGAGAACCCGAAGGCTTTCTGCTATGGAATCCGTTTTGACGGAGCGGGTTCGCCGCCTGAGTGCAGAGTTGGAGGCACTGAAAGCCCAAGCTGGTAGGGCAGAATGACTGGGGGCGTGTACATCGTAGTCCTGGGCGTCAGATCGGCGGAATTCAGAAACAACCGGCTCTGGCAGTGGACGAGGAATGATGCAGATGCTTGCCGATGGGCGATGGAAAGCTGTAGATTGCGGAGAAGTGGAGGGCGGTATCTGGAAGTGGGCGTCCATTGATGATCGATAATTATTCGGCGATTATAATTTTTTCGGGTGTGTTGTAAGCGTATGGCGCAAGGCGGATCAGATGAATCTCCATGTTGAGTACGAACAGGAAGAAGATGGGCGCTGGTTAGCGGAGATACCGGAACTGCCTGGCGTTATGTGTTATGGCACGTCGCGTAAGGATGCGGCGGCCAAGGTGGAGGCCTTGGCGCTGCGGGCCATAGCGGACCGCCTCGATGAAGGTGAAATGGAGGCATCCACCATCACTATCGAGACGATGGAACGTGCTCAGGCATGAGCCAATGGCCATCTCTGAAGGCGCGGCTGGTCTTGGCCGCGCTTTTCCGGATTGGTTGGCGCGTCAAACGACAGTCAGGGTCGCACCGAACCCTCACCAGACCGAACTGGCCGGACGTGGTGTTTGCGTTTCACGATGGGGAGGAAATCGGTCCGAGGATGCTGGCACGCCTTGCCAAGCAGACCGGCCTTTCCCCGGAGGACTTGCGATGATCTCTATCGTTTTGACTCGAAACAGCCTTCAGCAGGCAGGGGTAGAATCCAGCAACATCAGGCCCTTGGCCCCTGCCAACCTGGCACCCACGAGACAGAATGATGCAAATTATCTGATAAACCACTCCCGCCCATAAATTGGCTATCTCGATAACGCAAAACACGGTGCCCATTGGACGATGACAAAATCCCGCTGTGCGTAGACCTTGACGGCACATTGATTCGTACAGACTTACTGATAGAGTCTCTTCTTATACTTACTAATTTTATAGAAAGTAAAGCCATCTTCTGCTAGAATTTTCACATGAGATGCCAACGTGAAAACGACGCCCGGAAGCTGGACCATGGGACCCTGCAGGCGATGCGCATCCGCGCAGTGAGTGCGGTGCGCAAGGGCCAACCGGTGGAGCAGGTCGCGGAAGTCTTTGGTCTCAATAAAAGAACGGTCTTCCGTTGGGTGGCCCTGTTTCTCACCGGTGGGCAGAAAGCCCTGCAGGCCAAGCCCATTCCCGGGCGTCCGCCCAAACTGAACGCGCAACAACTGGCCTGTCTGGCACAGGCCCTGCGCAAGCATCCGGAACAATACGAATTTCCTTTCGCCTTGTGGACACTGGCCATGGTGCGGGACCTGATCGCCCGCCGCTTCGCGCAAGAGGTGTCCTTGATGACCGTCCGGAAGATGCTGAGGTCCCTGGGCTTCAGCGTGCAGAGGCCCACCTACCGGGCCTGGCAGCAGGATGCAGCCTTGGTGGCGCGCTGGGAGCAGAAAGACTATCCCGCCATCCAGGCTCTCGCCAGGAAGGCCGGAGCGACGATCTATTTCGGCGATGAATCCGGTATGCGCTCCGACTATCATACCGGAACGACCTGGGCGCCACGCGGGGAAACCCCGGTCGTGCGGGCTACGGGCCGCCGCTTCTCCCTGAACATGATCTCGGCCATCTGTCCGCGGGGGCAAGTGCGTTTCATGACCCATACCGGTACCTGCACGGCCGCCATATTCCGCGACTTTCTGAAGCGTTTGCTGGCCTCCAGCGGCACACCGGTCTTTCTCATTGTGGATGGGCACGCCATCCGCAAGGCCAAGCTGGTCCGGGACTTCGTCACCGCCCAGGAAGGCCGCCTGCGGCTCTTCCACCTGCCGCCCTATGCGCCCCAACTCAACCGGGATGAACTGGTCTGGGGGCATGTGAAGAAACAGGTCAGCCGGCAGATCCCACAGAGCCAGGACGACCTCAAGTTCCTGGTCCTATCCGCGCTCCGCCGCCTGCAAAAGCTCCCCCACATCGTTGCCGGGTTCTTCCGTCATCCCCGGTGTCGCTACGCCATCAGTCAATGACTTTACTTCTTGCGTGGCCCATGTCCGATCACGAAGCGTCCGACGATGAACGATTGCGCGGATTTTCTGGTGTGTTATCGTAGCGGCTCGAATGCATCAACGGGCTACCTCCTGGTTGATCGGAAGTAGGGCGAAGCATAAAGATAACAGATTGATTATTCATAACTCTTGTTCTGAGCTGGTGATAGCCCCTCGCCCCGCCAGACATGGCCCGCAAAAATTATGGGGCTACACGCTTTGAAAAACTCTATGGCGACAATAATCGGTCCCCTCGCAGTGGTACGTGGTGAACCCCGTCAGGCCCGGAAGGGAGCAGCGGCAGCCACCGATCCAGGTGCCGGGGTGCGGCTGATTGGCGTCGCCACCCTTTTGCGACAGCGATGAGCGCCTACCTGGCTTTGGCGCGTCGCTGGCGCCCCCAGCAGTTCGCCGACTTTGTCGGGCAGGAGCCGGTGGTTTCGGCCCTGCGCCACGCCCTCGATTCCGGGCGCATTCATCATGCCTTTTTATTCACCGGCACGCGCGGCGTGGGGAAAACCACCGTGGCGCGATTGCTGGCCAAATGCCTCAATTGCGAGAAGGGCGTGAGCAGCACGCCATGCGGGGAATGCAGCGCCTGTCGCAGTATCGCTGCGGGGACCTTCGTGGATCTCATCGAGGTGGATGCCGCCAGCCGCACCCGCGTCGATGAAACCCGGGAGTTGCTGGACAATGTGCAATATGCGCCCAGCATCGGCCGCTACAAGGTGTACCTCATCGACGAGGTACACATGCTTTCCACCCATAGTTTCAACGCCCTGTTGAAAACCCTGGAAGAGCCGCCGGAGCATGTCAAGTTCCTGTTGGCCACCACGGATCCGCAGAAATTACCCATCACCATCCTGTCACGCTGCCTCCAATTTACCTTGCGGCGTCTTTCCGTAGAGCAGATCCAGGGGCGGCTGGAGCAGATCCTGGGCGCCGAAGGGATCGCCGCCGAAATCCCCGCCCTCCGGCATCTGGCCCGGGCCGCCGACGGCAGCCTGCGCGACGCCTTGAGCCTGCTCGATCAGGCCATCGTCCATGGCGGCGGCAGCGTTCGCCTGGACGCGGTGATGGAAATGCTCGGTCAGGCGAACGGAGAAATCCTGTTTCATCTCCTTGCCGCCCTGGCGGCGGATGATGCGCTGCGCCTTTTCGCCCTGCTGGAGGACACCCAAGCGGCGGGGATGGATGCCGCCGGTCTCCTCGATGGGGTCATCGAATGGGTGCACCGGGCCAGTCTGGCGCAATTCCTGCCGGTTGCGGCGGGGGATGTGGACGGGGAAAGGATGGCGGCGC
>NZ_RIZI01000106.1 GCF_003721225.1 Acidithiobacillus sulfuriphilus | reverse complement strand
GATGACCAGCATCATCCAGGGGGCGCGCAGGGCACCGTGGATCACCGGCCGGTAGAGGAAAGCCAAGGCCCGATTCAGGGGGTTTTTGCTTTCGGGGAGGATGCGTCCGCGGATGAACCAGGCCATGAGGATGGGCACCAGGGTTACCGAGAGAATGGCGGCGGCGGCCACGGAAAATGTCTTGGTGAAGGCGAGCGGTGCGAACAGCTTGCCCTCCTCGCCGCCCAAGGCAAAGACGGGCAGGAAGGAAACGGCGATGATGATCAGCGAGAAGAACAGGGCCGGACCCACCTCCTCCGCCGCCGCCATGGCCGCCGCCCAGGGGTCGACGCCGGACTCCCTTTCGAGATGCTTGTGCATGTTCTCGATCATGACCACGGGGGCATCCATCATGACGCCGATGGCGATGGCGATGCCGCCCAGGGACATGATGTTGGCGGGGATCCCCAGAGACCACATGATGAAAAAGGCGGCCAGTATCCCCAGCGGCAGGGCGACGAGGGCCACCAGGGCGGAACGCGCGCGCAGCAGGAAAAGCAGGGAGATGAGCGCCACCGCCAGGGATTCTTCCAGCAGCTTGCCGGTCAGGGTATGGATACTGCGCTGGATGAGCGGGGCTTGGCTGTAGGTGGTGACAACCTTCACGCCCTTGGGCAGGGAGGGCTGGATTTCCTTCAGCTTGCGCTCGATCTGGCGGATGAGGGCGTAGGCGTTTCCGCCCTGGTTCATCATTACGATCCCGCCCACCACCTGGCCCTGGCCGTTGAGCTCGGCGATGCCGTTGGGCAACTGCGGGCCCAACTGCACGCGGGCCACCTCCTGCAGCGTAATGGGCACGCCGTTGCGCACCCCCAGCGACGCATCCTCCAGGTCTTTCAGGGAATGGATGTAACCCGAGGTACGGACGATATAACTCGCTTCCCCCATATCCACCACCGAGCCGCTGGTCTCCCCGTTGGCGGCGCGGATGGCGGCCTCCACCTCCGGCAGGGTCAGGTTGTAGGCGAGGAGTTTCTGGGGGTCCACCACCACCTGATACTCCTGCACCATCCCCCCCACCGTAGCCACCTCCGCGACGCCGGAGATGCCCTGCAGTTCGTACTTGAGGAACCAGTTCTGCAAGGTGGTGAGTTGGGCTAGATTCAAAGTTCCGCTGGGATCGGTGAGGGCATACTCGAAGATCCAGTCCACCCCCGAACTGTTGGGGCCCAGGGCCGGCGTGATCCCCGGCGGCAGCTTGGACTGCACCTGGCTCAGGTACTGGAGTACCAGATTACGGGCCTGATAGATGCTGGTGCCGCCCTTGAAGAGGACGTAGACATAGGAGTCCCCGAACATCGAGTAGCCGCGCACGGCCTGTGCACCGGGCACCTCCTGCAGGGTGGTCTCCAGGGGATAGGTCACCTGATCCTGAACGATCTGCGGAGCCTGGCCCGGATAGGAGGTCTTGATGATGACCTGGGTGGGCGAGATGTCGGGGATGGCCTCCAGGGGAATATTGATCACCGCCAGCGTACCGCCGACGATCAACACCAGGACGGCGATCATGACCAGCAAGCGGTTTTCCATACACCAACGCATGATCGCTCTAATCATGGGATTGATCTCCCTGACCCATGTTCATCCCGGCCATGGCACCCGGGCCGGACGAGGCCGGTGGCGTCGGTGGGGCTCCTGCATCCCCGGCGGGAGCGGCCGGCGCCAGGGGTTCCCGGCCCTGAGTCAGGCCACTGTTCTGCGACCGGGAATTTCCACTGCCTGGCATGGCACTCTTGCTGGGCGCCGTGTTGCCACCCAGCATGCGGGCCTTGACCGACTGGAACTGGGATTCGGAATAGAGCAGGAACTGGGCGCTCTCCACCACCCGGTCGCCCACCTTGAGTCCCTTGTCGATGGCTACCCAGCCGTCGGCCTCCGGCCCCAGGGCGACCTGTACCGGCAGGAAGTGCCCTTGGCCCTCACCCAGCATCACGTAATCCCCCTGAGCGGTACGCAGTACGGCGCTGCTGGGCACCGCCAGGGTCTCCTTGGGGCTGGCTAAAATAGTGGCGGTGGCGTAGGTGCCGGGGCGCAGCTTCCCGCCGGGATTGGGAAAGCTCAGCCGGGCCGTCACCGTCCGGTTTTTGGGGTCGAGGGTCGGATAGAGGAAGTTCAAACGTCCTTCCCAGGCCTTGCCGGGATAGGCCGGCAGATGCAGGCGCACGGGGTTGCCGATCCGTACCCAGGGCAACTGATAGGAGTAGAGCGCCACATTGACCCATACCCGGTCGAGATTGGCGATTTCATAGATATTCGTCTGTGGCGAGACATAACCACCCTGGCGCACATTGAGGGTTTCGACCACCCCGGAAGCGGGCGCCAGGAGCGGCACGTCCCGCTCCGCTGTGCCGTGCCGGGCGAGCGCCGCGATCTCGCCTTCCGGCATGCCCAGCAGTCGCAATTTCGCCCTGGCTGCCGCCAGCAGTGCCGTGTCTTCCGTTGTCCCGCCCTGGCGGCGGGCAATGAGATATTCCTGCTGGGCGCTATACAGCTCGGGAGAATAAATCTCGGCGAGTACCTGACCCCGCTGCACGGGGTCGCCCACCGCCCGGACGTTCAAGCGTTCCACCCAGCCGGAGAAGCGCGGATTGACGGAATAGACACGGTTCTCGTCCACCTCCACGGTGCCCACGGTGTTGATGGCCTGACCCATCTGGCGGCGCTGGACATCCACGAGACGCACCCCCAGGTTTTGCGCCAGGCGCGGATCGATGCTGAGGCCGGACGCCTTTTGCGCGCCGGGTCCGGAGGCATACACGGGGACATAGTCCATGCCCATGCTGTCCTTCATGGGATGATCCGAGTGGATGCTGGGATTCATGGGGTTGGCCCAGTAAAGGATCTGCCGTCCCTCCTGGGCGCTTTTCTGCGGATGGGTTGCGGCGGAGTTGGCGATCGGTGCTGCGGCAGGGGCCCGCAGCCACCACACCGCGCCAGCCCCGAGGCCTACACCAATGCCCAGCAGGCCCATGCCGATGATCCAGTTGCGCGACTTCATGGTTGCGTTCCTCCTTCGGTGGTGAGGAAATCCAGTTCTGCGGCGCTGAGGGCCAGGTCGCGGCGGTACTGGAGGCGGGTCAGGGCATAGTCCAGCACTTCCTTCTGGGTGCGCAGCACCGCGCTCAGTTCGGCACGTCCCCCCGAGTAGGCAGCGAGCGTTGCGGAAAAGGCATCCCGTGCGGTGGGAAGCAACTGCCGATCGGTGCGCTCCCACTGGGCCTTGAGGGCTTCATAACGGGCAAAGGTGGCGCGCGCCTGCTGGGTCAAGGCAAGGTGTTGATCGTCGTAGCGATATTGCGCCTGTAGTGCCTTGGCCCGGGCGGCGGCGATGTTCTGGTCCTGGCGATCTCCCGGGAATATGGGCAGGCTCAGGTTAACCCCCGCTGACAGCCAGTTGGGGCTGCCGGGGTAGAAATCCTGGCCATAATCGACGCTGACCGTGACTTCCGGCCAATAGCCACGCTTGGCCACCTGCACGCCAATTTGCGCGGCGCGCGTTTGCGCCTGGGCGGACCGCAGGAGGGGTTGGCCGGAAAGTCTGGCTTCCGCTTGGGCAAGGGTGGGCGGGGGCGGCAGGTTCGGCCATTGCTTTTCTATGGACGGCGGTTCCCGTAGATCCAGGATCTGCGCGATTTGCGCCAGATCGCTCGCCTGCTCAGCCTGTAATTGATTGATATCATTGGCCAGACTGTCGCGCGCCAACTGTGCGCGGAGTACATCGGCCTGTGACCCCTGCGCGGAGCGGTATAGCGCCAGCGCCGCTTGCACGCTCTCTGTCTGCAACTGTTCCTGATGTCGGACCGTTGCCATGGCATCTTCGGCATAGAGGGCTTGCAGCCAGGCGCGGCGCAGCAATAACACCAACTCGGCAGACTGGCCGCGCAGGGTATCGGCCGCCGCCTGGGCTTCCACCCCTGCCTGCTGCCCTTCCAGCCCCAGTTTGCCAAAGGAGGGAAAAGTCTGGCTCAGGCCCACGCTCAGCATGCTCATCTGCTGCTGGTTCATGGAGAAGCTGTTGAGGGGTGCATTGACCGCACCGAGGGCGAGATGCGGATCGGGCAGTTGGGCTACCGCCACGGCTTGGTGCCGTAATTCCGCGATCTTTTGGGTCAGGGCGCCGAGACCGGGATTTTGCCGCAGGGCAATGGCCTCCGCGCTCTGCAGGCTCAATGGGGCGGCCCCGGCAGGCGTTGCCGACAGGAGCAATAGCATCCCAGCCAAGAGGCGGTTACTGCCCAGTGCCAGTTGGGTAAAACGACCAAGAATATTGGTATCCATAAAAAATCTCCATGGCAAAACAGTGACATATCTCCCCGATTTAGAGGGAAGTGCCAGCTTGCTCAGGAGAAATTAAATGACCAACCGCACGTGCTGGAGGGGGGGAGGGTGATGGGGCGGGTGGGAGAAAAAAACCTGGACTGGCGCCGGGCGGAACATTGCCAAGCGGGAAAATGTCACGGAGCCCATCATTACCGGGGCCGGGAAGGCCATTCCAGGAAGCCGCAATCCCCCTGGGGCATGGGCTTCTGCGCAGATCGACATGCACTGATCGGGCATCGCCCCGGAATGCGGGTCCATGTCCATGCCTGGATCACCCTGGCAACAAGGCATGTCTGCCATGGGCATGCTTGGCATACCAGCGCAGGAAACGCCGAGCGGCATGGCCACTGCGGCATTGCTCATCCATGTTCCGAGGAGGAACATGGCCAGCAAGGCGAGCAGGGGAAAATGTCGACGGATTCTCTGCATATCGGTGTCGGACGATCTCGATTAGTGGATGGCGTTCAGCGCGCTGTCGAGCTTTGCTTTTTGCTCGGCAAAGGTGCCATAAAAAAAGGTATTGCCAATGACGGTGATGGGGGCCACGCGCACCCCATAGCGTGCCTTGGCCTCGTCGGCTACCCCGGGCGCAGCGATGTCCCGCTCCTCGAAGGCCAGTTCGCGCTCTCCAAGGTAACGTCTGACAGCGGCGCAATCCGGGCAGCCCGGACTGGTATAGAGCACTATCTTGGTATGGCTCATGATCTATCCCCTCGCTTCATAGGCTATATTGCCGAGCGCTGCATTCTCCCATGACGTCCTTCGCCAGTTGCCGTGCCGTTCCCGCAACCGGTCAGCCGGCTACGCTGTCGCGCACCCGTAGCAGCCTGGCGCGCACCGCTTCACCAAGCGCAGTCACCTGCGGATTGCCGACCATGCCGAGCACCGCAGCGGGGTCCATGAAACCCACCGTGACCTGGCCGTCGGTTTCTTCCCGGACAATGACGTTGCAGGGCAGTAGCAGCCCGATGTCGGGGTCGGCTGCAATGGCCTGATGGGCAAACTGGGGATTACACGCCCCCAGGATCTTGTAGGGCCGCGAATCGATCCCGAGCTTGGCCTTGAAGGTTGCGGCCACGTCGATCTCGGTCAGTACGCCGAAGCCTTCCGCTTTGAGGGCCTCCGTAACTTTTGCGAGGGCTGCCGGAAAAGATCTGGTGGTCGTGGTGGAAAAGGCATACATCGTCATGGAGTTGCTCCTTAATATCAATCGCAATTGCCCTTGACCACCTAGCGTTGCGGTCGCAGGACCCGTTGTCGCAGACCGGCTACCCCTTGTCATGGCGGCTTGAGGCGCCGTCTTCTGCTCTTCAACGCCTATCCTAGACCTTGAAGTACGCTCCAGAGTCAAGGCGTGAAATCAAGCCAAAAGCGCCTTGTAATTGGCCCAGGCTCGGCTAATGTGATACAAGTTTTAGGACTAAAGCCAGCCAGGCGCCTGCTCCAGAAAAGGAAGTTATGGCCGCGCATCCGGACCCAGCGATGACTTCTCTCAAGCCGTCTTACACGCCTCGCTGGTTGCAGCGCTTGTGGATCGCGTTCGTGCTGCTCAACGTCCTTGCCTGGGGTTTTCTCGCCTTCTACAACGGGCAGCGGGCCTACGCTCAGGAAGCCGGTCATCTACGGCTGCTCTCTGCATCCTTGGCGCGGATGACGGCGCAGACCCTCGATGGTCTGCGGGATTCCTTCGCTTTGATCGCCCAGGAAATGGCCCATGGGCGGAAGCACGGCGTCCTTAACCAGCCCATGCAGCCCAACGCCATTTTGCAGACGCAGCCGACATTGGGTTACTTGGCCGTAGTCTCGGCCAGCGGCCGCATTGTGGCGGCAGCGGGCCGTGGCGACTGGCTCCCCCAAGGCCCCAGCGCTGCGCGACTGCGCCGGGAGATCGGGATCTGCCTGGAGCAAAAGGCCTTTCATATCGGCCCGCCCATCTCCGGGGCGGTTCCCAAAAGCTGGGCCGTCCCCCTCTGCCATCCCGTTCCTGCGGCCGCTGGCGGAGGAGCCATTCTGGCCTTGCTACCGCTGGAGGACGGTATTTTCCCCTCCTGGAAAGGCCTGCCATTACCATCCCATACGGCCCTCTTCTTGCTGCGGGATGACGGCTACCTGGAGAGTCGTTTTCCATCGCCCACCCTAACCGCCCTCGATCAACGGCAGTCCGGCATCGCCGCCCAGTATCTGCAGGCCCACTCGGGATTGTCGTCGGGAACCTATACCGGGATATCCAAAGCGGTAGGGGAATGGCGGATGGGGTCCATGGCGCGCGTCGCTGGGTATTCCCTGGTGGCCGGCGCCAGCATCCCCCGCGCCACCCTCTTCGCCCTCTGGACCCGCAGCATGTTGGAGCCAACGGCCGGGATCGCCTTTCTGCTGTTCTTCTCCTTTTTCGGTTATCGTTTCCTGCTGGGGGAAGCCAAGGAGCGGGAGCTCGCCCAGCAACAGGCCAGGCAGGAGGTCTGGGAGGCCAAGGAGCGGGCCGAGGTGACCCTGGCCTCCATCGGCGATGCCGTCATCACTACCGATGCCTTAGGACGGGTCATGGGGCTCAATCCGGTGGCGGAATCCCTGCTCGGTTACAGCCTATCGGAGGTGGAGGGGAGAGATCTGGAGGAGATCTTCCCCATCCTCAACGAACAGACCCGGGCCCCCGTCCCCAACCCGGTGCGCCGGGTGCTCCAGGAAGGGCGAGTCGTCGGCCTGGCCAACCATACCGTCCTGGTCAGTCGCGATGGACGCGAATACGCCATCGAGGATTCTGCGGCGCCCATTCGCTGCCCCAATGGTGAAATACTGGGCGTCATCCTGGTCTTTCACGATGTCACGGAAAAGCGCCGGCTCATGACCGATCTCGCCCATCAGGCCACCCATGACGTCCTCACCGGGCTACCCAACCGGACGCTTTTCATGGACCGTCTGGGTCAATTCCGCAGCCAGTCCCGGCGCCATGAGCGCCTGCTGGCTGTGGGGATCCTGGACCTGGACGGTTTCAAACAGGTCAATGACCGCCTGGGTCACGATTATGGCGATCGGCTCCTCCAGGAAGTGGCACGGCGTATGCTTGATACCTTGCGATCCGGCGATACGGTGGGTCGCATGGGCGGAGATGAATTTGGTATCCTGCTCCCCGACGTGGTCGATCTGGAGCAGATCGAAGGGGTCTCCCAGCGCCTCCTGGAAGCCCTGCGTTTGCCCGTTACCATCATGGAGAACACGGCGATCATTTCCGGTAGCCTTGGCTGGACCGTCTATCCCTCGGATGAAGGTAATCCCCAAACCCTGCTGCGCCACGCGGATCTCGCCCTCTACGCCGCCAAGGATGGCGGGCGCAACCGCTATGCCTTCTTCGCGGGCAGCATGGACGAACAGCAGCGACAAGAAATGGAGATTTATGCAATGACGGAAAACGCCCTCGCCGAAAGACGCCTGATCCTTTTTTACCAACCCGTGGTGGAACTGCACAATGGCGTGATCGGTGTCGAGGCCCTGATCCGCATGGAACATCCGAAACGGGGCATCCTTCTGCCGGCCGCCTTTGCCAGTTCCCTGGATCATCCGCGCCTAGCCAGGCGCATTGGCTGCCTGGTCCTGGACCAGGCACTGGACCAGGGAGCGATCTGGCACCGCCAGGGGCTCACTTTGCGCATTGCCGTCAATATCAGTGCCCGTCATCTCCTGGACGATGCCTTCCTGACGGATTTACAGGAGGCCCTCGCCCGCTACCCGGACATGCCTCATGAGGCGTTGGAAGTGGAAGTCACGGAAAGCGCCCCCATGCTGGATTTCCGTCGCGCGCGGGAGACCCTTCTGGCCTGTAACCAGCTTGGCGTGCGGGTGGCCTTGGATGACTTCGGCACCGGCAGCGCCTCCCTCACCTATCTGCAAAAGCTCCCCGCCCAGACCATCAAGGTGGACCAGAGCTTTGTCCGGGACATCATCAACGACCCCCGGGATTTCGCCATCGTCGCCGGTGTCGTCACCACCGCCCGGATGCTCGGTCTCGAAGTGATTGCCGAAGGGGTGGAAACCGTCGAGCATGCCCATCTGCTCACCACCCTGGAATGCCATGCCCTGCAAGGCTATGCCATCGCCAAACCCATGCCTGCCAGCGCTTTCAGCGGCTGGTTGAAGGATTATAAGCCATTGGTTAAAAAAGATAATGATATCTCTCCTCCCTTCCAGCATTTCCGGGAGGATATAACGTCCGGGGGTTTCTTCACCGCCCATAACCTGCGTATCCGGCAATTCCTCGCCGCTCTCGGGGGCAAGGCGGAGTTCCCTGCCCATGTCTTCGAGCCAGGCGCCGAATCTCACTGCCACCTTGGGGTCTGGCTCCAGCGTTTCAAGCAGAAGACGCAAATACCGGCAAGCATCCACACCCACCATCACCGTCTCCACGCCCTCGCGCGGACCGCCAAGACCCAGTTCGATGCGGGGAATATGGATGCGGCCCGGCAGACGGGCGTTCAACTCGCCCAGAAAAACGAGGCCCTCATGCAGGCCCTATCCCAATGGGGGGAAGATCGCAAATAGCCATCAATTCCTCTCATGCCAACGGATCGTTAGCGTCGTGGAGCCGGGAGGGCGGGGTTTCCCCCGCTGCCCGGAGAGCCGCTCTTTCTTCCGTGATCAGGTCCGTGCAAGGACGCAAACACTGCGCCTGAGGCGATAGTTTGCTGCCAACTACGGGCTGACGTGAATGATCATGGCCGCCAGGATCAGGGTGACGGCCAGGAGTATGATTCCGTAAATGGCGTATAATATTTTATGAATATGATAGCAGCCCTGATCGACCTGCTTGACCGTGCGGATAAAGTTGACGCCGCCGATGACAAGATTGCTCACGCCCAGCACGATGAAGACGATCCCCATACCGGAAAAACTGTCTCCGGAAGTCAGCTTGGTGTGGAGCATGATGGACAATTGTTCGAGAAAAAAATCGAATTTCTCGATCACGAAACCAAATGCAATGAGCCCGATACCCGTCCGCACCCAGGCGAGAAAGGTTCTTTCTGCAGCCATATAGATGCGCGGATCAATAATTTCCTTTGCCGGCACGGTAATTCCTTTTTCAATATATTCAAGGTCTGATAAAAAGCGGTACCCCACCACGAACATGATGGCGACCGCAGGCCAAGTGAGCAGATTATGGATTTCCTGGAAAAATGCGGTCAGCCGGTGAAAGTGCAGCGCCGTAAAGAGGATGACGAGCCTTTCGGCAATCAACCCTGAGCCAATGGCCACAAAGATGAGCTTGAAATAGCCCAGATAGGTGCGCTCCAGGGCCATATAAAGCCGTGGTTCCTGCACGGTGGGAAGGTGCTTGAGAATGATCATGGCTGGGGCAATCGCTCGGTACTGGCGTTTTTCACCAATTCGCCTTCCTGGATAATCAACAAATGCCGGGACGCCCGGCGAAGAGCTCGGGCGCTGTGCAGCAAGGGCGCCACCTGGCCCAGTGCCCTACAATTGAGAAAATGATAGCATACTTAGACTACGGTAAAAACGGTCCGATTCATCCTGCCCTTGACCGATGGCCATGGGATTGGTACCTTTTGCACCGTTCTCGTGGTGACTGGCGCTTTGCGAGTCCCATGCAATGAGGAGCGACCGGGCGGTTAGCTCAGCGGTAGAGCACTGCCTTCACACGGCAGGGGTCGCAGGTTCGAACCCTGCACCGCCCACCAACGGCACAGGGCCCGGCAGATGCTTGTCGGGCCCTTATTTGTGTTGCGCGCATTGGGGGCGTCATGGGCTCGGGCGGCAACGGGTCGGCTGTCTGCCCGGGAGGGTCCGTTGTACCGACATGGAAGATTTTAGACATCCTGCTCGGCGGGCGCGCCGCTCTGATCCAGCCGGGCCAGGAGGCGCAGGCCGCCGAGGATGCCGAGGATGCCGAGGATGCGCTGGCGGGTGTCCTGCCCGCCGTCGCTGCACGGCCAGCACTTGCAGCGGGTGTGG
>NZ_RIZI01000105.1 GCF_003721225.1 Acidithiobacillus sulfuriphilus | reverse complement strand
AGAACTACCTCAAGCAGGTGGAACAGGGCAACATCGAATACCTCTACAACCCTGAACTGGCCATCAACCAGAATATCAACATGAAAACGGGCTCCTGACGACTCCCGGAGCCTTCACCCAGTCCCAAACCCCGCTTACGCGGGGTTCTTATCGTGGCTATGGCAGTTGGCAAAGGCGTTTCTTGCTCCGGCGGTCCTTGCCTGTTGTTCTAGGGCTCATCCCGCTGGCAGGCGAAAACTCGCCCTCCGGGCTCAAACAGTTCGCCTGCCGGGCGCGGGCTTTCGCCAAGAACAACGACGGCGCGGGCCGAAGTCGCGGCAAAACGCCTTTGCCAACTGCCATAGCGAGGTTCACGCACGATCAAAATCTATCCGGCCATGGAATAAATGAATCCTGAAAGCCCCTGTAAGCCATCGCTTTTTCAACCTCTTTTCGCGTATCCTTAGAAGGATTCGGCGGCCCGAACCGGGTCGGCATGTCCAACCAGCGATGAGAAGGAGGATGAAAGTGGATCCCAAGGCCGTAAACGAACGTTGCGTCAAACTCTTTCAAGACCCCAAGGTGCGTATGAAGATGTGGAATGCGCGCATGTTCTGGCAGGTGGGCGATCAAATGAATGTCGCCCCCGAAGCGCTCACCCAGCCCAAGGTGGATCTCTGCGAGTTGGAACTGCTCCTCAGCACCGCCGCCATGGTGGACTCCCAATGCGCCGCCGAGATCGACCAGCGCGAATCCGGCCGCGCCGCCTTTATTCAGCGTCAGGTACGCGGCGGCATGCGTCCGCTCCTGCGCAGCGCCAGCTAGGCAGCATCGCCCGGAGAATCCTTCTCCACCGGTCGTTGCGGTACCGGGAGCAGCGTCCCAATGCGCTGCTCCCATTGTTTTAGCGGAAAGGCGCCCACCTGCCGCTCCACGATGTGGCCATGGGCATCCACCAGGAAGGAAGTGGGCGTCAGATTCACCGAGCCAAAGGCCTGTGCCGCCTTTCCCTGGGGATCCATCAGCAACGGGTAATCCACACCCAAGCGCGCGGCCAGCGCCGCCACCTGCGTTTCCTCATCGCCCGCCATGGAGATGCCGATCACGGTAAAAGGGGCTCCGGCAAAATGCTGCTGCAAAGCCACCAAGTCCGGAATCTCGGCGATACAGCCCGGGCAGCTCGTCGACCAGAAATTGACCAGCAGCACCCTACCCCGGAATCCCTCCAGGGAAACGGGTTGGCCTTGCAGCGACGGCAAGGTGACGGCCGGCATGGCAATCCGCAAGAGTCGCTGTCCCCCCGGCTGCAACCACAACCAGAGCGCACCCCCCAGGATCGCCGCCACGAGCACGGCGACAAGCGCCTCACGGACACGCCTTCCCGCCCCCGTCATGTCAGCAGCGCATCCACCCGTGCGGCGCAGATGAAGTCATTTTCCGAAAGGCCGCCAATGGCGTGGGTACTGTAATGGACGGCGCAGCGGTTATAACCCAACTCCAACTCCGGGTGATGGTCCTCCCGATGCGAGATCCATGCCACGGCATTCACAAAGGCCATGGTCTCGTAAAAGTTTTTGAAACGAAACTCCCGGCGGATTGCCTGTCCGGCCACTTGCCATTGGGGTAGGGAGCGTAATAGAAGCCCCACACGTTCCGCGTCCAGGGGCGCAACCCCACCCTCACAGGGTACGCAATGCGCATGTTGAAGATCTTGGTTCATGGCTATCTCCTTTTTGCTTCCAGGTCCTGCAAAAAACGGTAGAATGATAACGGAGACGGGTCAAGCCACGGCAGATCAGCGTGGCTGGCGGGCCGCCGGCGCGCTATCTTCCGGCTCGACTGGCCGAATATTTTCGGAGAAGGTAAGGATCATGAGCAAAGCCCCAGCCCCCCTGCACACCCCGGACGGCAGCAAAAACATCCTCCTGCACTCCTGTTGCGCCCCCTGCGCCGGACCCATCATGGACGATATCCGTGCTGCCAGTATCGACTTCACTGTCCTTTTCTACAATCCCAACATCCACCCCACGGCGGAATACGAACTGCGCAAGGAAGAGAATATCCGTTACGCGGAAAAGCTCGGCGTACCCTTCGTGGACCTGGACTACGACAAGGACCGCTGGTTTGAAAGGGTCAAGGGCCTGGAATGGGAACCGGAACGGGGCGAGCGTTGCACCGCCTGTTTCGACATGCGTTTCGAGCGTTCCGCCCTCTATGCCAGAGAACACGGCTTCACGGTCTTTACCAGCACCCTGGGCATCTCCCGCTGGAAGGACATGGTCCAGATCAACGCCTGCGGCGAACGGGCCGCCGCCCGCCATGGGGGCCTGCAGTACTGGACCTACAACTGGCGCAAGGGCGGCGGCAGCCAGCGCATGATCGAGATTGCCAAGGAAGAAAGCTTCTACCAGCAGGAATATTGCGGCTGCGTCTATTCCCTGCGCGATTCCAACCGCCACCGCATCGCCCAGGGCCGCCCCAAGATCGTCCGCGGCGTCAAGTTTTACGGCCGGGACGAAGCGGCCGGCGCGGTACCCCCGCAGTCAGTGCCGCCGCCGACATCAGCAAACGGTAACGGTCCCCGGGGCCGATGATCTCCAGCAAGGGATAGTGCGCCGGCAGCCCCCGCGCCTTCAGCCGCGGCTTCCCCACTCCTCCCAAAGGGTTTGCCAGGAAAAACAAGGGCCCGGATCCCATTTTCGCCCGGGGGCGATATCCGCGTGCCCCACCACGCGCTCCCGCGACAGAGCAGGAAAGGGCGTTTGCAAATCCCGCCCCAAACGCCCCAGGGCCCGGTATTGTTCCGGTGTAAAAGGCCGCGTCGCCGTCCCTTCCAGTTCTACCCCGATACTATAATCATTGCAGGCCGGACGCCCCTCCCATTGGGATTGACCGGCGTGCCAGGCGCGCTGAAAAACGCCGACATGCTGCCATAATGCTCCGTCGCGGGGAATGAAAAAATGGGCCGAGACCCGCAGGTGGCGGATCCCGTCATAATAGGGGTGGCGGTCAAAATCCAGCTCGCCCAGGAAAAAGCGCTGCACGTCCCCGCTGCCGAAGGTGTCCGGCGGCAGGCTGATGGCATGAACGACCAGCAGATCCACGGCAATGGGCGGGCGTTCGTCAAAAAACGGCGATGGCGCCCGCCGGGCCGCCCCATGCCAGCCCTGGGCGTCGAAAACGCTCACGGCTGCTCCTCGCCTGGCAGATCTTTCACCGACTCCACCAGACGATGCAGGGCCTGGGGCCGCGCCTCCACCTGCAAGGACCGCAGGTAGCGGCCATCCTTGAAGAGAAAGAGCGCCGGCAGGTGATAAACCTCAAACTCCTGGGTCAGCCCCATGTCGATACCGGCATCCACCTCCCAGACACGCAGATCCTCGCGGGTCATCTCATACTCCCGCAGCAAACCCCGCCAGATGCGGCAGGAATGGCAGCCCGCCGAGCTGAAAAAGAGGATAATCAAGCCCCGCTCCGCCGCCATCCGCTGCCAGAAACCCAATTCGGATATTTTTTCCATTACCTTCTCCCCCTCCCTCGACTCCCTCGTCCCATCACGCCGGATCATGGCCGATGATCGCCAAGGCCCATCGCCAATAGGTATGGCGCAAACGCCATTCCCTGAAACGTTACCTACATCCAAGCACCTCGATCCGACTTGGATGCGGTCTACTTCTTGCTATATTTTAACATGCAGATCTTTCTCATCTTACCCTAATGAGCCCACAATGAATAATAGTCCTCCCAAGGCCCT
Organism: Acidithiobacillus sulfuriphilus; assembly: GCF_003721225.1. Lineage (GTDB taxonomy): Bacteria > Pseudomonadota > Gammaproteobacteria > Acidithiobacillales > Acidithiobacillaceae > Acidithiobacillus_B > Acidithiobacillus_B sulfuriphilus. The sequence goes on along the minus strand of NZ_RIZI01000105.1, from coordinate 5,755 downwards.
GCACCGTATCAACGAGTCCGGCTCGGCCACTGACGTGGAAAATGCCTAGTCCGGCAAATCACTGCCTTGGCCATAAGATCTCGAGTCGGGATGCTTCCGGTAACCAGATATTTGCACGCTGTTATTTCCCGTTGTGGACATTTTCCCTCGCCATGGAATTCCCCCTTATTTGTAGCGAAGCAGGAACCAAAGCAGATTATACCAGTCATAGACTTTATCCATCTCTATTGATATTCGATTTTGCTAATATATATGAGTTTATCCTCAACTTAAATATAGATGCGAATCACTATCATTGATATGGATTAAGCCAGGGAATGGATATCCGCCGGTAAACCACGGTGGGGTTCTATTCCCATCAATCAGCCTACATCTATATGGAGAAATCAGCATGCAGCCAATGACTCGGAAAATGACGGCAGAGTTCATCGGTACATTCGGACTCATTTTTTTCGGTGGAGGTGCCGCGGCCATGGGCAAACCACTCATCGACGTGGCCCTCGCCAATGGGCTGGCCATCATGATTGCTGCTTATGTATTCGGTGACATCAGTGGTGGCATAGTGAACCCGGCAGTTACCCTTGGCGGAGCCATCGCCGGAAAAATCAACTGGCAAGACGCGATCTTGTATATGGTTTCGCAGTTTTTAGGTGGAATAGCCGGCGGCTTTGCCCTGCTCACGGTTTTTCATGGGACCATGGGGCATTTAGGCGCAACCACCATCAATACGGATGCCGTATCCATTCCCGGTGGCTTCATGTTGGAGGCTGTTGGCACCTTCTTCCTCACTACCACGGCATTATATACGGCGATGAGCGATCGTGCCGGTAACGCAGCACCATTGGCCATTGGTTTTACCCTGGTCATGATCGTAACCTTCATGGGTCCCCTGACCGGCGCCAGCGTCAACCCCGCGCGCACCTTAGGCCCGGCAGTCGCTGGTAACTATTACCCTCATATCTGGGTGTATCTCATCGCGACTCCTTTGGGGGGATTGGTTGCGGGGCTGCTGTATAAATTCATGCAGGAGGGCAAGACCGACATGCGCTTTAGGGAAGCGCTGAAATAAGAAAGCGCCATGACATCCAAGCGCCCGGGCTTGGATGTCCTCGGATCTGCGCCGGCCTGGCCGGGAAAATCAGTCGCACTGCCTGGTCAGCGCCGTCACAGTAGTTCCTGGGGATAATAAAAATCGCCTACCCATGCGCCCTTCCGATAATCCAAAGTTACGGCGCGGGGAATGAACGGTGTCACGCGGCGGATGGGGAAGGTCAGCAAATCCGGCACCTCGGCATCGCCGATGGCGCAGACCTTGGTGCATACCGGATGGAAATACAACGTCAGGCGCGGGTCCGTTCCGGGCACCGGAATGGCGTCGGCATGGGGGGTGGCGGGAAAGCGCACGCGCTTGCGGATCAGGCAGCTAAAAAGCAACTCCAATTCCACGAGCAGCGGGGTGGGATGCACCGCCAAGGCGCGCTCCGCGCCGGCCGTTAGGCGCACTTGAATGGGGTGGCGCTGGGCCCCTTGCGCCGACCCGGGCTGATTTACCGCACTCTCCATGTCTTCCATCGATGGGCTCATATTGCTTCCTCCAGGCGTTACGAATGATGCGGGATGGCGGCCTGCCCGCCGGGCAGCGCATTGGCCCCGGCGGAAGCACAGGCCCGGTCCTGACCAGCCCTTTCCGGGCATGACATCCTAGATCTGCGGATGCCGCCGCCCCTGGGGCTGTTGCAGGCGGTTCAAGGCCGAGAGATAGGCCTTGGCGCTGGCGAGGACGATGTCCGTATCCGCCCCCTGACCATTCACGATGCGGCCGTCCCGCTGCAAACGCACCGTGACCTCGCCTTGGGCGTCGGTGCCGGTCGTGATGGCATTGACCGAATACAGCAATAATTGCGCGCCGCTTGCCACCACCGCTTCGATGGCCTTGAAGGCGGCATCCACCGGTCCTCCGCCCACGGCCGCGGCGGTCTTGGCCACGCCTTCCACCAGGACCTCCACCCGGGCTTCGGGATGGGTGCCCATCTCCGAGCAGACGCGCAGGTAACCCAGGCGATAGCGTTCCGCCTGCTCCTCCTGCAGATCCTCGTTGACGAGGGCCTGCAAGTCCTCATCGAAGATTTCCGCCTTGCGGTCGGCCAACTCCTTGAAGCGAGTGAAGACCATGTCGAGGGCATCCTTGTCCAGATGGATGCCCAAGGCCTCCAGGCGCGCCCGCACCGCCGCCCGACCGGAGAGCTTGCCCAGGGTCATGCGGTTGGCCGCCCAGCCCACGTCCTCGGCGCGCATGATCTCGTAGGTCTCCCGGTGCTTGAGGACACCGTCCTGATGGATGCCCGACTCGTGGGCAAAGGCATTGGCCCCGACAATGGCCTTGTTGGGCTGGATCGGGAAACCGGTGATGGTGGACACCAGCTTGCTGGTGGGCACGATCTGAGTGGCGTCGATGCGGGTGTCGCAGGAGAAGACATCGGCGCGGGTGCGCACCGCCATGACGATCTCCTCCAGGGCGGCATTGCCCGCCCGTTCGCCCAGACCGTTGATGGTGCATTCCACCTGGCGGGCGCCGTGGAGGACGGCCGACAAGGAGTTGGCCACGGCCAAGCCCAAGTCGTTATGACAATGCACCGAAAAGATCGCCCGGTCGGCATTGGGCACGCGCTCGCGCAAATTGGCGACGAGCTGCCCGAAGCGGTCCGGAAGGTTGTAACCCACCGTGTCCGGGATATTGATGGTGCGCGCCCCGGCGTCGATCACCGCCTCGATGACCCGGCAGAGGAAATCCTCCTCCGAGCGGCCGGCATCCTCCGGCGAAAACTCCACGTCGTCGCAAACCTGCCGCGCCAAACGCACCGCCGCCACCGCCCGCTCCAGGACCTCGTCGGGGGACATGCGCAATTTGGCCTGCATGTGTACCGGGCTGGTGGCGATGAAGGTATGGATGCGCCCCGCCGCCGCCCCGGCGATGGCATCCCCGGCGCGGCGGATGTCCTCGTCCCGGGCCCGTGCCAGGGCGCAGATGCGGCTGTCCTTCACCGCCGCGGCGATGGCCTGCACCGCGGCGAAATCGCCGTTGCTGGCGGCGGGGAAGCCCGCCTCGATGACATCCACGCGCAAGCGCTCCAGGGCCTTGGCGATGCGCAATTTTTCATCGCGCGTCATGGCCGCGCCGGGCGACTGCTCGCCATCGCGCAAGGTGGTGTCGAAAATAATCAATGATTCCTTTGCGTTACTCATGACCTGCCCTTCCCTTTTACCTAGGGTGGATGGGGTACTGCGCGATTTTTGCACGGAGGCCGTCAAGGCCGAAGAGATTTAGCGCCCCGGGCGGGGCAGCAGGAACAGGCTGGCAAGCACGTCGCGGCGCACCCAGGCAAAGGCCGGATGAAGGAAAGCGGAAGAAAAACGCGCCATGGCTGTCATGGTCGGAATTGTAAGCGAGCCACCGGCATCATGGCAAGGGTCCGTGTAAGGCGAGAAACCGCCACATGGCCCACTGGCTTGTCGCTGCCAGAAATGGCCAAACTTCTCTTGCGTGCACCGACCGAAAGCGTAAAATTCAGTTATATATATGCAACCAAGATATGGATAACTACTTTGCGTGTAACTCTCGACACGTCGGTCCTGGTAGCCGCAGCCCGCTCACGCAATGGAGCAAGTCATCAACTGTTGTCGATGCTGCCGAATCGCGACTTCGAGATCGCGCTCACTGTGGCGCTCTACACAGAGTGGCTGGCAGTCTTGACGAGACCGTCACACTTGCCGCCAGGCGTGACGGTTGATGCGGCGCTGGGGTTCTTGCGCTATCTTGCGTCGGTGGCACATTTGCAAGACGTGTATTTTTTGTGGCGGCCATTCCTGCGCGACCCCGACGATGACATGGTTCTGGAGTGCGCAGTGGCATCGGGCAGTCAGTTCATCGTCACGCACAACGTGAAGGATTTTCGGCGCGCCCTGGAACTGAATGTACAGGCCATCGAGCCTGCTGATTTTCTAAGACTGTTGAGGAATAGACCATGACCGCATTGACCGTTCGTTTGCCGAACTCCGTTCATCAAAAGATCAAGGAACTGGCCGAGCGCGACGGCATCTCGGTGAACCAGTTCATCGCGAGTGCCGCCGCCGAAAAAATGGCCTCGGTGATGACGCTCGACTACCTCAAGTCGGAAGCGAACAAAGGCAAGCGCAGTGACTTTGAACACTATCTGAGCATGGTGCCGAACACGCCCGCACCAGAGGGAGACGAGCGCGTGCAACCCGTGACTCGATAACGAAAACCAGGGGGAACAAAGAGGTGGCGCCGCGGCACGTGGCCTGATCTGCTCCAGCAAGGGCCGCGAAGCCTTGCGCTACGATCCCTGCCGCGCCCGGGCGTGGGTCAGCCACTCCGCCCACACGGCCAGAAATACGGCCAGGATGATGGGCCCCACAAACATGCCCAGGAAGCCGAAGGCGAGGATGCCCCCCAGGACCCCGAACAAGACCAGCAGAAAGGGAATATGGATGGTGCTGGCGATGACCAGCGGGCGAATGAGGTTGTCGATCCAGCTCACCACCAGGGCTCCCCAGAGCAGGAGGCCGACGCCGGCCGCGGTCTGACCCTGCAGGAGCAGCCAGATGCCGGCGCTTCCCCAGACGATGGGGGTGCCGAAGGGGATGAAGGAAAAGAGCAGCGTGATCACCGCCAGCAGGATGGGGGCGGGCAGTCCCGCCACGGCATAGCCGATGCCGGCGAGGATACCCTGGGCCAGGGCGGTGGCCAGGATCCCATAGATCACCGCGCGAATGGTGGCGCCCACCGCCGCCAGATAGGCATCCGCCCGCTGGCCGATGATGCTGACGGTCAGCAGGCGCAAATGAGCCGCCAGCAGCTCGCCATGGCGATAAAAGAAAAAGGCGCTGACCAGGGTCAGCAGGGCCACCGCCGCCGCCCGGCCGACCCCGCCCGCCAGGACCCCCAGACGTTGCGCCCAGGCGCCCAGTTCGGGGCCGGATGCCAGCCCGCTGCGCAAACGCCCCAGCCAGGCATCCACAGGCTGCGCCAGCCACGGCCATTGGGCCAGTTTCTGCTGCCACGGCCAGTCCCGCAGGAGCGCCGCCAGGGCGCTCAGGGTATGACGCAGCTCGCTCCCCAGGGTCGTGGCCAGGAAGAGTACGGGCAGGACGAAGATCAGGCCCAGCAACACGGTCATCAGGGTCGCCATGAGCGCCGGCGGCAGGCGGGTCAGGCGGGCGCGCAGGGGCCAGGTGGCATAGACCAGGATGGCGGCCCAGACCAGGGAAGAGAGGAAGGGGGCAAGGACGAGCCAGGCCAACCAGAGAAGAACGGCGGCCGCCAGGAACAAGCCGAACCAGCGCTGCAGATCGCCAACCGTGAGATCGGCCAGGCGCATGACTTAGCGGCGGGCTACGCCACTGGCACGTCCGGCTGCCGCCACGGCGTCGGCCACCCAATGACGCAGACGCAGATCCAGGGGCTTGGGGATGATGTACTGCGGACCGAAGCGGCATTCCTGCATCCCGTAGGCCGCCAGGATCTCATCGGGAACGGGCTCCCGGGCCAGCCGCGCCAGCCCGTCCACGGCGGCCAGCAGCATCGCCTCGTTGATCTGCCGCGCCCGGCAATCCAGGGCGCCGCGAAAGAGGAAGGGAAAGCCGAGGACGTTGTTGACCTGATTGGGCAGGTCGGAGCGCCCGGTGGCGATGATGGCGTCCGGGCGCAGGCGCCGCACCAGAGCGGGGTCGATCT
>NZ_RIZI01000104.1 GCF_003721225.1 Acidithiobacillus sulfuriphilus | reverse complement strand
TGCCCTTGAGGCGGACCATGCGCGGGTGAAATCCATCGCCGGATGGGAGTACATAATTAACTCTATTTCTAATGCGATTTAGAATTACATCGCCTCTTGAGCGTCAGCAATGCAGCGGAAGCAGTCATCGAGACTGATTGGCCTAGCGGATTGCACACGGATCACTGGACGGGCCGGAGGATGTGGAAAAGATGAAAATACCATATACTATTGACTGGTTATATTGAGGATCGGAGAGATGCTATGCGCCCATCGCTCGCGTTTGAACTGCATCGCAATGCTGTGCGCGAAGCCGTAAGCCGCTTTCCCACAACGAATCCGCGTGTGTTTGGCTCAGCAATACGTGGTACGGATGAAGACGGCAGCGACCTCGATCTACTGGTTGATGCGCTGCCAGGCGCAACATTGTTCGATCTAGGCGGCTTACAATGCGAACTTGAGTCTTTGCTTGGCGTCCACGTCGATCTGCTAACCCCCGCAGACTTGCCGCTGAAATTCCGCGCCAAAGTGCTTGAGGAGGCGCGACCGGTATGAGCGAGAGCCGACTTCCTGACTACCTTGATCATATAAAACAAGCGGCGACTGACGCTTGTAGCTTTGTGGAAGGGTTGGATAAAATCGATTTCATAAATGATAAGCGCACTCAGCAAGCCGTTATTATGAATCTCATCATCATCGGTGAGGCCGCAACTAAAGTGATGGACATATACCCAGAGTTTGCGGAAGAACACTCAGAAATACCTTGGCGAAGCATGCGCGGAATGCGCAATCGCATCGCCCATGGTTACTTCGACATCAATCTCGACGTGGTTTGGGATACAGTACGGACGGCGCTGCCGGAATTGGTGGCACAAATATCCGGTGTTGTTCGCTGATAATGAATTATTATCCCGGGCGCGTGTCCCCAAATGGCCCCTTTACAGCGGGAGCGGTCGTTCACATGCAGGTTGGGTGGGTGTAGCATCAACACACAGATTGGCTTTAGCCGGGGAGATCCAGAAATGTTATGCTGCATCCTCAGTGCAGTTGAATTTACGTTATGCCTCTTAACCATGGAAATGCATTATGGTAAATGTCGCTCTTGATTGGAAACGTATCGACTGGATGCCAAATGAAACATGGAAGAAGAATATCCTTCCAAAACTTGAGGCCGTTGGACTAAAGCCTGCGGATCTTAAAAGGTCGGTCTACGTTATTCGCTTGAACGGCGATTTTTGCATCCAGTATCCGTGGCGCCAATCGCCCACTATCTACATTGGCGAGGGAAATTTTGGCCAACGGATCAACAGTCACCGTGCCTGGGTGAAAGAATTGGAAGGATTGGTAGGTGATTTCGCATTCCAGGTGAGAATCGCGATCCCAAGAGTAAAAAATAGCCCTGACGCCTACCTAGACTGCGAAGCAGCGCTAATCGCTCGTTTCGGCGAGCTTTTTGGTACTGCGCCCCTATGGAACAAGCAGTACGAGTCACGCCGCAACGGTTACCTGTACAACCAAAAACAAGTAGACCAAGCAATCTGCAAAGGGAGTGGTGCGAAATACAAATGGGCCATTGCCCCCATGAGGTCATCAACCTTCTATGCGAACTTCAGACGAACAGACCGAAAAGCCGCGCAGGCCGGTGAATTCAGACGTTAGCTGAGAAAAATCGGGATAAAGACACATGCCGAAGAGTCATGGATTGATCATCCACTTTGATGAAGAAAAAAGAGGAGACTTTCTGCAAGCGGAAAAAGAAAGCCAATCCTTTTCCGATGCATTGAGCACCTATGACTGGGAAATCAGGCAGCGTCAAATCGTTCTTATTTCTTTTAGTGGCACCACTATCGACTACATATGCCTAGCCACTAAAGGAAATCGAGTGGCCACAGCAAAGTCACGCGTCGAATTTTATGACTTAGTCAGGTTGGAATCAATTTCAGTCCGCGACATCGAGCAATTGTTAGGCGAAAATACGAAACTTCAATTCATGCGGAGCTCCAGTGGCCGCGGTGGCAGTATTCCTGAAAAAACGTGGGATGAAACGCTCTCGGCTATAAAGAAATTACGGCCGAACCAGGTGGGCGAGATTGACCGTCTAATCTCTCTTGTAACAATCGCCAAGTACCGCTTAACGGGAGAAGCTGCAGAGGTTTTTCTTCAAGAGAGGGAGGCACTTGGCGCAGCGTTGGATATTTTTAGTGGTTCTAATCAATTGCGAAAAGATGTCTTCAGGGCATGGGCGCCAAACTTGGATGAAGTTCAGGATTACAATGACGCAGAGCAAGTAGCAAAGTTATCACCAAAACCAGGAGGCTCATCCTTCTTCCTCTCAGGAATATCTAAGCGTCATATCCAGGAGGAGTCAGCAATACAGCATGACTTATTCAATTGGAAGAATGAAAAAGCCAGTCTACATAGTATGGGAGTTTCTACCTTCAATCAAGGAAGCCGAATTCTTGAAGTGGTTTATGCAAACAAGAATGATCTAGAGAAAACACTTGGAGTAGACTTAATCTACTATAACCAAGAGTTCCACTCTTTTGTGTTGGTTCAATATAAGCTCATGAAGGATCACAATGAGGAGGAAGGCTACTATTATCGGCCTGACAATCAACTTAAAAAAGAAGTCGATCGCATGAACCAGTTTTATGAGAGGCATGGTGGGATCGAATCCATTAAGACTCACAAAGAGTACCGAATCAATTCCGATGGTTTTTTCTTCAAACTGGTGCCAAACAAGGGAATTCAGGCTGCTTCTGAGCAATTGATATCTGGCATGTACCTAACGCGCAAGTACATGAACTTCCTGCTGGGCGATGACGGACCTAAAGGAAAACAGGGTGGGGCTCTCATAAGCTTTAACAACTCACCTAGGTACGTGACCAACACCGAATTTGTGAACTTTGTCAACAGAGGGTGGGTGGGCAGTAACTGCGAACAGAGTGATGTGCTATCTGATCTGATTAGGAGCTTCCTCAACGCAGGTCAAGCAGTACTGGTTGCAACTGAAATAGATACAGCTAACAAGTCAATGAAGTCGGACGCAGCATAGCTGCGCCGCTTATTGGAGCATTAAGGGGTGAATGTCCGCTTCCAGTCTACTGCCGACCAACAGACTTCAACGGCGGCAGGGCAGCGATATGGGACAAAAGGGGTACTTCATGCATAGAGCAACCGCCCGCGTGGCTCTGGTATAGGGCGCCCCAACTCCGTTGCCCTTTCGATCCATTCGCCAATCACCCTTTCGGCATTGGTTACGGCCTCTTGATAGGTGGCGCCATCGGCCATGCAGCCGGGGAGTTCTGGGATTTCCACGAGAAAGGCATCGTCCTCGTCACTCCAATAGATGACCAGCTCGTACTTACTCATCGTCATTCACCCCCAAGCGGTATTTGGTTAGTATGCCGCGCACTTGTTTCACTTGGTAAGGCTTCACCATGCGTCCTATGGGTTGGAGATTGATGATCTCGGCCACCCCTTCTTTGGTAAGGACATGATGGTCTCCCTTCACGCGAAGCAAAAATCCCAACCCACCCAACAAGGATAACAGGTCGGCAAAAGCTATATTGGCATCACTCCGACCGCTGAGAACGGCGGTCTGAATCTTTTCGTGTTTACCCAAGAATCACGCCGAGCCTGAATGTTTCATTTATCTGATTCATGGCTTGGTCTCCTTCTTGGGTGAACGATTACACCCTCATGAGACTATAGCCCAATCAAACGACCGCTTCCAGTCTGTACCGCCCTTTCAGTCGGCAAACAATGGTCTTCTTCCTTTCCTCGACTATGGAGACCGTGTCATGCAACCAGGACTCAACCCCGTCCGGGGCGCTCAAGTCCCCTGGAACAAAGACAAAATATTCGGCCAGAAACTGCGTATTTATTAGGGTATTCTACCAACTCCTGCAGACGTGGCTCTTGCATAAAGGGTACCAAGACGATATCCGTTATTACCAAAACCACAGAATGGCTTCGGTTACCGAAAAAGGCCAGGACGCTACGACTCGAACGGGCCAATATCGGATTGTTGGCTTGATTGTTTTTCAACTCTTTTCATAAAGCCTCAAGGCTATCAATGCCCACAAAAAATCGGAAGGTATCCAACCACCGCCCGGCGCCTCGATCGCTATATAATGGTTTTTATCAAGTGTGGCGTTGCGCATGCGATCCGCCAATTGAGAAATGGTAGAGATATCTTCGTGGCCATCATCACCGATCAGTACAACCCGACTTGGCGGTGGTAAGGGTTCATGCCTTTGTTGTTTCCCTTCAATCAACGCATCCAACCATTCAATGGTAAACATCTGTCCTCCATCATAGTTGAGACAAGATAGTTATGGTGCTTTCTCGCTGTTTAGTGTGGATAGCCTGAATACGGTCTCTTGCGCCGAATCCCTTGTAAATAACATCGGTTCCCGCTATCACTCTTGCAGTTCACTTTTCAAGATCTTTTCGTTTTTCCAAATACTCGTCCCGTTCGATCTCGCCACGTGCGTAACGCTAGTTCGTTAGCCGCTCAAAGCGGCGTAATGTGGATGCTAACGCGGCCCTCAGTTCTGGTGCCACCTCAAGGTGGCAATGATCAGTGAAGGTTGCGGCCACTGGCGAAATGCACCCACGGCAACCATCTGTCCGCGAATTCCGAGGGTTTTCCGCGCTGTGGGATCTGGGCGAATCCCACACCCCACAGTGCTGCGAAGCGGTCAGTTCACATGATTTACCGGGGCATTCATGCGGGTACTATTCCACGTTTTCCCTAAATGGATGCGAAAGTTGGCGGACATTACTGCAAAGGCCCGTACTGCTGCAGTTGTCCTCGTTGTTCTTTGGTCAACAACCCGTCAATACGGTTGTGCGCGGCGACCGCATTTTCCAGCATTTGCTGGCGCAGCGCGGATATCTTGCGGTACTGGGCGCCGACAGCGTCCGGATTGGGCTCGCCGGTGGAATACCTCTCCCGCAGCGTGGCTTCTTCATCCATCAGTTTGCCCATCAAGGGCCAGTTTTTTTTGCGCAGGCCGTTCTCGATTTGCACAATTTGTTGGCGCTGCTGGTCGGTCAAGCTCGGCAGTCTGAGTATTCCGAAACCTCGTTGGCCGTATCCTGGGCCATAGCCGCCCATCATCCCGGGCCCCATGCCGTAGCCACCACCATAGCCGCCCATCATGCCCGGACCATACCCCCCGTAACCGCCCATCATCCCCCCTCCCATTCCATAGCCACCCATCATGCCGGGACCGTAGCCAGGCGCACCCGCCGCCTGGTCTGGTGCCGGCTGAGCGTCGGCAATACCTGGTGTCACACCGAGCAAGCCGATTGCCAAGAACATGGCCCATAAACATCCATTCTTTTTCACTGGTTCGTGCATCATGACATCACCCCTCTTCTGTCCGGCGCCGAAGGCCCTCGGCGCCCATGAAATTGATCAACGGCATGCCCTCATTCCTAATTTTTCGGGGCATGTTTATGCCCTATCCACCCAAATCACGCTTTTTTTCCAAATATTCCTCGCGGCCGATCTCGCCGCGGGCATAACGCTCGCCAAGAGCTTTGAGCGCCGTCTTACCATCATCCCTTGCGTTGACGGAACGGCCAGAGAAGAGGGAACGTACCAGGAACATGATTGCGGCGATGATGCCGATCAGGATCAGGATCCACAGCAATCCCCCGAAGAGCATGCCGTACCCTCCTCCGTATCCCATCATGCCAGGCCCCATCCCATAACCGTATCCGTAACCGGGGCACCATCCATCCATCATGCCATAGCCATAGACAGGATTTGGCAGTGGCTGAGGCGGGCTTTGTACCGGTGTCTGACTGATGGTCGCCGCCGATTGGGCTATGACCGCAACCGGAAAGCTCAACAGACTGACCGCTCCACCTGCAATCCACGCGAATTTCCGAATCGTTCCTCTGTTCATGAGTTGTCCCCTGGTTCCGCTCCCGGATGCGCAATGGCTGGAACCGTAATCTGAGAGTAGACACTCAGTATAGTAAGCACCGATCGTTACGCAAGCGTCCGCTTGACTTGATCCCTAGAGCAACTAACCTATTAAAATAATGTGATTAATAAGCGCACACTGCAAGGCACCGTAATGCCAAGCTCTGTGCCAGCTTCTATGGAGGGGGCAGACCCTATGGACCAACCGGGGCATCAGGAACGCCATGCGGGAACCACTCGTCCCGATTCCCACGCGCATACGCCCCCAGCCGCCCATGACCACGCCGGGATGCACGCTGGTCACAACCATGCCGCCATGATCGCCGATTTCCGGCGGCGGTTTTGGGTATCACTGGCACTGACGATCCCTATCCTCCTTTTGTCGCCGCTTATCCAGCGGCTGCTGGGGCTGGAGGCGGCGCTCGCCTTCACAGGGTCGTCCTATGTGCTTTTCGCGTTGTCGAGTGGAGTGTATTTCTACGGCGGCCGGCCCTTCCTGAAGGGACTATTTTCCGAGCTCGAAACCCGCAAGCCAGCCATGATGACGCTGATCGCCCTGGCCATCAGCGTGGCCTATTTTTACTCGAGTGCCGTCGTGTTCGGGGTGCAGGGCGAAGTGTTCTTCTGGGAACTCGCCACGCTGATCGATGTGATGCTGGTCGGCCACTGGATCGAGATGAAATCGGTCATGGGAGCTTCCGGCGCACTGGAAAAACTAGTGCAGATGATGCCTTCCGAGGCCCATCTCGTGGCCCCGGAGGGCATGAAAGACGTGCCGGTGGTGGATCTGCAGCGCGGCGACTGGGTATTGGTGAAGCCTGGCGAAAAAATTCCTACGGACGGGCGTATCGTCGAAGGGCGAACCACCGTCAATCAGGCCATGCTCACCGGCGAAAGCCAGCCCGTGGAGAAGGGGGCGGCGACGAAGTTATCGGCGGTTCGGTCAACGGGGAGTCGAGTATCACCGTCGAGGTCCACAAGACCGGCAGTGAAACCTATCTTTCACAGGTCATCGAGATGGTGCGCCGGGCGCAGGAGTCCCGCTCCCGGACCCAGGACCTGGCCGACCGCGCGGCCCTGGTGCTGACCCTTACCGCGTTGAGCGTCGGGGGGCTTACCCTTGCCATTTGGCTGGTCCTTGGCCAGCACTTCGAGTTCGCCCTGGCCCGCATGGTGACGGTGATGGTGATTGCCTGTCCCCATGCCCTGGGCCTGGCAATTCCGCTGGTCGTCGCCGTATCCACCGCCCTGGCGGCGCAGCATGGGCTGCTCATCCGGGACCGGTCCGCTTTTGAGCGGGCGCGCCAACTGGAGGCGGTGGTGTTCGACAAGACCGGGACCTTGACGGAGGGACGGTTTGGCGTCACGGATGTGGTCGTGCTGGGCGGATACGCCGAAGACGAGGTCGTACGGCTCGCCGCGGCCCTCGAAAGTCAGTCGGAGCACCCCATCGCCGCCGGTATTGTGGCATATGCCACCAAAGAGAAGGGCATCGGCTTCGAGCCTCCCAAGGAATTCAGGGCCATCCCCGGGAAGGGCGCACAAGCCATCGTGGAAGGACGCCACGTGAAGGTCGTAAGCCCCGGCTATCTCAAGGAGAACGGTCTCGATGCCGGTGATGAGCGGGTCGGGGCCTTGGCATCCCAGGGCAAAACGGTGGTATACCTGCTCGTCGATGAGAAACCGGCGGGGGCGGTCGCGCTGGCCGATATCATTCGAGCGGAGTCGCGGGAAGCCCTCGCGCGGCTGAAGGGAATGGGCGTGCAGGTGATGATGTTGACCGGCGACTCCGCAGCGGTGGCCCGTTGGGTGGCCCAGGAAATGGGGCTGGACGACTATTTCGCCGAAGTGCTCCCTGGACAAAAGGCGGAGAAGATCAAGGAGGTAAAGGCGCGGGGATTGCGCGTGGCCATGGTCGGCGACGGCGTCAACGATGCGCCTGCCCTGGTGGAGGCGGATGTCGGGATCGCCATCGGGGCGGGCACGGACGTCGCCATCGAGTCGGCGGACATTGTGCTGGTCCGCTCCGATCCCCGGGATGTGGCGGCCATCCTGGAACTTTCCCGGGCGACCTATCGCAAGATGATCCAGAACCTGTGGTGGGGTGCCGGCTACAACATCGTGGCGATCCCCCTTGCTGCCGGAGTGGCTTACAGTATCGGCCTGGTGCTTTCCCCAGCGGTGGGGGCGGCCCTGATGTCCATTTCCACTGTGATCGTCGCCATCAACGCCAAGCTTCTCGACCGGGTACGACTCACCGCCTAGCGCATGGATCGGCATCGGGCGCGTATAGAGCATGCGTTCGGCGCGATGGCGCAGCAAGGCGGAAAATTCCTTCGCACCATCGGCATGGCCCGCGCCGAAGTCAAAATTGGGATCATGAATCTCGTGTACGACATGCGTTGATTTACCTGCTCGGTGCGACAGATTATGGTGGCGTAGGGATCATTGCGTCTGTAGCCTGCCCCAAAGGCAGAAAAGGCGGCAGGAACAGGGTCTGCTGGGTGCATTACGCACAAAAATGTGGGGCTGCGCTAAATAGATAGGAATTATTTATCTAAAAGTGCTGAAAATTAGTTATTCGAAGGGCCCTTTTATCAAATACGGCTCCTTGCAGATGCCATCGGAAAGTGGTCTTGTCTGGATTACCGACCCGCCTAGCTGAAGCATCGTGCTCATGAGATCGCCGTTGGGGATATCCGGTTGCCAACCATGATGACTCGCATCATTTCACTGGGGGCGGCGGCCTTGCTGATGGCTTCCCGTCGTCGCGTGGCGGCGGTGGTCAGTATTGGCGCCTTTGCCAATCCTGCCATGGTGATGCGCAGGCTCATGGCAGATCATCATGTCCCTTACTGGCCAGCGGGCCATGCCTGCATGCCGCCGCGCAGGGCCCGGTCCAGCGCTCCCTTTAGCGCTGGCCGCTGCCCTCCCTCTGGCGTTCCATCCCGGCGGCGGTTATCGTAGCGCCCGATTCCATCCATTATCCGGAGATCCAGCCGTGCAGGTAGACGCCAAAAGCAAAGAGGCCATCGAAGATATCATCAACCGCCGGGTAGGGATCGCTTCCCTGCAAGCCCAGATCAAGGAGGACATCCAGGCGGTGGCGGAATCCCTCGGGGTGAAGGCGGCCTACGTGAACAGGATCATCACTCTGGTAGAGAAGGAGCGCGCCAAGGGGGATATCCTCAGCGGCGAGCGGGACATTATCGAGGCAGTCGAAATCCTGCTGGCACAGGACGGTGATTAAGCAGAGATTCCTGTCATGGCCTAAACGGTCAAGGCCTAAACGGCCAGGGAGTAACGCGGTTGCCGAACAATCGCTCGCGGAAAAGCGCCGATTCACCTGGCAGGCGATCGGCGTGCCCTGGATCGCGATCGTATTATTTCTTTTTGACGAAAATCTGCTGCAGCAGGCGGTACCAGAGGGGCGGGCGG
>NZ_RIZI01000103.1 GCF_003721225.1 Acidithiobacillus sulfuriphilus | reverse complement strand
CGGCGGCGTCCAGTACGCCGACTACCGCGCCACCGGCTACGGCGTGAACACCCAGGGGGCCTGGGTCTTCGTCACCGCCCAGTATTGAAGCCCAACGGCCGTTGGCGCAGGGGGTTTTTGCTCCGGCGGTCCGCGGGTTCTACGGTTCATCCCGCCGCCATAGTGCCAGCGGCGGGATCCGTGTATGGCGGCATTCCGGGATCTTGGTGCAGGCGTTCCTCCGGATGGGATCCCTCCCTGCTTTCGCCATCTTTCCCACCATGATTTTCACTAGCCGTGAAAAGGTTCCAAAATATCGGATATGCAGACCCTATAGCCTTGACATGCACAAGATATATGCTATAAATTATTACATATACACAATATATAGATCTGTGTGGGGACCACTGCCAAGGAGCTCTTATGGAAGCCCTATCTCCCATCCGGCTCAGCCAACCCACCTGGACACGGGTCATCAAACGGGACGGTTCGCAGGCGCCTTTCGACGCCGAGCGCATCCGTTCCGCCATCGCCAGGGCAGGGCGGGCAGCGGGCGAGCTCGACGATGAGACAGCCCGGCAGCTCACAAGTCTGGTGCTTGACGCCCTGAAATCCCGGCTTGCCGACGGCATACCCGATATCGAGCAGATTCAGGACCAAGTCGAGTTGGCGCTCATGGACGCGGGTTTCTACCGGACCGCCCGCGCCTATATCGCCTACCGCGAGCAGCATCGCCGCCTGCGCCGGGACCGGCAGGCGATGGTGGACGCCATCGGGTCCGTGAACGAATACCTGGATCGTGAGGACTGGCGCATCAACGCCAATGCCAACCAGGGCTACTCCCTGGGCGGGCTGATCCTCAACGTCGCCGGCAAGGTGACGGCCAACTACTGGCTGAGCCACGTCTATCCCGAGAAGATCGGCGCCGCCCACCGCGAGGCGGATATCCATATCCACGACCTCGACATGCTGGCCGGGTATTGCGCCGGCTGGTCCCTGCGGACCCTGCTGCAGGAGGGCTTCAACGGCGTCCCCGGCAAGGTGGAGGCGAGCCCGCCCCGGCATCTGTCCAGCGCCGTGGGGCAGATGGTGAACTTCCTCGGAACCTTGCAGAACGAATGGGCCGGTGCCCAGGCCTTCAGTTCCTTCGACACCTATCTGGCGCCCTTCGTTCGCAAGGATGGGCTTTCCTACCAGGAGGTGCGCCAGAACATCCAGGAGTTCATCTACAACCTGAACGTCCCTTCCCGCTGGGGCAGCCAGACGCCCTTCACCAATGTCACCTTCGACTGGGTCTGCCCGGAAGACCTGCGTGCGCAGGTGCCGCTCATCGCCGGCGAGGAGATGCCTTTCCGCTATGGCGATCTGCAGGCGGAGATGGACCTGATCAACCGGGCCTACATCGAGGTGATGAGCGAGGGGGATGCCAAGGGCCGGGTATTCACCTTCCCCATCCCCACCTACAACATGACGCCCGATTTCCCCTGGGATTCGGCAAACGCCGAACGGCTCTTCGCCATGACGGCCAAGTACGGCCTGCCCTATTTCCAGAATTTCATCAACTCCGAACTCCAGCCCAACATGGTCCGCTCCATGTGCTGTCGTCTGCAACTGGATCTCCGCGAACTGCTCAAGCGCGGCAATGGGCTCTTCGGCTCGGCGGAGCAGACCGGCTCCATCGGCGTGGTGACCGTCAACTGCGCCCGCCTGGGCTATCTCCACAAGCAAGACAAAGAAGGTCTGCACCGACGCCTTGATGAACTGTTGGCGATGGCGAAAGACAGCCTGGAGATCAAGCGCAAGGTCATCCAGCGGCACATGGACACGGGACTGTTTCCGTATTCCAAACGATATTTGGGTACGTTACGCAACCATTTCTCCACCATCGGGGTGAACGGCATCAATGAGATGATCCGCAACTTCACGGGCGACGGGGAGAACATCACCACAGAGTTCGGACACGGGTTCGCGGTGGAGCTATTGGACCACGTGCGCGAGCGCATGCTGGCCTTCCAGGAAGAAACGGGCCACATGTACAACCTGGAGGCCACCCCGGCGGAGGGTACTACCTACCGCTTCGCCAAGGAGGACCGGAAACGCTTCCCCGGCATCCTGCAGGCCGGTTTTCCGGACAAGCCCTATTACACCAACTCTTCCCAACTCCCGGTGGGCTTCACGGACGATCCTTTCGAGGCCCTGGAGCGGCAGGAAGTCCTGCAGGCCAAGTACACGGGCGGCACCGTCCTGCACCTGTACATGGGGGAGCGCATCTCCAGCGCCGAGGCCTGCAAGCGGCTGGTGCGGCGCGCGCTGGAACGCTTCCGGCTGCCCTACATCACGGTGACGCCCACCTTTTCCATCTGCCCGGTGCATGGGTATCTGGCGGGCGAGCACCCCTTCTGTCCCGTCTGCGATCAGGAACGGCTCGCGGAAAAACGCGGGCGCCTGAGCGCCTGACCTTGATCTGAAAAGGAGAGATGACATGAACGTAAATCGGGAAAGCGGAGACATGGGGATGGAGACCGTCTTGCGCGATGAGGAACGCCAGCCCTGCGAGGTATGGACACGGGTGATGGGTTACCACCGTCCCGTGGCCTCCTTCAACATTGGCAAGCAGGGCGAGCACCGGGAACGGCGCTTCTTCCGCGAATCCCGCCCCTTGCGGGCGTGAGGACCGATCTGGTGCTGGGCGGCATGACACCGCTCAGCACCATCGATTTCCCCGGGCGGCTGGCGGCGGTGTTCTACACCCAGGGCTGCCCCCTGCGCTGCGGCTATTGCCACAACCCGGAGCTGTGGGAGAGCCGTGGCCCGGCGGCCATCCCTTGGGACGAGGCGTTGGCCTGGCTCCATCGCCGCCGGGGCCTGCTGGACGGAGTGGTGTTCAGCGGCGGGGAACCCACCGCCCAGGAGGCCCTGGGAGCGGCGCTCGCACAGGTGCGCGATCTCGGCTTCGCGACGGCCCTCCATACCGCCGGCGTCTACCCGAAACGGCTGACGGAAATTCTGCCTCTGCTGGATTGGGTGGGTCTGGACATCAAGGCCCCCTTCGACCGCTACGCCGATCTGACGGGGGTCCCCGGCAGCGGTGCCAAGGCCCGGCAGTCTCTCGCCGCGGTCCTGACCTGCGGAGTGGAATACGAACTGCGCACCACCGTGCACCACCGGCTCCTCGCGCCAGAGGATCTCATGGCCATGGCGCAGCATTTGCGGTCCTATGGGGTACGGCGCTGGGTGCTGCAGGAATTCCGTACCCAGGGTTGCGCGGATGCGGAGTTGGCGAACTCGCCCTCGCGTCTTGATCCCGCCCTGGTAGCGCACTTACGGGAGTTGGTGCCGGACATCACCGTCCGCGCAGCCGCCTGATTCGCCGCCTACTTCCTCGCCCAAGGCGTCGCGGCGCCGGGTTCCGGCCGCCCGGGGGATGGTTAGGGCTGGTGTCCCCGGGCGGCGCGGCACGAACTGCATGACCTTTTCGAGGACGGGCCCGTTGAGGGTGGCCTCGGCATGGAATGTCCCCGCGTAGGCCCGTTGCTCCTGGCCCAGGTCGTAACAGTTGGAGCCGCTGATGTCCAGGAGGACCGCCGGCATCCCCGCCGCCCGGAAGGCGTATTCCCGTTTGAGGAAGAAGTTGTTGCAGCACATCCCGAGGTAAGCGCCCGCGCCCCCGGCGCGGAGCCGCCCCAGGGTTTCCTCCAGATGCTCGAAATTGTGGACGGTGACGACCTGGAGCCCGCGCTCGCGCGCCAAACGGTAGGCATCGCCCACGGCGCAGCGCCCGCATTCGGAGCAGCCGTCCCGATGCCGCCATTTGCACCACGCCGGTTTGGCACAGTAGGGGACGAGCACCGCCTCGGCCGCCTCCAGGATGCTGAAAGTGTCGCGGCGCCCTTCGGGATCGTGGACCATGATGGTGTTGACCGCTTCCGCCGGCAGGGCCATGGCAGCGGCCTGACGCCGCCGTTCGAAGAGCCGCCGCAGCAGGGTGAGGAGGTCGTCGGGGGAGAAGTGCAGCAGTTCCCAGAGGCGCCCGGAGAAGAAAGCGGAGAGCCGCGGGGGCAACTCCGCCTCGGAGGCGCCCTGCAGCCAGTCCTGCAGTTGGGTGAAAAGGCCGTGGGGCCGCATCTGCACGTTGCCGTGCAGGCGCAGGGATGCGACGCACCCCCGATCGTCCAGGCGCAGGTATCCCACGAGGACGCCCCCTGCCGTCTTGACGAAGGTGCTGTAAGATTCGCGCCCCTCCGCCTTGGGTGTCGCGGTAACTGCATGGCAAGCCGGTTCCGGCCAGGGGACGCGCCTGCGCCACGGGACACCCAGCGCCGCTCCCAAGGCTTCGGCAAGCGCTTCTTGCCGTCCCCCCGGGGCACCATTTTCCCCCAAGGGGGGCAGCACGGCGAAATGGCCCGCCGCGCTGCGGAAACCCTCGGTGGTGAGCTTTTCCTTGGGTACGCGCAGGACCTTGAGCATGGTCTCCACGTCCAGGGACCCGAACAGTGTCCCCTGTGCCAGCAGCACGCCGTCCTCCACACCAAGGAAGAGGCTGCCCGCCTTGTGCCCATCCAGTTCAATATCGTTGGGCGCCCGGAAGCGGGCAACGACCCCTTGCGCCGTCAAGCCGCAGCAGACGCCATCCCCCAGGCGCGCCAGCCATGGACCCAGGGACGGCTCGGTGGCTGGCACCGTCAGGGTCCAGCAGATCTGCCCGGGATCGAGGTACAAGGCGCCGCCGCCGCTCCGGCGGCGGACGATGGGAATGCCTTGGACGCGACAGTATTCGGGGCGCAGGGCATGGGCTTCGTCCTCATAGGCCCCCAGGCTGGCCGTGGGTGTGCAGGCATAAAAGCGCAGGAGCGGGGCTCCGCCGCCGCGGGTGCGCCCCTCCTGTTCCCGGTCCAGGGCCAGGTTGGCCCACCCGTCGCCCAGGCCGCTGTCCCCCCAGATCAGGCCGTTCATCCTGGATTCGGCTCATTGCCATGCCATGCCATGCCCGGTGCGCCGTGCCAGTAGCCGTTGCAGTAGTCCAACGGGGGCAGTTCCGGCGCAGGGCGCTCGTCCAGCCTGGCGCGGAAGGCGCGGACCACGGCCTCCGTGCCCTCGGCCTGGGGGGAGATGCGCGCGATGTCCACGCCCATTGCCGCCATAGGGCCCAATTCCCCCAAAAGATTGCAGGGGGTACCGGATTGCAACTGGATTCCGTTGACGGTGAACAGCCGCTGGTCTTCCTGGGTATGGAGGGGGCGGCCATCCGGGTCGTGGATGCAGCGCTGCTCGCATTCGTCCTTGCCGACGTTGTCGGCGCGGGCGGTGAAGCAGCGCGCCGAAAAGGCCAGAGGCAGCCGTCCGTAGGCGAAGACCTCGGTCTCCATGCCCGCGGGCCGTTGGCCTTGCAGCGCGCCGATGCTGGCGGCGGACAACTCCACCGGTGGGACCCAGCGGCTGGCGCCCAGCCCGGCCAGCAATGCCAGGGTCTCGCCATTGTAGCAATTGATGTGGGGGCCGGCGATGAACGGTACCCTGCCGGCCAGAAGCTGTACCGCCGCCATGTCGTTGGCCTCCACGGGATATTCCCCGTTGTTGCAGAACTGTTCCAATTGCAACAATTCGGAATTGGCCTCCAGCAAAGCCTGGGTGGAGAGCACCACCTCCTTGCCGGCGTCCCGCAGGCGCCCGGCGATGGCCAGCCAATCCTGCCGGCGCAAGGCCCGCCGCTTGGAGCAGACCGTCTCTCCCAGATAGAAGATATCCACCCGCCAGCGGGCGGCGTCTGCGTAGAACTCCTCCACGCGTTCTTTCGGCCAGTAATACAGGATGGGTCCCAAGGCGATCTTCATGCTGCCCTCCTTCATTGCCAGGGCCGGTGATAGGCGCCGAGGGTATGGCACTGCCCCTCGGAAAGGCGATCCAGGGCGGCGGCCCATTCCTCCCGCACTTGGTAACGCCGGGGATCGGCGGCGCAAGTATCCAGGGCCGTGCGCAAGGCGCGGGTAACGGAGGCCACATAGGCGGGGCTACGCTGGCGGCCTTCCACCTTGATGGCGGCCACCCCGTGCTGGACCAGCTCCGGGAGGATGTCGAGGACGTTCAGGCTGGTCGGCTCCTCGATCGCATAGTAAGGCCGCCCTTCCGTATGGTAGCGGCCCTTGCACAGGGTCGGATAGCCGGCCGCCTCGCCGGGGCCGTAACGGTCGATCAGCACCCCGTTCAGGCGGGATTGGCGGCCCTGGGGCGTCTCCTCCCACCGCACCGCCTCGGCGGGCGAACAGACGCCGCTGCCGTTGGGGGAGCGACCGGTGATGTAGGACGACAGGGCGCAACGGCCCTCCACCATGACGCACAGGCTGCCGTAGCCGAAAACCTCGATCTCCACGGGGCTGTGGGCGATGGTATGCCAAAGCTGCTGCAGGGAAAGCACCCTGGGCAGCACCGCCCGGCGGATGCCGAAGCGCTGGTGGTAGAACTCCAGCGCCCGGTGATTGGTGGCGGAGGCCTGGACCGAGAGGTGCAAGCGCAGGTCGGGATGGCGGCTTGCGGCATAGCGCAACAGACCGGGGTCGGCCATGATCACGGCGTCCAGGCCGAGGGCGGCGGCACGGTCCACCGCCGCCGTCCAGATGGGCCAGTTGTGGGGCTGGGGATAGGTGTTGACCGCCAGAAGGACCTTTTTCCCGGCGCGATGGGCATATTCGACGCCCTTCCGAGCATCGTCGGGGCCGAAATTCAGGCCAGGGAAATTGCGGGCGTTGGTGTCGTCGCGAAAGCCGATATAGACGGCGTCGGCGCCGTTGTCCACCGCCGCCTTCAGGGCGGGCAGGGCGCCGGCGGGGCAAACCAGTTCGGGGATACGGGTCATCACAGCTCCTTTGACAAGATCAGACATGGGCACCCTGGGCGGTATGGCGGCGCCGCAACTCCGCTTCGATGGCATTCAGCACCCGCCAGCGCCCCATGCACCAAGCGGGGGCCAGCAGCAGCGCAGGGGGAGCGGTAGCGGTGAGGCGATGGAAGATCACCGTTTCGGGGGTCCGCTCGATGAGATCGCAGGCGGTCTGGACATACTCGTCCAAGGCCCAGGGACGATATTCCCCCTCGCGATAGCTGCGCGCCAACCGGGTGCCCTTGATCACATGGAGGGGGTGGAGCTTCAGGCCGTCCACCCCGTCCTCCAAGACCCGGGAAAGGGTGGTATAAGCATGGGTGGCATCCTCGCCCGGCAAGCCGATGATGAGATGGGTGCAGACCGGCAGGCCGCGCCCCCGGGCGGCACGGACGGCGGCGCGATATTCGGCAAAGCCGTGGCCGCGATTCACGCGCGCCAAACTCTCGTCAAAACTCGACTGCAGCCCCAACTCCAGCCACACGAGGACGCCGCGGTCCCGGTATTGGGCCAGCAGGTCGAGCACCGCATCCGGGCAGCAATCCGGCCGGGTGCCGACCGCCAGCCCCACGACGTCCCCTTCGGCCAAGGCCTCGTCATAGAAGGCCCGCAGGGTCTCCACCGCCGCGTAGGTGTTGGTATAGGCCTGAAAATAGGCGATCAGCAGGCGTGCCCCGGTGGTTTCCGCCACCACCCGCCGCCCGGCGTCGATCTGGGCAGCAATGCCCTGAGAGCGCCGGCTTTGGTTGAAGGAGCGGTTGTTGCAAAAGGTGCAGCCGCCGCGCCCCTTGCTCCCATCCCGGTTGGGGCAGGTAAAACCGGCATCGATAGCCACCTTGTGCGCCCGTTCGCCAAAGCGGGCGCGCATGGCGGCGCCGAAGGTATTCACCACGTCCGTAAGCACCATGATTCATGCATTCTCCATCCATTCACCCCATGGACCCGTAAAATCCGTCCCTTGCCTGCCCCTGGATCGGCAGGGGCCACGGCGCGGGCGCCTCTGCAAGCGGCTTTTTTCCGGCATCCCCAAGCATGGATCAAGACCTTTCAGGAGCGGCCCAAGATGCGCTCAAGGCGGTCGCGCAGGAGCGCCGCGACGCCGGTCCGGTGGAGGCCCTGCGCCACGGCCGGTCCAGCCAGTGGCCCAAAAAGGCGTTGACACGCCTCGGCCCAATCCAGATCCAGACCGTCCAGGAGATTTTTGACAGAGAGGCCGGTGACCGTATCCCCTTCCAGACTGAGACGGCGGCTGAAAAAGAGGGTATCGGGATCCTCCAGGCGCAGTCCCAGGCGCAGCAGGTCTGCGAGCGTCCCACGGATACGCAGATCGGTCATGGCGGTGGAGCCGCGCCGCAATTTTCCTCCTGCCACCAGGAAATGCAGCCGCTTGCCCACATCCGTGCCCTCAATGCTCAAGCGGCGCCCCTCCAGCGGCGCGAGATCGGCGCTGCGCTCGCCGAGGAGACGATTCATGATCCTGGCCGCCGCATCCGCAAGCAAAGGTTCCGGAATGCTCCTCACGGCAAGAAACAGCGGCCAGCGGGGCAATGATGGCAGGGCCGGGAGGCGGATCGGCGGGTAGGATGTTGCATGGGTATTCACGGGCGCTTCTCCAAGTCAGATAATTAGGATATTAGAATACTTATATTGTTATATTGAAAACCGTTGTCAAGGGTGATTTCCTTCCCTAGCCGCGGACCTGTCAGAGGCAACACCCCTTGCCAATGCCATCGGCACTCTTCCCAATGCATCATATATTCGCCGCAACCCATTCCGAATTCATTGATCTCGGTCAAGGCGCTTTCCCGCGCCTTGCGCTTTACTATCAAACGGATGGGCTCGACTATGGAAATGCCTTATGGATGATAGTCCCTGGGTGCGATTGCGCGCCATGGCGGTACAATTGGGCGCTGCCCCCCATCGCCTGTTTTTCCTCGCCGGCGCCATCCAACTGGTCCTCACACAAGTGTACTGGATGGCGAATCTGGCAGCTTTCACGGTCTCCCTGCCGGGGTTCCCCGGCGCGGCCGGGGCCAACCCCTTCCTCGCCCATGGGTTTTTGATGATCTATGGGATATTCCCCTTTTTCATCATCGGCTTTCTGTTCACCGCCTATCCCCGCTGGCTGGAAGGACCGGATATCCCGAAATCCGCCTACCGGCGGGTGTTCCTCGCGCTGGCGGCGGGGATGCTTTGCGCGTACCTGGGGATCTTT
>NZ_RIZI01000102.1 GCF_003721225.1 Acidithiobacillus sulfuriphilus | reverse complement strand
CCCGCCGGTCCGGCGCCGACGATGGCGACCCGTTTGCCATTGGCGGTTCGCCGGGGGGCCTCGGGATGCCAGCCGCGGCCAATGGCCTCTTCGGTGATGAAGCGCTCCAGATGACCGATGGTCACGGCCCCATAGCCGTCATTGAGGGTGCAAGCCCCTTCGCAGAGGCGATCCTGCGGGCAGATGCGCCCGCAGATTTCCGGCAAGGTGTTGGTCTCGTGGGACATGGCCGCCGCTTCTTCGATGCGGTTCTCGACAATGAGCTGCAACCAGTTGGGGATGTAATTATGGACCGGACACTTCCATTCACAATAGGGGTTGCCGCAATGCAGGCAGCGATCCGCCTGCAGACGGGCGCTACCGAGGTCAAAGCCCGTATAGAGCTCGCGGAATTCGTGACGACGCTGCTCCGCATCCAGTTTTTCCGGATCCTTACGGGGGCCTTCGATGAAAGAAAAATGGCTCATGCTATCCTCAATGGCGACCGCTGTCGCTTAACTCGCTTCTTCGAGCAGGACATCCAGCCGGGCGGCCTTGGGCGCCACCAACCAGACATCGCGCAGAAACTCTGCCCAATGCTGCAACAGGTCTTCGGCATGGCGGCTCTTCGTTGCGGCGATGTGGGCCTCCACATGGCGGCGCAGCAGACCTTCATAGCCCGCCATGGCCTCGGTATCGATACGGTGGTAGTTCACCAGTTCCCCATTGACGAGGTCGGGGAATTGCCGTTGCCGATCCCAGACGAAGGCAAGACCGCCGGTCATGCCGGCGCCGAAGTTGACACCCAGCTCACCCAGCATCACCACCTGACCTCCGGTCATGTATTCGCAGGCATGATCGCCCGCCCCCTCGATGACGGCGATGGCCCCGGAGTTGCGCACGGCAAAGCGCTCGCCCGCCCGCCCGGCGGCATAGAGGCGGCCGCCCGTAGCGCCGTAGAGACAGGTATTGCCGACGATGGCGGAGTCCTGGCTGGCGTAGGCCACGCCTTCGGGCGGAGCGATGATCAGGGTGCCGCCGTTCATGGCCTTGCCGACGTAATCATTGGCATCGCCATGGAGGCGCATCCGCATTCCCTGCACGCAGAAGGCGCCGAAGGACTGCCCGGCGGTCCCATGGAAGTCCACTTGCACACAGTCCTCCGCCAGGCCGTTATTGCCATAACGGCGAGCGATTTCTCCAGCCAGGCGAGCGCCGATGGAACGGTTCACGTTGCGGATCGGATAATGCAGATGGGTGACGATGCGATTCTCGAGGGCAGGCATGGCGTCCGCGACCATGCGCTCGGCCAGTTCCCCCTGGTCGCAGGGGGGATTGCGGTCCAGGGTGTGGATGTTGCTGTCGGCATTCTGCAGCGCGGCATTGAAAAGCAACGGCCGTAGATCCAGATGCTCCTGCTTGCTGGTCTGGGCGCCACCCACTTGTAAACGCCCGGTGGCGCCCACCAGATCGTCAAAACGCCGGATACCGAGGCCAGCCATGAGTTCCCGCGTTTCCTGGGCGACAAAACGGAAGTAGTTGATGACCATCTCGGGCAAGCCGATGAAATGCTTGCGCAGGGTCTCATCCTGGGTGGCTATGCCCGTGGCGCAATTGTTGAGATGGCAGATGCGCAGATACTTGCAGCCCAGGGCGATCATGGGAGCGGTGCCGAAGCCGAAGCTCTCGGCTCCCAGGAGGGCACCCTTGACCACATCCAGGCCGGTCTTGAAACCGCCGTCGGCCTGCAGCCGCACCCGGTGGCGCAGATGGTTGCGGCGCAGCGTGACCTGGGTCTCGGCAAGGCCCAGCTCCCACGGCGATCCGGCATATTTCACTGAACTCAAAGGACTCGCACCGGTGCCGCCGTCATAGCCGGCAATGGTAATACGATCGGCATAGGCCTTGGCCACACCGGCGGCGATGGTCCCCACCCCCGCTTCCGACACCAGCTTCACCGAGACATAGGCCGCGGGATTGACCTGCTTGAGGTCGAAGATGAGTTGCGCCAGGTCTTCGATGGAGTAAATGTCGTGGTGCGGCGGCGGGCTGATCAGCGCCACCCCTTCCTTGGCATAGCGCAGGCGGGCGATGATCCCGGTGACCTTGTGACCGGGAAGCTGACCGCCTTCACCGGGTTTGGCCCCCTGCGCAACCTTGATCTGCAACTCTTCGGCGTTGACGGCGTACTCCGGGGTCACCCCAAAGCGGCCGGAGGCGATCTGCTTGATCTTGCTGACTTTGTTGTTGTGATAGCGGGCGGGATCCTCGCCGCCTTCGCCCGAATTGGAGCGGCCGCCAATGGTGTTCATGGCAATGGCGAGGGCTTCGTGGGCCTCGGGAGACAAGGCCCCGAGGCTCATGGCCGCTGTATCGAAACGCGGGGTGATGGCCTCGATGGGCTCTACTTCGTCAATGGGAATGGCCTGGCCCGGGCGAAGCTGCAAAAGATCCCGGAGATTGGTGACCGGGCGTTGATTGACCAATCCGGAAAAGACCTGATAGTCCCCATAACGTCCCGTCTTGACGGCATGCTGCAGGGAGCGCACCACGTCGGGATGGTAGGCATGATATTCGCCGCCGTTCACATACTTCAGCAGCCCCCCCACCGGCAACGCCTTGCGTGGCAGGAAGGCGTCGCGCACGAGGCCGCGAATGTCGTTTTCGATATGGGCGAAACTGGCGCCTTCAAGCCGCGACACCGTCCCCTTGAAGCAGCGTTCCACCACCCGCCGATCCAGGCCCAAGGCCTCGAAGAGCTGGCTGCTGCGATAGGAGGCGAGGGTAGCGATGCCCATCTTGGAGAGGATCTTGTACAGGCCCTTGTCGATGCCTTTGCGATAATTTTCCAGGGCCTTCTGCTCGGTCACGGGCTGGGAGAAGGCGTGGCGCTCCCGGAGGCTGCGGATGATGGCATAGGCTAGGTACGGATAGACGGCCGTAGCCCCGTAGCCGAAGAGGGTGGCGAAGTGGTGCGGATCGCGGGCATGGGCGGTGGCGGCAATGAGATTGCAGCGGGTGCGCAAGCCTGCTTCGATCAGGGCATGGTGCACCGCTCCCACCGCCATCAGGGCGGGGATGTAGAGGCGGTCGCGATCCAGGGCGTGATCGGAGAGCACCAGGATCACATCGCCATGCCGCACGGCGTCCAGGGCGGCCATGCTGAGGGCCTCGATGGCGCCTTCCAGGGTATTGTCGGCGGCCGAATAGGTGAGGTCAAAGATGTGGGCACGGAACTGCGCTTCGGAACGGCTGGTCAGGGCCAGAAAGGCCTGGTCGGACAGGATGGGCGAGTGGACCTCGATGCGCTGGGCGAATTCGGGCCGTTCCTCGAAAAGGTTGCTCTCGGCACCGAAGACCGTGTTCAGGGACATCACCAGGGCCTCGCGCAGGGGGTCGATGGGCGGATTGGTGACCTGGGCGAATTGCTGACGGAAATAATCGGCGATATGCCGCGGCTGGGTGGAGAGAACGGCTACGGGCGTGTCGTCGCCCATGGAGCCAACGGCCTCCTGCCCCCCTTCGGCCAGAATGCGAATGATCTGGTCTTCTTCTTCGAAAGAGACCCCAAACGCCTTTTCGCTGGTGAGAAGGTCGTCCACCGCCATGGCAGGCCGGTTTTCCGCATCGCTGGTATCGAGATGCACGGCATGGCTTTCCAGCCACTGCCGGTAGGGATGGCTGGCCTTGATCCGGGCATCGATGGTAGCGGTGTCGAGAAATTCGCCGCTCTGCATATTGACGGCAATGATCTGCCCTGGCCCTACGCGCCCCTGAACGAGGATGTCGCGGTGGTCGTAATCAAAAACGCCGACCTCGGAGGCGATGTTGAGGATGCGTTCCTTGGTGATGACGTAGCGTGCCGGCCGCAGTCCATTGCGGTCCAGGGCACAGGCGGCGATGCGGCCGGTGTTGAGGACGAGGCCCGCCGGCCCGTCCCAGGCCTCCATGCGCATGCTGTGATATTCGTAAAAGGCGCGCAGCTCCGGGTCCATGTGCGGGAAATTGTGCCAGGCCGGGGGTACCAGCAAGCGCAGGGCCTTGAAGAAATCCATGCCGCCCTGGACCAGCAGTTCCAGCATGTTGTCGAGGCTGAAGGAGTCGCTGCCGCCGCCGACGGCAGGCAAGACCTCCGCCATGGGCAGGAGCGGCGTGGCAAGTTGCGCTTCCCGAGCCTTGGCCCAGATGCGGTTGCCCTGAACGGTGTTGAGTTCGCCGTTATGGGCGAGCATGCGGAAAGGCTGACACAGGCGCCATTCCGGCCAGGTATTGGTGGAAAAGCGCTGATGATAGGTGACCAAGGCGGAGGCACAGCGGGAGTCGCGCAGATCGGGGTAAAAGTCCGGCAGGCGTTCGGGCATGACCAGACCTTTATAGCCGATGACCTGACTGGAGCAGGTGACGGCAAAAAAGCCCTCCGTACCCGCAAAGCGTTTTTCCAGACGGCGCCGGAGGCGATAGAGCAAGCGCTCGTGGGCATCGATATCGTCGTCTGCCGGCAGATTGATGAAGGCTTGCCAGACGCTGGGCAATGCCGCCAGGGCTTCGGCGCCGCAGGCATCGGGATCGGTGGGCACCGCGCGCCAACCCGCCAGGGCCAGGCCCAGATCGGCGGCTTCGTGCCGGAGGCGGTCCCGTATGGGGGCGGCGAGGGCGTCATCCACGGGCAGAAAAAACTGGGCGATGCCAAAGTGCTGGCCGAGGGTAAAGCCTGTTTCCGCAGCGATGGCGCGAAAAAAGCCCTCGGGCATCTGCAAAAGGAGGCCGCAGCCGTCACCGGTTTTGCCATCCGCGGCAACGGCGCCGCGGTGGGTGAGCCGGGCCAGGGAAGAGATGGCCGTGGCGACGATGTAATGACTGGCCTGGTTGTCCAATTGGGCAATGAGGCCAAAACCACAGGAATCGCGTTCAAATTCTGGAGAGTATAAACTTTGCGTCATTATCGTCACCTTGCTATCACGACGCCCTGCTGGCCTGGGGAAAAACAGGGCTGAGTAGTATAACCGTCTCCCCGGCAGCGTCAAAGGGGAGTGGCGGCAGGAGTTCGTTTCGTTCTGGAAATGGCGGTTGCGGGGGGGGCAACTGCCATTTTAACGTGAAACAACGAACCTGCTGTCCCCGATAAAATATCGCAGGAGCGGGCCATGCCCGCGACCACCAGTGGTGAGGCCCGTTCCCTGATGACGGGGTACACCCCCGGCGTATGTCCGTTGGGTTCAGGTCGGCGATGGTGGTTTCCGGGCGAGGAGATCGCGGATTTCCCGGAGCAGCATGTTGTTGCGCAAGAGTAAAAAAGGTACGGATAGCCACAAGAAACAGCCGAAAATCAGGAAAACGACGAGCAGAATTTCGAAGCCTACGCTCAATCCCTGAAAAAATCCGTGGATGATCTGCATTGCTGGTCCTCACAACATGGATGGGAATCGTCCGATTACCTCGGACTGCCTTTTGCCCCCTGCTCATGC
Source organism: Acidithiobacillus sulfuriphilus (assembly GCF_003721225.1). Lineage (GTDB taxonomy): Bacteria > Pseudomonadota > Gammaproteobacteria > Acidithiobacillales > Acidithiobacillaceae > Acidithiobacillus_B > Acidithiobacillus_B sulfuriphilus. The sequence continues at coordinate 3,522 of NZ_RIZI01000102.1, read as the reverse complement.
CTCGCCATGGGGATCGAAGAGGCGATCGTATTCGGCAATGGCAAAACGGTCGGTCATACCGGCGATATAGTCGGCCACGACCCGGGCGCGGGCGGCCGCATCGCTACCATCAACCTGCATCCGCCGCTGATACTTGCTGGGCAATAGGCGCGGGTCGTCGAGGAGGGTATTGAATAGGCGGCGCACGAGGCGTTTGGCCTTTTCCGCCTGCCGGTGAACCCGCGGATGGCGGTAGAGTTGTTGATAGAGGAAACGCTTGAGGGTGGTGATTTCGCTAGCCATGGCATCGCTGTGGGCGGCAAGGGGGCTTGCCGCGGCACGTACGTCATCGCTGCTGGCCAACTGCGCGGCGGCAATGCGCTGCCGCGTTGTTTCCACCAGGTCGGTGATCAAGTGATGGATGAGGCGCCGGCCCGTTTCGTGACGGAGTACGGTGGGACTGGCATGGGGGTAGCGCTCCTGGACCACCGTGAAGACCCGCCCATAAAGGGGGATATCGAGGAGTGCATCCCGTAGCAGGAGACCGGCACGCAGGCCGTCGTCGATGTCGTGATTGTTGTAGGCGATCTCATCGGCGAGGTTGCTGACCTGGGCTTCCAGGCTGGGCTGGGTACCCAGCAAAAAGCGCTTTCCCACGTCTCCCAGTTTCGCCGCTTTGCTTTTGCTGCAGTGCTTGAGGATGCCCTCGCGGGTCTCAAAGGTCAGGTTGAGGCCGGGAAAGTCGCCGTAGCGTTGCTCCAGTTCGTCAACGACCCGCAGCGATTGGATGTTGTGTTCGAAGCCGCCAAAGACAGCCATGCATTCGTTGAGGGCGTCCTGTCCGGCATGACCGAAGGGGGTGTGGCCGAGATCGTGGGCCAGGGCGATAGCCTCCACCAGGTCTTCATCGAGGCGGAGTTGGCGGGCGATGGCTCGCGCAACCTGACCGACCTCCAGGGTATGGGTCAGGCGGGTACGGTAAAGATCCCCTTCGTGATTGACGAAAACCTGGGTTTTGTATTCGAGGCGGCGAAAGGCCGTGGAATGGATGACCCGATCGCGGTCCCGCTGGAAGGGGCTCCGCCCGGGAGGGGGATCTTCGGGGTAACGACGCCCCCGGCTGCTGCCGGCATGGACGGCATAGGGGGCGAGGGCCGGGCCCCCCTCCGGGCAGGCCGCTGTCATGGCGCGGATGTCCCCATCGCTGGGCCGGCCAGGCTGCTCACGCGGAGGATCTCCCGTTCTCGTCCAGCACCCGCTGCATGGTCCGGGCGAGAAGCGGCAAACGGGCGGTGAAGAGCGCAAAGGCCGCATCGGCATACTGGCGGATTTCGTACTGGGCGTCGGCCTTGCGCCGGAGCTGAAAAAAATTCATCAAACTGCGGAAGTTGACTGTCCAGTACACATCGGAATAAGCCGCTACCGGCATGGCATTGCGCAACAGCTCCCGGGCCCGGCCGCGATAGGGGTCGCGGCCGCCGCTCTTGGCGGGGAGCGCGCCTTGCTCGCGAGCGCCGTCAATGCGTTGGCAGGCGGACTGATACTGCGTTTCGTACCAGGCGAACAACTGTTTCATGAGGGCTTCGTATTCGCCGAGGGCCTGGTCGTCCAGAACCGGGAACCCATCCACGCTACGGGCCTCAAGGTCGGGGATATAGGCGACGGAGATGGGCTTGCGATAGCGCATGGAGAATTCGTTCCAGCTTGATATCCGATGCTTGACCCACTGGCGCAGCACAAAAATGGGGGCAATGAAACGATAACGGAAGTATACGGTTTCGAAGGGCGTGCCATGGGCGTCCCGAAGCAGTTGGTAGAGAAGATCGGTGTCCCGCTCGCTGAAGTCGTTGCGGCTACGAAGGCGCTGATTGGTGGAACTGATCCGCGCCGTATTGATGATGGTGGCCTCGTCGCCCCAGGTTTCCTCCAACTCGATAAAGCCGAAGTTGCCGATCCGCCGCGTGCCCTCGGGGTTGAGGGTCAGGCGCTGGTCCATCTCGGCGATGATTTCCGCGGTGGCTTTGTTAATCCCTTCCATGTTCGTTCTCCATGAACGCATTCAAAGTCTGGATAACGGCAGCAGGAGGGACGTCGCCGGTGATCACCGCCTCGCCGATGCCGCGCAGGAGGATAAAGCGCACCTGCCCGCCCTGGGCCTTTTTATCCACTTGCATGAAGCGCAAGTATTCCGTCACGGGAAGGCGCGGGGCGAGGGTGGGCAGACCGGCACCCTCCATAAGGGCATAGATGCGGTCCTGCTCGCTCTCGCGAATGAGATCAAGGCGCCGCGAGAGGTCCGCGGCCATGATGATGCCGATGGCTACGGCCTCGCCGTGGAGAAAGGTGCCATAGCCGCTCGCCGCTTCAATGGCGTGACCGAAGGTATGACCGAGATTCAGGATGGCGCGCAGGCCGCCTTCCTGCTCGTCCCGGGTGACGACCTCCGCCTTATCGGCGCAGGAACGCTCGATGATATGCATGAGGGCCGCTGTATCCCGTGCCATGACGGCATCCATGTGATCTTCCAGCCAGGAAAAAAACCCTTGATCGCTGATGAGGCCGTATTTGATCACTTCCGAAAGACCCGAACGAAATTCCCGTTCGGGCAGGGTGTCGAGGGTATCCGTATCCGCGATCACCGCCCGGGGCTGATAAAAGGCGCCGATCATGTTTTTGCCGAGGGGATGGTTCACCCCGGTTTTCCCGCCCACCGAAGAGTCCACCATGGCCAGCAGGGTGGTGGGCACCTGCAGATAGGCAACGCCGCGCTGATACGCGGCGGCGGCAAAGCCGGCAATGTCGCCGATGACCCCGCCGCCCAGGGCGCAGAGGCTGCAGTCCCGGCCAAAGCCGGCGCTCAGCAACTGGCCCGTGATTTCTTGGATGCTGGCGAGGGTCTTGCTCCCTTCGCCTGCCGGCAGGATGATGTTGAGGACCGTTTTGCCCAGGGAGCGAAGCGTCTTGTCGAGGGCTTCCAGATAGAGCGGGGCCACATTGCTGTCGCTGATGATGGCCACCGGGCCGGGGGCCAGGGCGGGCGCAAAGCGGTCCTTGTCGCCGATCAGGCCGGGACCGATATGAATGGGATAGCTGCGACTGCCGAGGTCAACCCGAAGACTCTGCATGACTGGAAAAGACTCTGTGGCCAAATATGCTTCCCATTGTTCTGCTTCTGGACGGTTGAGGCAAGGGGGGTCAGGGGGTTTGCCGATGGAAGCGCAGGATCCGCCGCAGGACCTGATCGGCGCGCAGGCCGTCGGTTTTGATCCGCCAGTGGGCCGTTTCCCGGTAGATGGGGTTGCGTATCTCGGCCAGGGAGCGCAGCCGTTGTTCCAGGTCCGCCACCTGCAGCAAGGGGCGGCTGCGGTCCTGGCGCAGCCGTTTGAGCTGTTCCTCCACGCTCACGTCGAGATACACCACCCGTCCCATGCCGCGTAGGTGCTGGCGGTTGGCGGCGGAAAGGACGGCGCCGCCTCCCGTGGCCAATACCATGGCGGTCTCTTTGGCGGCGAGATCTGCGATTACCCGGCTTTCCCGCAGGCG
>NZ_RIZI01000101.1 GCF_003721225.1 Acidithiobacillus sulfuriphilus | reverse complement strand
CTGGACCAAAACCGCACGGGATATCCTGCAAAAGGTCATCCGCGCTAACGGCCATTTAAGCAGCAAACAGAATGCAACACTACTCTAGATCAGAGGCTCCTTAGCGACTACGCAGACGGAATCGCACTCCGTTCGCCTACACGCGACATTGCCAGAGCGCAACGGGTTTATACCCGCAATACCGGCTTCCGGGCGCTCCTGCTGCCCATTCTTACACCCCCATCCTCCCGAGGCATCGACGTCAACTTGTTGGAAGAACACGCCTAGGGATGAGCAATGCCATGGGTAACAGGCAAAAGAAGAGGATGGTGATCCACTGAAAGACGTCCAGGAAGCCAATCATTTCGGCCTGACTGAACAAGGTCTGCCCGAGCAATGCCCAGACGCGGGGATCCTGTGGTGCCAATCCGCTGGCCTGCAGCCAATTCGGCAACGCCGCACTGAAGGTATTGATGTGTCCGCCCAACTGGTTCCAGTTGACCTGGGTCTCATTGGTGAGCACGGTACCGTCGATGGCGATACCGATGGAATTCCCGAGGGTGCGGGCAAGGTTGAAAATACCACTGGCCTCCGCCGATACCGCAAGCGGCAGGGTATCGAAGGCGATGACGGTAAGGGGCACGAAAATCATCCCCATGCCGATTCCCCGGATAATACCGGGATAAATGATCCAGACAGGACTGATATATAGACTGTAACTGGTCATGATCCAGGTACTGATCCCGGTCAGTAAAACCCCATTTACGATAAAAAGTCGCGGCTGGTAGCGATTGATGAGGCGCCCAACGATCATCATGGTAACGGCGCTGGCAACGCCGCGCGGAAACATGACCCAACCGGTGGTTTCCGGCATGTAATTCAGCAGTCCCTCCAACATGAGCGGCTGCATGGCGGTGGTGCCGAAGAGACCAAGACCGAATACGCCGGTAATCAACGTGGCGGTGGCGAAGCTGCGGTCGCGAAAGAGATGGAGATTGATGATGTTGTCGGCAATCATCCATCCCCGCAGCAAGAAGATGAGGATGCCAAAAACCGCGAGAATCGACAGAGCCACAATGAATCTGGAGTCAAACCAATAATCCTCATTACCCCGCGACAGCACGATTTGTAGACTGCCGACCCCAATCGCCATGAGCAATAGACCCGGCCAGTCTGTGGATAGATTTTTTCTTTTGCTCTCCTGCATGGTGGCAGCACCCAGCAAGAGCGAAAAAATCCCGACGGGAAGGTTAATGTAGAATAGCCATCGCCAGCCCATATGCTGAGTGATAAAGCCGCCCAATACTGGGCCCATGGCCGGCGCCACCATCAGCACCATGCCCCAAATGGCCATGGCTCGACCGCGCTCCTTTCCTGGAAAGAGGTCGACCATGGTGGATTGGGCCAAGACCACCATGAGCGCGCCGAACCCCCCTTGCAAGGTACGTAAAAAGACGATTTCCGCCAAAGTCTGGCTCGCCCCGCACAGACCGGAGGCAACGACAAAACCGGAAATACTAATAAGGAAAAGACGCCGCCGCCCAAAACGGGCTGCAAGATGGCTGGTCAATGGTATAGCGATTGCAGTGGCGGCCAGATAGGCGGTGAGCACCCAAGTGATCCGATTCGGCGTAGCAGCCAAGGTCCCCATCATGTAGGGCAGTGCCACGCTAACTACGGTCATGTCCAACAAGACCATCACCATCGCCAGCATGAGGGCAACGCTGATCAGCCAACGATGCTCCTGGGATGGTGCAGGGGAAGTGGCGTGAATTGCGCTTGCCGCCAATGGCGTCTCCTTTGGGTAAAACCGTGAATTGCGCCCGCTGCAACGGTGCTATTTGCCCTGCAACTTGCCGACCCGCGCTTGGAGTTTCGCTACCCGCGCCTCCACCTTGGCAAAGCGTTGCGTTTTGCCTTTGGACCGCAAAAGGGTTTCCCGATGCTCGAGATGGCCCAGGCGGGATTGGATGCGCGCGATCCGTTGCGCCGGCGTGAGCGGCGGATGGGTCGCAGTGGCCGCCAGTGCCGGCGGGGTTGCTGCGGCCAGAATCGCGGAAAGGGTGCCGACTGGAAGAATAGGTAACCGGCGGTTCATTGAAAACCTCCTGTTGGATTCGTGGATCTACAGAAGGGGGAATCCCCCGTGGGCCTGAGTATCTTCTGAGTATCTTCTGGCGGGTCCACCGGTGCAACGGAAAATTTGTTACAGGATGCTAATCTGAAAACATAGGATATTTTTTGCTCGGGGCCTTGACGGCGGGCAGGAATAGGCCATCGCTCCAATATGAAAATAACTAATTTTCCGGGGGATATTTACTACCTCCCGATTTCTCCGAGAATTCGGCTGGCCGCGCAAAAGTTAACCAGTTTGTTGAATAATCGCGGTGACGCGCACCTATTTTCCGTGCATTTGCCTATTTTCCCGCCCTATAGCCGCAATACGGTGGGCTATTCCCCGGTCACTTTCGTCAAACCATTTCCCTTTTCTCTTGTTTTGAGCGGACTTGCCGGGATTCGTTCGCCAACTCCTCCCGGATCAGATTCGCCAACTCGTGTTCCGCTGCCGCTAGGTACTGATCCGGAGTGGTGTCGTTCTCCGCCCACAGGCGGCGCATGCCTTCCATGAACCGGCGGTGCCCCTCGATAACGGGGTGGTCGTTCCATCCCCGCGACTGGACATAGGACACCAAAGGGCAATCCGACAACGCGGAGGATAGAACCAGTGCCAAGTCCTGCTGCATCATGTACTCCATCAGGGGTCGGCGGCGCACATGGGCGGCATAGGCGCCCAGCAGGGTGCGGGGAAGATCGGGATGCGGCAGGGGTTCGGGTCGCCAGCCGCGCATCCAGGTCACCAGTGCGTGCGCCGGCATGGGCCGGGCGATGGCATACCCCTGTACCAGGTCCACGCCCAGGGCCGCCATGGCATCCAGGATGTCTTCCGTCTCCACCCCCTCCACCACCAGACGTACGCGCAGCCCTTGGGCGAGGGAACGGATGCTCTGCACGAATGCCAGGTTTTCCGGAGCTTCCGGCAGGTCGCGGATGAAGCCCTGATCCAGTTTGATTTCATCAATGGGCAGATGTTTCAGGCGCAGCAACGAGGAATAGGCGGACCCCACATCATCCAAAGCGATTTTGGCACCGGTCGCCTTGAGGTCGGTCAGTTTTTGCTGCGCTGTCGCGAGACTCAGAAAATCGCCGGTTTCCAGAAGCTCCATGGTGACGCGCTGGGGATCGATGGCCGACGTGGTCACGGTTCCCGTAAAACAGGAAGCGCAATCGTGGCCCACCATGAAGTCGGGATCGACGTTGAACGACAGATCCAGAGGGAACCCTTTCTGATCCAGACGCTCCAACAGTTGCAATCCTTGGGTGAGCATGATCCGGCTCAACTCCCGTCGCTCCTCCATACTCAGCAACGGCAGGAATTGGTCCGGTGTCAAAACCTGCCCGTTTTCCACGATCCGGGCCAACGCTTCGACGGCGACGATCCGCCTTTTCTGCAGGGAGAGCACCGGCTGGAACCAGGCGATGGCCTGTTCCGCTAACCGAAAGCGGGGTCCCCCGGCCATGTCCGTCGCGGCATGACATCGCCAACAGCCCCAAAAGCGCTTCCGCCGGGATTTCTCCCTTTTGACGACGTACATGGCCTGATCGGCGTGGCGCAACAGTTCATCGCTTTCACCTTCATCAAAAGGGTATACCGTCACGCCGACGCTGCCCTTGACCTCGATGGTGGTTCCGTCGGGGAGCGTGAAGGGCGTAAAAACTGCGGTCCCGATGCGCTGCATGGCGGTTTCCAGGGCATCCAGGCTTTGCATGTCCTCCAGGAGGAAGGAGAACTCGTCCCCGCCCAGCCGGGCGGCCAGATCGTTGGCGCGCAGACCGGCCCGCAATCGCTGTCCCACCTCTTGCAGCAGCGCATCTCCCACGGAATGCCCATAGCGGTCATTCACCGGTTTGAAATCATCCAGATCCAGTAGGCCGACCACCAGCAGCCGATCGTGGCGCCGCGACCGGCTGATCGCCGGTTCCAAATGCTCCGAAAAGGCCTTGCGGTTCGGCAATCCGGTGAGAGGGTCGCTTTGCGCCTCTCTTTTGAGCTCCATCAACAAATCGCCCAGATAGGCGAACGCCCCGAAGGGCGACAGGTCGATCCGGGCGAAGTAATCGGATTGGTCCGCATAAACAACGCCGACGCCACGCACTTCATCTCCCATGCCAAATGGGAAAATCCCCACGGACGCCGCGGGGGATTGCCCCTGGCACCAGCCCGGGGCATTGGCGGCATGGGGATCCACCACCGCGGGCCGCCCGCTGCGGATGGCCTGCTGGAGCGGATCCTGTTCCGTCAGGGTGATGCGATGCGGCACCAATCGCTTCTTCCCGGCCACGTGCGCGGGGACGAGTTCCATAGCGCCTGCGGGGATGACGGCAAACCATACCGCGTGCAATGACGGGGAAGCGGCGACCAGGCGGTCGCAAACCTGCGCAAAAACCTCTTCCGGAGCTCCCACGCTGGACATATGGGAAGTGGTGTCCAGCAATACCCGGGCCACGGCCATCCGCTCGTTTTCCTCCGCATGCTGGGCCTTTTCATAGGCGGCAAGTTGGACCGTCATGTCGTAGAGCACCCGCTTGATGAGCGCTTGGCGCAGCGTCCTCCGGTCCGCCGATGGCAAGTCCGGAAGGCCATCCATTTGCGTCTCCAGATGCTCGATGTACAGGCGATAGGCGCCCACCACCCAGATGGGGGATACGCCCCACTGATGATGAACGGTGCCGATGTGTTCGAGTTCGCTTTCGCGCTTCCCATCCATGGGAGAAAGCAGCATACGCCGGTAATGCTCCGCCTGCTTCTCCGTCAGACGGCGCAGATGCCGCTCATCGAAATCACGAAAAACAGCGGTGGTTTCCGGATGGGAAAGCAGGAAAGCGTAAAAACGCTGTGCCAAAATATCCGCCGATCCGGCCAAGACGTCCGCGTGGGCATGCACCAAGGCGAGTTCTTCGGGGCGGATATCCAGAAACCGCTTCCAGGCGCGCGTATGACTCATCGGATACCGTTGATGCGGCCGTCCTCAACCCCAAAGCCTGCGCTCATCTCGATGGCGCGGCCAAAATCGGAGTAGAGGAACTCGCTCAGGAACCCGCCGCATGGCCGAGGCGGATGACCGTATTCCTGGGTCGGCCGGGGCGTTTGTGGATATCCTGGGTACCGGGGCAGGCCTTGCACCGAGACCTGCAGGTCCGCAGAATCTGGCATAACCTCCCTTTCCAGGATCTCGCTCCCTGTCTCAGCGCATACTTCCTCTATAATCTGCTTCAATCGCTCCTCCGCACTATTGACCAACACGACGCGCCGAACCTTGTGGGCCCCAAACGACATGGTATTGGCAGAAATATACCACGTTATTGGGAGCCTGGCAGAGTATGGCAGGTTTTCGCTGGCGGGAACTCCACCCGCAAACCATAGGGGAAGCAGCCGCAAAGGGAGAGCGGAACTCCTGGACCAGCAATGCGGTCAAATATTTCGAATGGTTTTCGTCGTCAACGACGGCCGTCCCAAATACCCAAGGGGAGGAAGGTGCACAATGGATCAACGCCACGGATGTTTTGCTCCCTTCGCCCAAGGCATCGTGATGATCCTGGCGATTTCCCTGCTCTCGGGATGCGTGATCGCGCCGCGCGGCGGATATTATCCTCCCTGGGGATATGGTTGGCATCGCGGCTGGCGCCGGTAAGCCGGCTTTGGCTTCGTAGGAGGCGGCGCATGGCAAGACAGTGCCCTTCTTGGAGCCGATGGACCATCGCGGCATTTGCGGTACTCGGTCTGCTTGTTGGCGGCGGGGCGTTCTCGGTATCCCGTGCAGCGGCGGGGGTGGAGTTCGCCTTTGCCGTCGGGGATGGCGTCAATGCTTACTATCTGCCCACCCTGTCCGAGTTCGTCTATGCCTCCGCCGGGCTGTACTACGAATGGGCGGGGGATGCCTGGGTGTATAGTCCATACTACACTGGTCCGTGGCTGCCGCTGTTCATGACGATCGCCGTGCCGCTGCCGCTGCGGTATGGGCCGCCGCCCCCGGTGTTTGCCTTCCGACCCTACTTCGTCTGGTGGCGGGCCCGCGTGGCGCCGTGGTATCGCATCTATCACCCCGGCTGGTGGGTTCGCCACCATGGGTATCTGGTGCATTACCGGATATGGCGCGCGCGGGTCATCCCTCTCTATAGGGATCGGCCCTTCTATCGCGGGGCCATTCACCCGGTCCTGCGGCCCTTGGGCGGACGCATGGTCATCGTCCACAGAAAAGGACCTCTGGTTATTCGGAATACGGGGCGTCGCCATCCTCTCCCCTACAGACGTCCCTTGCCCCGTCGGCGGGTAGTAGTGCGCGTCCGCCATCGCCATCCTCCGCGCTAAGCCCATCTCATCCCGCCCCGGCATCCAGCGGGAATCGCCGGACCCAAACCGCTCCGGCGAAAGCACGAATACGCGCAACATATTGCGCAATCCATTGTCCTTGGGGAGTCCCAACCCGCACTGTAGGCGCCCTCCTTGGCGACCAAACCGCCAACATACGAGCTTTCTACCACCACTCGCCTCCACCACAGCCATTGGTGCTGGGATCTCAATGCGCGGATTTTTGGGCGTGGATTGCGGCGAGAATGGGCGTGCGCCCAGGAATGCCGCCTTATCATCCCCTAGTCTAGCACTCCCGGTGCTTTCGCCGTCTTCGCGGCAAGGCATTTGTCATCGGCTTTCTGCGGGCCAAAAACCAGCAGCACCACCCCCAGGGCACTTAGCCCATAGAGCACCACCAAGTCCACACCGAGAAATACCGCAATGGTCAATTCCATGATCGTGTTTACCCTTGGCGTTACTACTTTTATAGAAAGTAAAACCATATTCTGCTCTTTTGTTGAGACCGAAAACCTCCGCGACCTGCTCCACTGGTTGGCCCTTGCGCACCGCACTCACTGCGCGGATGCGCATCGCCTGCAGGGTCCCATGGTCCAGCTTCCGGGCGTCGTTTTCACATTGGCATCTCATGGAGAAATCCTAGCAGAAGATGGCTTTACTTTCTATAAAATTAGTAAGTCCAAATCCCTCAGAAGGCGACTTGCATTTGCAGAACCGCTGTATTGTAAATATAGGCATTATCTGGAACAGGGTTATAAGTGCTCGCTCCTGCTCTGAACATGGTATAGTCTTCACGGTACCGTGAAGCACCTGTTGGAACCACATAGTTCAACTGCACGCGTGCCGCATAGGGGTTGTTGGGATCTACGGAATAGTTCACGCCAATGGTATAGTTATTCAATCCGCTACCCAAGTCATTGGTTCCAGTCCATTGGAAGCGTTCGATACGAAGCGTGGGTTCGATGTCCAGCCAATCTGGTGTTAAGGTCATCTGATGTAAGTTGGCGGCCAAGGCGACATACCAATCTTGCGCGCCTAAGCCTTCGATGCCCTGATAGCTGCTCACATGGCTATACTCGGCCATGTATTCCAATCCTTCCAAGTCACCTTTCGCCCCCACATTCCAGGCATCGATGCTTTGGGCAAAATAGGGATATGCCTGGTTAGCGTCCGCTCTTGCGACAGAAAGTTCTACATTCAAGAAAGAAGCTGTATAACCAAGCATTCCTGCAAGGATATAATGGCCGCTCCCATTGCTGAGGATGCCTCCGACAGTGGTTTGTCCAGATCCTGTCGGTAAAGCTACGCCTACGCCGTTAAAAGCATTGTGGGGATCCGAGGAATAGTTATCAAATACGCCTATTTTATAATAAACATCGCTATCCATTACATTCGTACCATGAAACATAATGCCTACAGAACGATTGGCATCTAGTGACTGGTTCATGGAGCGTTGAATAAATAACAGCTTGTTGCCAAGCTCCTGACGCTCAAAGCCGATTGGTACTACAAATTTACCGACCTGCATTTGCACTTCGGGGAAAATCCTTAGGTTAAAGTAAGCATCCTGCACGCCAGAGCTTCCAAAATCGGCTCCTATGCCGCTACTCGTCCATGCACCATCCCACTTATATTGGAAAAATATATTGACACCAGGTACGGCCTCTCCCTTGAAGCCTAATCGAATACGGTGCATGCCAACTATTATGCCGTCGGCATAATAGTTGGCTCCCGGGATGGGCTCCCCATTGAATGCTAATGGAATCTCTGCACCACCCGTACCAAACTGTTCACTTCCGGTAACTTGGGCATATCCGAAGACAGTGGGTCCAGTGCTTGCAAGAGCAATTACCGGTGCAAGAGCTACTGCGACACTAATCAGGACCAGCATATGATTTTTCATGGTTTTTTCTCCCGTGTTAGCTGGTGCACTTCTGCAAACAACCGAGTTATTAAGCACAAAGCGGCAATAAAAATTACCCTTTACGTTGAGTTTAGCCGCAGCTCTACAGACTACAACCCCCTCCTTTGAGGGGGGTTGCTGGGGACCGGGGGGGGGCGGTAGAGTGAATACTGGCGTTTTCGGTTGCCGGATCAGGGCGCAGTCTTGAGGAGGGCAGGCCATGCACTATCCATTTTATCCCTGGCGGCTTTCCCATTTCTGCTGCCCGCAGACCCCCGCCGCTCGCGGATCCCATGAAAATCCTCCTCATTGATGACCATGCCCTGTTCCGGGCAGGGGTGCGGCTATTGCTGGGTACCATTACCCCCGATGTGCAGGTATTCGAGGCGTCCACCGTTGGCGAATCCCTGGTCCTAGAGTAGTGTTGCATTCTGTTTGCTGCTTAAATGGCCGTTAGCGCGGATGACCTTTTGCAGGATATCCCGTGCGGTTTTGGTCCAG
>NZ_RIZI01000100.1 GCF_003721225.1 Acidithiobacillus sulfuriphilus | reverse complement strand
TTCCATCGTCAAGCTGCGCACGTCGATTCTTTCCATACGTCAAATTATACCACGCTATGGTCTGGTATTTAAGGGCCATGTTAATAACTTGTTGATGAAATAGGCAATCTTATCTCTACCACCAGCCCGCCGGCGTTGGCAAAGCGTAGTGAACCGCCGTGGAGGGCGATGATGCGCTGGCAGATGCGTAGGCCGATGCCGGAGCCGTGGACGACACCCCTTTGGTTCGGGAGGGGGGCATTGCCCAGCAGGGACAGATAGGCCGCGGGCACGCCGGGACCGAAATCGCGTAGCCGGAAAACGATCTCACCAGCCTCCTCATCCACAGCGATCTCCAGGCGTCCCTCACCATAACGGGCGGCATTATCGAAGAGGTTGCGGAACACCCGTTCCATGGCCATGGGCCGGTAGGCAACGCTCGGCAAGGCCGGCGGCGTTGCTGTGCGGATCTTCAGCCCATAGCGTTCCCGGCCGATCTGCGCCATGCGTGCCAGCAGGGTTTCCGGGGGATTGACGATGCTTTTTTCTTCCTGACCACTGCGCACCAGGGCGAGGAATTTGTCGAGTATTTCATCCATTTCGGTGACGTCCACCTGCATGGCTTCCTTCTGCTCCAGCAACGGCGCATCGGGCAGATGCAGGGCCAGGAGGAGGCGGGACAGGGGGGTGCGCAATTCGTGGGAAATACCCGTAAGGAGGATGGCCCGCTCCTCGTACAGGATGTGCAGGTCCTGGGCCATGCGCTGGATGGCCTTTTCCAGTTCTTGCACTTCGGCTGGACCGCCTACGGAAGGCGGCGCTTCGGGTACCTCGCCGCGGCCGATGGACCGGGCCCGATCGGCCAGGCGCAGGAGTGGCAGGTTGATCTGACGCACAATCAGGATCGCTCCGAGGAGGGTAAAAAAGGCGATGATCATCAGACGCATGAGGATAAATGTAGAGCCGCCGAAGTTGACCGGGGAGATACGCATCCCTAGCCACGGCCGCCCTGTCCCGCCATGGATCCAGACCCAGGTACCCCCTGGCGAAGCCGACCCCATGCGCAATGCCGCGCCGGGAGCCAGCCGGGCGATGGCCCTGGCGCTTTGGGCAAAGAAGTAATTCCCGGAGATCGTTCCCGGCCGGGCATTGCTGGGCAACCATTGGAGGGTGTCGGATGGAGGTGTGCCGGGCGGCGGGATGGCGCGATAGCTCTGGAGGAGGAATTCGGCAAAACGCTGGGCAGCGGGGTCCAGGACATAGCGGTGATAGAGCACGAACACCGTACCCTGGCTGATGAGAAAGAGGAGTGCCAGCAGCACCACCGTACGCCAGAGGGTGGTCCGTGGCCATTGGCCCGGCAGGGAACTCAGCCGGTTGCCTGGCCGGGGTCGTCCGCGGCGGCTCATCGGAAATCCGGCCGTTTCCAGTCTCATGGGCCAGCGCTCACAAAGAGATAGCCATGTCCCCACACCGTGCGGATATATTGCGGATGGGCGGGGTCCCTTTCGATCAGACGGCGCAGCCGGGAGATCTGCACATCGATGCTGCGATCATAGGGCCCCTGGGCGCGCCCGCGGGTGAGGAGCATGAGCTGGTCGCGGGACAGGGGCTGGCCATCATGACGGGCGAGGGTGACCAGAAGCTGAAATTCGCCGCTGGTGAGGCCCAGGGCTTCGCCGTCCTTGCTGAGCAGATGCCGGCGAAAATCCAGAAGGAAGGGCCCGAAGCGCAAAGGCTCCAGTTCCTCGGGCGCTGCCAGCGTCGGGGCAATGGGCTTGACCCGGCGCAAAATAGCCTGGATGCGGGCGATCAGCTCGCGCGGGTTGAAGGGTTTGGGCAGATAATCGTCTGCCCCCATCTCCAGACCGAGGATGCGGTCCACCTCATCACCGCGCGCAGTGAGCATCAGAATGGGAATCTGACGGCTCCGGCGCAGCCGCCGACAGATCTCCAGCCCGTCTTCAAAAGGCAGGCCCAGGTCGAGAATGATCAGATCGATGGCCTCCCGATCGAGCACGGCCTCCACCTGCCGGCCATCGCCCAAGCCATGGACGGCAAAGCCGAAGGCCCGCAGGTGCGATTCCAGCAGGCTGCGCAGGCGCAGGTCGTCGTCCACCACCAGAATGTTTGCGCAAGGGTGCGAGGGATTCATGCCTGCAGTGTAATGGAGCGCGCGGGGAAGGGGCAGAGGCAAATGTAAGCGATTGTAACGGAAGCGGATGCTGTTACATTTGCTTACGCTTGACGGGGAGATTGTTACAGCGCGTTCCTTTAGCCTGTTTCCCCATGAAAACACGCCCCTCGATCCCCTTACCATCGTTCCGGAGCGGATACCGCCTCCTGCCCCTGCTCGCGGCTCTCGGCCTGGCGGGCTGTGCCGTTGGCCCGAAACTGCCCGCCCCGACCGCTCCCTTGCCAACACGTTACAATCAGCATGCGGTCAACGGGGCACAGCATCTGCAATGGACCGAGGGCCAGGCGCAATCCTGGTGGCATCTCTTCCATTCCCCGGCCCTCAACCGGCTCATCGCCACGGCCACCGAGCATAATCCCGATCTCGCCGCCGTCCAGTCCTCCCTGGCCCAGGCCCAGGCCCTGGAAGGCGTGGCCAATGCCGGTTTCCTGCCGCAACTGGGGGCGAACCTGGGTGCCGGCCGCCAACGGGCTCTGCGGGCCGGAACCAATGGCGGCTTTGGCACGCGGGTGCCCGGCAATCCTTACACCCTGTTGCTGGGCAGCGTGGGCATCAGCTACAACCCCGATGTCTTCGGCCGCCAAGGGTATATCCTGAAAGATGCCCGGGCCCGAAGCGCCGTCGCCCGGGCGGAACTCCATCAAGGCCAGGTCTTTCTCGGCGGTGCCGTCACCCAGGCCGTGATCACCGCCGCCTCGGCTCATGCCCAGGTGCGGCTCGCCCAGGCCATGGCCCAAGACGACGCCCAACTGCTCACCCTCATCCGCAATGAATACCGGCTGGGCGCGCAAGATTTGCAGACGGTCGATGAGCAGCGAGCCGTTACCGAGGCCGCGGCCGCCCGGATTCCGCCCCTGCAGGCGGCCGAATCCGCTGCCCGCCACCAACTGGCGGCCTTGCTCGGCACCGTTCCCGATGCGCCACTGTCCTTGCCCTCCTTGTCGGAACTGCGTCTGCCCACCGTCATCCCCACGCTGGTGCCTTCCGCTTTAGTGGAAAACCGTCCGGACATTCAGGCGGCGCGCGCCGAGACCGCTGCGGCAGCCGCCGAAGTAGGGGTGGCCACGGCCAATCTCTATCCCAATATGGACATCAGCGCCAGTCTGGGCAAAGCGGCCATGACCGGCGGCATGTTCTTCGACCCCGCCTCCACCCTCTGGGCCATCGGCAGCTCCCTCGCCGCCCCTATCTATGAGGGCGGCGCCCTGCACGCGAAAAAACGCGCGGCCATGGATCATTGGCGGGTCGCTACGGATCTGTATCGGGCCACGGTACTCAACGCCTTTCGCGAGGTGGCCGACGCCCTGCGCGCCGTACAGTCGGCCGACACCGCCTACACCCACAGCCGCGCCGCAGCCCGGGCCGCGGCATCGGCCTATCAACTGGCGCTGGCCCGTTATCGGGATGGCGCCGTGGATTATGCCACGCTGCTCAATGCCGAACTGGAGGCGCAGAAAGATGAAATCGCCGCCGTCCAGGCCCGTGCCCAGCGCTATCTGGACAACGCCGCCCTCTTCGTGGCCATGGGCGATGGCTGGTGCACCCCCCGTCCCTCCGGCCCCACCGCCCCTGCGAGATCATCGGAATGAAAAAAGCCTTTGTCGCCATGTTGGTTATCGTCGCCCTGTCCTTTGGCGCGATCTTCGCCTGGTACGGGATGCGCCAACGCGCTCTGCACGGCACCTTGGCCGCCAATGCCCATTCCCCCGTCACCGTTTCCGCGGCAAAGGTACGCAAGACCTCCTGGACCCCGCAGATGACCGCCGTGGGCGAGATCGTCGCCGACCAGGGCGCGGCCCTGAGCCCGCAGACCGCAGGGGTGGTGCAGGCCGTCTTCTTTCACTCGGGTCAGAGGGTGAGCAAAGGCACCTTGTTGCTGCGCATCAATCCCGGTCCCCTCCCGGGCGAGATCCGCGCAGCCCAGGCCCAGGCCGACTTGGCCGCGGTAGATTACCAGCGCGCCCAAAAACTCTACGCCATCCATGGCATCTCCACGGCGGCGCTGGATCGTGCCCGTTATACCAGTCAGGCAGCCGGGGCCAAGGTCGCCGCCTTGCAGGAATCCCTGGCCGATACGGAAATCAGGGCGCCCTTTTCCGGCGTGCTGGGTTTGCGTACGGTCAACCCCGGCCAATACGTACGCGCCGATCAGACGGTCATTCACCTTGAAAACCTGGACCATCTCTATGCCGACTTTACCGTTCCCCAACGGGATCTAGCCGCCATCTCCGTGGGTGCGTCCCTCACCCTGAGCATCCACGCAGGGGATGCCGTCCATCACTATGCCGCCACGGTGCGCGCCATCGACAGCCATGTGGACCCCCAGAACCGCGCCGTGGCGGTGCGCGCCCAAGTGCAGCAGCCCCGGGGCCTGCGTCCCGGCATGTTCGTCAAGGCCGAGCTGAGAACCGCCGCGCCGCAAGCGGTCCTGGCCATCCCCATGACCGCCGTTTCCTTCCACACCTACGGCGACTTCGTCTTTGTGCTCCGCCCCCAAGGCCCCCACGGCGCCCTGGTGGCCGCGGAGGCACCCGTGACCCTGGGCACCCAGCAGGACGGGGAAGTGGCCGTGCGTAGCGGCGTGCGGGCCGGTGACCTCGTCGTCACCGCCGGGCAGGTCAAGCTCCATAGCGGCGATACCGTCCACCTCAACAACGCCGTCCATCTCTGAGGCCCGCCATGCATTTTACGGAACCATTCATCCGCCGCCCGGTGCTGGCCATCTCCCTGAGCCTGATCCTCTTCTTCTTTGGCCTGCGTTCCCTGGGCCTCATGCCCATCACCGAGTATCCGCCCACCAGCAACACCATCATCACGGTGACCACCCACTACTTCGGCGCCACCCCCAAGACCGTCGGGGCGTTCATCACCGCCCCCCTGGAAAAGGCCGTGGGCCAGGCGCCGGGGATCAACTACATGACCGCCACCAGCGAGGACGGCTTGTCCATTGTCACCCTCTACATGCGCATGGGCGAAGACCCCAATGCCGCCTTGGCCCAAGTCCAGGCCAAGGTGAACTCGGTCATCAACCAATTGCCCAAGGGGGTCATGCTGCCCGTCATTCAGGAGATGTCGGGCTCCGGCGCCAACCTCATGTACCTCACCTTTACGGGCAAGGACTACAACCAGCAGCAGATCACCGACTACCTGACACGGGTGGTGCAACCGGCCATCGAATCGGTGCCGGGCATTGGTCTGACCGGCATCCTGCCCCCCGGCACCGGCCCCAATGGCAACACCTATGCCATGCGCGTCTGGCTCGATCCCGAGGAAATGGCGGTGCTCGGCATCACCCCCGCGCAGGTCTCCGCCGCCCTGCAGCAAAACAACTTTGTCGCGGCCGTGGGGCGCTTGCGCAGCCAGTACTTTGCCGTCTCCCTCAGCGCCGACACCGCCTTGCATACGGTACAGTCCTTCCAGGACCTGGTCGTCGCCACGGTCAAGGGCGTGCCGATCCAGCTCAAGCAGATTGCCAAAGTCGCCCTGGGTGCCCAGACCTACAATTCGTCGGTGATGGTCGATGGCGTTCCCGCCGTCAATATCGGCCTGCAACAGGCGCCGGGCAGCAATGCCCTGCAGGTCGCCCACGGAGTGGAGCAGGTCATGGCCCGCCTGCAACACAGCATGCCCCCGGGGATGCACGGCTTCGTGCTCTACAACGGTGCCCAGTTCATCCAGAGTTCCCTGCACGAAGTCCTCATGGACATCGCCATTGCCCTGCTCGCCGTCATTGCCGTCATCTATCTCTTCATGGGCTCGTGGCGCGCGCTGCTGGTACCGGCCCTGGCCATTCCCATTGCCATGGTCGGGGCGGGAACCATCCTCCATGCCCTGGGCTACACCATCAACCTCCTCACGCTGCTGGCCATGGTCCTCGCCATCGGCCTGGTGGTGGACGACGCCATCATCGTCGTGGAAAACGTGCACCGCCACATCGAACACGGCTCAACCCCCCTCCACGCCGCCCTGCACAGCGCCAAAGAGCTGGCCAGTCCCATCCTCGTCATGGCCACCACGCTGGCCGCCGTTTTCGCTCCGCTGGGCTTCATCGGCGGCCTCATCGGTCATCTCTTCGCCGAATTCGCCTTCACCATCGTCGCCACCGTCGCCCTCTCCCTGATCGTCGCTCTGACCCTCGCCCCCATGGTCTCGGCGCGCATTCTGCAGGCCGGTCACGCGGGGCACGTGGCCATCCTGGTCGATCGTGCCTTCAACGCCCTGCGCGGCGCCTATGCCCGTACCCTGACCGGCAGCCTGCGTTTCTGGCCGGTGACGGTCACCTTTGCCCTCCTGCTCACGGCCGGTCTCTACCCGCTCATGACCATCAGCAAAAGTGAACTGGCGCCACCGGCCAATCAGGGCATCGTCTACGTCAATGGCGTCGCCCAGCCCAGCGCCACCCTGGAATACATGAACGCCTACGACCGCTATCTCACCCGGGCCGTCTTCGATCAGATCCCGTCGCGGACCCATTCCTTCGCCGTCAACGGCGTCGGCATTGGCGGGATGCTGCTCAACAATGACGTCATGGCGGGCGTGGTCCTCGATCCGGACCGGAGCAGCGCCGTCACGACCCAGCGGGTCAAGGACCAGATCCAGCAGGCCGTCGGCAAGGTGCCCGGCCTCAAGCTCTCGGCCTTCGGCCTGCCGCCCCTGCCCGGTGCCGCCGTCGGCCTGCCGGTGCAGTTCGTCATCACCAGCACCGGCGGCGATTACCACGCCCTGGACGCCGTCAGTACCACCCTCATCGCCCAAGCCAAGGCCAGCGGCCTCTTTTCCTTCGTTTGCAAAAATCTCAAATACAACAACCAGATCACGGAGATCCACATCCACCGCAAGCTGGCGGCGTCCTTCGGCTTCACCATGGCCGACATCGGCAGCAACCTGGAAACCCTGCTGGGCGGCAACTATACCAATTACTTCGACATGGATGGCCTGAGCTATCGCGTGGTGCCCCAAGTACCGCCGGCCCTGCGCGCCAACCCCTCCTTCCTGCAATCCTATTACCTCAAGACCAAGGACGGCACCGAGCTCCCTTTGTCCACCTTCGTATCGCTCCAGTCCCGCTCGGCGCCGGCCTTTCTTCCCCAGTTCCAGCAGCTCAATGCCGTCTTCATCGAGGCCAACCCGTCCCCCGGGGTATCCCTCGGCACCGCCCTGGACTTCCTGCGCACCCACGCCCAAAAAATCCTGCCGCCCGAGGACCAGATCCACTACGCCGGGGTATCCCGCCAATACATGCACCAGGGCAGCGCCTTTGCCATGACCTTCGGCTTTGCCCTGCTCATGGTCTTTCTCCTGCTGGCCGCCCAGTTCGAGAGTTTTCAGGACGCCTTGGTGGTCCTCAGCGCCGTACCGGTGGCCCTCTTCGGCGCCCTGGCGCCCATCAGCCTGGGGTTCTCCAGCGTGAACATCTTCTCGGAAGTGGGCATGGTCATGCTCATGGGCCTGATCAGCAAACAGGGCATCCTCATCGTCCAGTTCGCCCGCACCCTGCAACAGGAAAAAGGCCTGGACAAACAGCACGCCGTCGTCGAAGCCGCCACCCTGCGCCTGCGCCCCATCCTGATGACCGTCGCCGCCATGATCGCCGGCGCCATCCCCCTGCTCTTCGCCACTGGCGGCGGCGCCGAAGCCCGCTTCTCCATGGGCCTGGTCATCGTCAGCGGACTCGGCTTCGGCTCCCTGGTCTCCCTCTTTGTCATCCCGGCGTTTTATCTCTGGTTCGGCAAGAAGTTATCGCCAGCGCTGCGGGAGACGAAGGAAGCCGGAGCAGACGATGTGGCTTGAAATGGATCTTCGGGAGGCGGAAAGGAATCCCGCTTCCCGCGCAAGCGCAGAAGCAAAGCTGCAACTATACTTGCAGTGGGAAAAGGCGTTCCTGCGACAGGAGATCTGCTGATGAACAGCATGGGTGCATCACAGCGAAAAAAGGGAATCCCCATGGCCGCTACGGCCATGGGCTTAATGATGGCGCCGATATTGGCCTTGGCGCAAACGGTCGCCGCCACCGCGTCGGGCCAAGCGCCGACGGCACCGTGGGGGCCGGCCGTACCTTTCTACTATGGCTCGGGCATGATGGGTGCTTGGGGCCCCGGCTATTACGGTCCTGATATGATGGGTGGTTTCGGATTGTTTTGGGGACTGCTGTGCCTGCTGGCTATCGTGGGGGTGGTGTTCGGCCTCGCGTTCCTGACACGCATGGCTTTTGTCTGCTGGCATCGCCATGGGTGCAGGAGCGGCATGAATGACAACGGGAGTGCCGCCCTCAAGCTCCTGGGTGAGCGCTATGCGCGCGGCGAGGTCGGACGGGATGAATACCTAGAAAAGCGGAGCGACCTGGAGAAATGAGCGCGCATCCGGGATGGCGGGTGGCATTGACGGTGGGTTGGCTCGCAGTCCTGACCGGCTGCGTGGTGGCGCCTGGACCCGCCTATGTGGAGGGACCGGTCCCCGGGGCGGTGGTCGTACCAGGGCCACCGCCACCGCCGCCGGTGACCGTGATCCCGCCGGCGCCGGCGGTGGGC
>NZ_RIZI01000010.1 GCF_003721225.1 Acidithiobacillus sulfuriphilus | reverse complement strand
AGCCAGGCCCTGCGCAAGCTGACCGCCAATATCTCGCGCACCAACACCCTGGTCATCTTCATCAACCAGATCCGCATGAAAATCGGCGTCATGTACGGCAGCCCCGAGACCACCACCGGCGGCAATGCCCTCAAGTTCTATGCCTCGGTGCGCTTGGATATCCGCCGCATCGGCGCCATCAAAAAGGGCGATGAAGTGGTGGGCAGCGAAACCCGCGTCAAGGTGCTCAAAAACAAGGTGGCCCCGCCTTTTCGCGAGGCCGAATTCGCCATCTATTACGGCGAGGGCATTTCCCGCTTCTCGGAGCTGGTGGATTTGGGCGTCAAGTTTGACATCGTGGAGAAAAGCGGCGCCTGGTACAGTTATAAGGGCGAGCGCATCGGCCAAGGCAAGGACAACGCCCGCGTCTACCTCAAGGAGCATCCGGAAATGGCCAAGGAGATTGACGAGCGCGTCCGGGCGGCGGCTTCGGGACACCCCCTGGCCTTTGCCGAAGAGCCCCTCATGGCAGAAGACGTTGTCGCGGGGGAATGATTGTCCGCGGCTGCGCCCGACCCCAGTGCCCATGCCCTGCGCCTCCTCGCCCGCCGCGAGTACAGCCGGGCGGAGCTCCGGGACCGTTTGCGCCGTGCCGGCTATGGCGTTGAGCAGATCGACAGCACCCTCGATGCCCTGGCCAGGGAAGATTGGCAGGACGACGCCCGCTATGCCGAAATGCTCGGCAGAACCCGTTTGCGTCAGGGGCACGGTCCCCTCCGGCTGCGCCGGGACCTGGCGCGGGCCGGGGTAGATCCAGAGCAACTGGCCATTCCCCAGTCGGACTGGTTGATCCAGGCGCGCGCAGCGCTGCGCAAGCGCTTTGGGGATGCCCCCGCCGAGAACCGGCGGGAATGGGAGCGCCG
>NZ_RIZI01000001.1 GCF_003721225.1 Acidithiobacillus sulfuriphilus | reverse complement strand
GGGGGCCGTCGGGGCGCTGGTATGTCCTGGCGCAAAGCGTGCCGGATCTGCAGAGCACGCCGATTTATGCGGTGCTGGGTCGGGAACCCCTGGATCTCATGCCCAAAGGCGGTGATGCGCCCTACTGGAATGGCATTTTCAACGAATTGCAAATGCTCCTGACGGCCCATCCGGTGAACCAGCGCCGGGAGGCGGAGGGCCTGGAGCCCCTGCGCTTTTTCTGGGCCTGGGGGGAAGGACGCCTGCCGGACATCCGGCCGGCGGCGCGCTGGCAAGGATTGGTCAGCCCAAACCCCTGGTTGCGCGCCCTGGCGGCGTGGGTGGGGGTGCCTTTGCTGCATGGGTTGGGTGCCTTGCCCGAGGCGGAGTTGGAGACGTTTTGGGCAGAGGCGGGCGAACTGCTGTGGGAGTGGCCGGCGGACTGGCGTCTGGAGGAGACCGCGCCGGCTTTTGCCGGTATCGTGCCGGTCTTGCATGCCGCCTTTGCCGCCGGTGCTGCGGTGCAGTTATGGAGCGGCA